>DYEP01000019.1 GCA_020725675.1 Symbiobacterium sp. | reverse complement strand
TTGAAAGACATCGTGGTACGGTTTGCCACCATGGACGGGTACTACGCCCCGTACGTTCCGGGGTGGGATACGCACGGCCTTCCCATCGAGGTGCAGGCTCTAAAGGCTACCGGCGTGGACCGAAGCCGCGTGAGCGCGCTTGAGCTCCGCAAATTGTGCAGGGAATTTGCGCTAAAGTACAAGGATGTGCAGCTGGAGCAGTTCAAGCGTTTGGGTGTGAGAGGGGACTGGAAGCACCCTTACCTCACTTTGCGGCCGGAGTATGAGGCCCGGCAGTTGTTGGTGTTCGGGCAGATGGTGGACAAGGGTTACATCTACAAAGGGCTAAAACCGGTATATTGGTGCGCAGACTGCGAGACCGCACTGGCCGAGGCGGAAGTGGAGTACCGGGAGAAGCGCTCGCCTTCGATCTACGTGGCGTTTGACGTGACCGAATCGGGCGGCAGGCTGCCTGAAGGCGCGCGCGTGGTGATCTGGACGACCACACCATGGACAATTCCCGCAAACCTCGCAATCGCGCTTCATCCCCGGCTGCGCTACGCCCTGGTGGATTCAAATAAAGGAAAGCTTCTGGTAGCGGAAGACCTCGTAGACCAGGCCTTTTCTGCAATGGGGTTGGAACGAGGCCCGATACTCGAGACGTACCTTGGTGAGGAACTGGAAGGGGTAGTGACCAGACATCCGCTTTACGAAAGGGACTCGGTGATCATTCTCGGCGAACATGTGGATACGGACCAGGGCACTGGGTGCGTACACACCGCGCCTGGGCACGGAGAGGAAGACTTCTACGTCGGGAAGAAATATGGGCTGGACGTGCTCGTACCGATAGACTCCAGGGGTTACTTTACGAAGGAATCAGGACCGTTCGAGGGGATCTTCTACGCGGAAGGTAATAAGGCGGTTACGGAATACCTGGATAAGGCGGGCAGCCTGCTTGCGCTGGGTTTCATCAATCACCAGTATCCATGCTGCTGGCGGTGCAAAAACCCGGTATTATTCAGGGCAACTGTGCAATGGTTCGCATCTGTGGAGGGTTTCCGCCAGGAAGCACTGCGCGCTGTAGACCAGGTTGAATGGATCCCAAGATGGGGCAAGGACCGGATCTGGAACATGGTGGCGGAGCGCAGCGACTGGTGCATATCGAGGCAGCGTGTATGGGGCGTACCTATTCCCATTTTCTACTGCGGCAATGGCCACACGATCGCCAACATGGAGGTTATTGCGCACGTGGCGTCGATTTTCCGCAAGGAGGGGTCGGATGCATGGTTCGCGAAAGAAGCCCACGAGCTCTTGCCTCAGGGCTACAGGTGTCCAGAATGCGGTGACAGTCGTTTCGTCAAGGAGACAGACACCATGGACGTATGGTTTGACTCCGGAACCAGCCATGCTGCGGTGCTTGAAGAGCGAGACGAGCTTGCCTGGCCTGCGGACTTATACCTTGAAGGTTCTGACCAGCACAGAGGGTGGTTTCAATCATCCCTTCTGACAGCCGTGGCTACGAAGGGCCTCCCTCCGTTTAAGGCCGTGCTCACCCACGGGTTTGTAGTGGATGGCGAGGGCCGCAAGATGTCAAAGTCTCTGGGCAATGTGATATCACCACAGAAGGTCATACAGCAGTACGGGGCTGACGTGCTTCGGTTGTGGGTGGCTTCTGCGGACTATCGCGCCGACATACGGGTCTCAAACGAGATCTTAAAGCAGCTCGTGGAAGTCTACAGGAAGATCAGGAACACACTCAGGTTCCTCCTTGGCAATCTCTACGACTTCGACCCGGAAAAGCACTCTGTGCGGTATCGGGACTTGTCCGAGCTGGACCGATGGGCGCTGGCAAGACTGGCCAAGTTGCTTGAAAAGGTGACATCAGCTTACAGGAAGTATGAGTATCACAGCCTTTATCACTCCATCCACAACTTCTGCGTTCTGGATTTGAGTAACACTTATCTGGATATTATAAAAGATCGGCTGTACTGCTCTCTTAGCGAAGATGCGGCAAGGCGCTCGGCACAGACCGTACTATATATCATTGCGCGGTGCCTGGTGAAGATGATTGCGCCGGTGCTAGTGTTTACGGCCGAAGAGGTATGGAGTTACCTTCCTTGGGACCCCGGTGAGCCGGAATCGGTCCACCTGGCTTCATGGCCCAAGCTGCCTTCAGACTGGGCTGACGAAGCGCTGCTGTTGCGGTTCGAACCACTCATGGAGCTAAGAGACATAGTGCGGCGTGCACTCGAAGTAGCGCGCGAGAGGAAAGAGATCGGCGGAAGCCTTGATGCTGAAGTTATTCTGCGGCCAGCCAATCCATGGATGGAGAAGGTCATCCGCGATCATAAGGACAACCTGGCGGCGGTATTTATTGTGTCAGCTGTTCGGGTCGAGTCCGGCGATGGGCCCGAGGTGGAAGTAAGGCGGTCACCTGGCGCCAAGTGCGAGCGCTGCTGGACATACGTGGATGAGCTGAGCAGCGATGAATTCCCCGGGACCTGCCCGAGATGTCGCGACGTGCTTTCTAAGATGGCGTTTGCAGCGACAGGTGAAGAAGAGGAGCAGGAAGTAAAGTAGGGAGGTGCAAAGCCGGGGGCAACATGCCCCCCGACTTTTCGGACTTGGATGATAAGGATAGGGCGCTGCTAGAACTGGTTAGAGAACAAGTGGCACGGCTCGGCAGGCAACTTGAACGGGCGCAGATAGCTGAATACGTACAGTTGCTTCAAGATCCCCCAAGGCTTGCATACCTAAATTTCCTTGCAGGTCTTGCCCGGGGGCTTGGTTTCGTGGTAGGTGCTACGTTCCTCGGGGCGCTCTTGTTCTTGTTCCTGCAGCAGGCGTTCATACGCAATCTGCCCTTCATCGGAGATCTCATCGCCCAGCTGATCGTGATCATACGGGAGGAACTCCCCTGATAGGAGTGGATGAGTTGCTTGTACTTATCGTTGCTGCACTGGTTGTTGCTATGGATCAGGTGACGAAGTATCTTGTAGTCAGGGCGCTTTCACTGCACCAGTCCGTGCCGGTGTTGCCGGGGATATTCCACATCACCCTTGTCAGGAACCCAGGAGCTGCCTTCGGGCTGTTTCCAGGAGGTACCGGGCTCTTTGTGTTTGTGTCCGTGGCGGTGATCGGGCTCATTCTCTTTTTCTTTCGGGATATCTCAAAAGAAGGCCGGACGCTACGGATCGCGCTCGGGCTTCAGATGGGAGGCGCCATGGGCAACCTGCTTGACCGAGTAAGGCTTGGTTACGTGGTGGACTTTTTCGATTTCCGGATCTGGCCGGTGTTCAATGTGGCCGACAGCGCCATCGTTGTGGGCATCGGCCTTATACTGCTTGAAGTCTTAAGGAGGCAGGGCAGAGCGCTGTGACCTGGTGTGAGTTCATTGCCGACAGGGAGTGGGACAGGCTTGATGTGTTTCTGGCGGCCGTCACCGGGCAGTCGCGTTCGTATGTGCAGAAGCTGGTACGCGAAGGGTATGCGCTCCAGAACGGAAAAGTGGCCAAAGCCTCTTCGGCAGTTGTAACGGGGGACAACATCCTGCTGCACTTGCCGCCCCCACAGGAGACAGAAGCATTGCCTGAGGATATCCCGCTTGACGTGGTGTATGAAGACGAGGACATACTGGTGATCAACAAGCCCCGGGGCATGGTGGTCCACCCTGCGCCGGGTAACTACACGGGTACTCTGGTGAACGCGATCCTTGCCCACTGCAAGGATCTAAAAGGGATTAACGACAGGATAAGACCCGGTATAGTGCACCGGTTAGATAAGGATACGACGGGGCTCCTGGTTGTGGCCAAGAACGATTCGAGCATGAAAGGCCTCATCGCCCAGATGAAGGCACGTACAGTGAGCAGGCGGTATCTTGCAATCGTGGAAGGGGTGCCTGCTTCGCGGGGGCGAATCGAGGCCCCCATAGGCAGACACCCCCGTGACCGAAAGCGCATGGCGGTCGTCCCGGGAGGGAGAGAAGCAGTAACCGAATATGAAGTGCTTGAGACGTTCCGGGATAACGCGCTGATCGAGTGCTTTCTTCATACAGGCAGGACGCACCAGATCAGAGTTCATATGGCATTCATAGGTCACCCTGTGGTGGGAGACCAGATATATGGAAGGAGCAGGCAGAGATTAGACATACCAGGTCAGGCGCTGCATGCCCACTTTCTTTCATTCAGGCATCCAGTAAAAGGAGAACCGGTAGAGTTCACCGCGGTGCCTCCACCGGATTTTGAGGCTGTGCTCCGCAGGCTGCGGGCCGAACGGTAATAGTTCTGTGATTTCAGTAGCTGCTTCCCGGACGGTAAGGTGGCCATCTACCACCCGTTGCAAAACAAAGGCCTTATTCAATTCGGACTGCGACAATATGACCGGGTGACATTTCCGGGTGACATTTTCACAGACTCTTTTCAAGTGGATGATATCAACAGCACGATCACACACAGGGCAGGTGATGATTGACAGTATGGCCTGTCCATGGTAGACTCGATAAAGAGGCCCTTTAAGCCGGTCCTGCGAGGCCGGCAAGGAGAGGATACAGTAGGAACGCTTCTTGCCGGCGGCAAGAAGTTTTGTTTTTGGAGGCGTAAGATATTGGACAGGGTAAAGGCGCACATCATGGACGGCGATGCCATCGCGCGCAGCCTGAAACGTATCTCGTATGAGATAGTGGAGAGGAACCGGGGAACTGCAGACCTTGTGCTTGTGGGCATCAGGACGCGCGGGATCCCGCTGGCCAGGCGTATTTCCCGTTACATCCAGGCGATAGAGGGGGTATCGGTGCCAGTGCTGGAGCTGGACATTACACCATACCGGGATGACAGAGCCGACCGTGGGGCGGGGCTACCTGCAGAAAGGGGTACCGAGGTTCAGGGGAAGAAGGTCATCCTCGTAGATGACGTGCTGTATACTGGTCGAACGACCCGCGCCGCTATGGACGCGGTGATGCACATGGGACGCGCGAAACGGATTCAGCTGGCGGTGCTGGTAGACCGGGGTCACAGAGAACTACCCATCCGTGCCGACTATGTGGGGAAGAACGTTCCCACGTCCCGGAGCGAGACAGTGTGCGTAAGACTTACTGAGACAGACGGTGTGGATGAGGCCGTGATCCTGGAGAACTGACCTGAGTTTACAATGTAGATACGCAGCCTTTAAATCGGTCCTGAGAGGCCGGCAAGGATGAAAAGCCAGGAGATATCCTCTCTTGCCGGTGCGGGCGAGAGAGGATTTTTGTATCCGGCCACTGCGCAAGATATGTTAAGGGAGGGAAGGCAGCTGTGTGGAAGCAGGAGAATGCCGAGGTACTGGAGGTCAAACGGCTTCTTGATGACGTGTTCTGGATCAAGTTCAAGGCGGCCCGGATCGCTCAAGACGCAGCCCCTGGGCAATTTGTGCACGTGCTCTGTTCAGATCACTACTCCCCATTCCTCAGGCGCCCGTTCAGTATTAACAGGCTGGACAAAGACGAGCTTTCAGTGTTGTTCAAGGTTGTGGGGGAGGGTACAAGGCTTCTTTCACGGGTCACGCCGGGCCAGACACTGAACCTGCTGGGACCTGCTGGACGGGGATTTCCCGTAAACGTATCCGGAGCCCATGTATTGCTTGTGGCCGGTGGTATGGGAGTAGCGCCTATGCCCGCTCTCGCACACAGGCTTCTGGCGCAGGGGAACCGGGTAACTGCCATCATCGGAGCGAGGAACGCCAGGTACGTCTTTGAAGCCGAATATATGGCGCAGTGCGGTGCAGAGGTGCTCGTATGTACGGACGACGGCTCTGCCGGACCACGGCTGACGGCAACCTCCATGTACCGGGAGCTACGAGACAAGGGGGATGTGGCGTATGCGTGCGGCCCACTAGCTATGTTGCAAGAGATGAAGCAGTGTGCTGCCACTCCGCTTTGGATATCGCTTGAGACGCGTATCGGATGCGGGACCGGTCTTTGCCTGGGGTGTGCCCAGCCCTCAGGATACACTGAGGACGGGCAGGTCGTGTACAGGAAGGTGTGTATCGACGGCCCCGTTTTTCATGCGTCGGAGGTGGTTTTGCTTGAAGATTGATCTCACCACAACCTTGGGACCCCTTACGCTCTGCTCTCCCGTAATCGCCGCATCCGGCACTTTTGGCTACGGAACTGAAACCGGTACGGAGGTGGACCTTCGTAGAATCGGAGCCGTATGTGTGAAAGGACTCACGCTGCTGCCGAGGTATGGAAACCCTCCTCCAAGGCTCATTGAGACTGCCTGCGGCATTATGAACTCTGTTGGACTTGAAAACCCTGGCATCGACCGATTTATCGAAGAGATCCTTCCGAGGATCCCGCAATCGCTCAAGGTAATCGTGAACATCGCCGGTGGTACGCTTGAAGATTACGTGACGCTTGCGGCGAAAGTGAGCATACCCCGGGTGTCCGCGCTCGAGGTGAACGTTTCCTGCCCGAACGTGAGGAACCAGTGCCTGGCCTGGGGGCTTGACCCTACTGCCACTTTTGAACTGACGCGCGCAGTAAAGACCTCAACGCACCTGCCTGTGATCGTAAAGCTCACTCCCAACGCGCCCGATATAGTAGAGGTCGCAATTGCAGCGGAAGAGGGTGGGGCCGACATCGTTTCCCTTGTTAACACGTTCCTTGCGCTCTCCATCGACGTGGAACGGAGGCGGCCCGTATTTGCAAACACGTTCGCAGGGCTTTCGGGTCCTGCCATTATGCCTATTGCTCTAAGGATGGTATGGCAGGTATCTGGAGCGGTGAGCGTGCCTGTTATTGGTATGGGCGGTATCCTTAATGCCCGCGACGCGCTGCAGTTTCTCATGGCTGGCGCAAGCGCTGTGGCCGTGGGTAGCGCAAATTTGCGTGATCCTGCGGCGATCCCGGCCATTGTTGACGGTATAGAAGAGTTTATGGAAAGGGAGGCAATCTCTCATGTATCAGAACTGGTGGGAGCAGCAAGACCGGAAGGACCGGGTAATCGTCGCCTTGGACAAACCAAACCTCGAAGAAGGACTGGATATTGTCCAGAAGACGAAGGCGCTGACGCGCTTTTTCAAAGTGGGACTTGAGCTCTTTGTAGCAGAAGGGCCTCGGGCGGTGAACGCTCTGACTGCACATGGACTCATTGTGTTCCTTGACGTTAAGATCCATGACATACCCAATACTGCGGCAGGGGCAGCCAGAAGTGCGGTGCGTATGGGAACGGGTTTTATCACCCTACATGCTTCCGGGGGCGTTGCCATGATGCGCGAGGCGATGGATGCTGCGTGCGAGGAAAGCGAAAAGACAGGTATACCGAGGCCCGCCCTCTTGGCAGTGACTGCGCTGACCAGCCTCGACAGGCAGGCGCTCACGGAAGAACTGGGATGGAGCGAGCCGGAAAGCCTGGTGAAGAGGCTCTCTGAGCTGGCGGTGCGGGCAGGCATGGACGGCATTGTGGCTTCTCCCCAAGAGATCTCCACTGTCAGGCAGGTGGTGGGGAAGCACAAGTTAATCGTGACTCCGGGGGTCAGACCCTCGTGGTATGGTCTGCAGGACCAGCGGCGTGTCATGGGCCCGGGCGAGGCAATAGCAGAAGGAGCGGACTACATAGTGGTGGGGCGGCCTGTGACGCAGGCTCCGGACCCCACCGGGGCGCTGAAGCGAATTCTTGATGAGATAGCAGCTCAGACGGGAGGGGACAGGACCGTATGATTACTGAACAGAGAGTAATGGAGCTCTTGAGAGAGAAGAAGGTGTTTTATCAGGGACATTTCAGGCTCACTTCAGGAAGACACAGCAACGGCTATCTGCAAATGGCACAGCTACTGCAGTACCCGGATGCTTCGGAAGAGGTCGGCCGCGCGTTGGCTGACATGTTTCGTGATCTCGAGGTGCAGACCGTGGTCGGACCTGCACTCGGCGGGATTCTAGTGGCCTACGAGGTAGCGAGGCACCTGGGGTGCCGGGCGGTATTCGCGGAACGAGAAGACGGAAAAATGAAGCTGAGGCGGGGCTTTTTTATCACTCCTGGAGAGCGCGTGCTCCTCGTGGAGGACGTTATCACCACGGGCGGTTCGGTGAACGAGGTGGCAGAGATCGTAGCTCAGGCGGGCGGCACCATTGTCGGCGTCGGGGCCATCGCGGATCGTAGCAACGGCCGTGTGGATTTCGGCGTCAGATACGCGTCGCTTATTAAACTTGATATTGAAACATTCTCGCCCGCGGAGTGCCCGCTATGCCGCCAGGGCGTCTCTATCGAAAAACCTGGCAGCAGGTCATGACTCTGGCAGTATTGCGGGAGATACCATGATTGTACGTTGTTGTCTGTAGACGAGCATGCCTGGTCTTGAGCCAGGAGGTTTGGATAGGCACTGTGTCCTGGTGTAATCCACGGCTACCTTCGAGGAGTTTCGGGCGCGAGAGAAGTATGCGGCGAGGGCGGCTGCCTCCTCCAGGGTGCGGTCGGGAACTTCCCCGGTATGCTTCACGTATACGTGGGCGCCGGGGATATCTTTCGCGTGAAGCCAGATCTCACCAGGTCGGGCCTCCTTAAATAGCATGTCGTTTTCCCAATTGCTGCGGCCCACTAGGATTGGAATACCGTCGGATGAGGTGAATCGAAGGTACCTGGCCGGTCGTGTACCTATCTGCTTTCTCCTTTGTGTTTTGCAAGAAGGTTTGGCATAGCCTTGTTCGACCAGTTCCTGTCTGATTTCGACCAGGTCCGCTTCATTCTCTGATGCATCAAGGCAAAGGTCTACCTGTTCCAAATAGGCCAGCTCCAGCCGGGTTTTTTCAATTTGGCGTGCGAGCTCATCTTTGGCTGCTTTGGCTTTCTTGTATTTTCGAAAATACCTCTGAGCGTTTTCAGTGGGACCAAGCGCAGGATCAAGTGGTACTTCGACTGTTTCTCCGGTCTGGAAGTCATACCAATGCAGGCACTTTCGGCCCTTTTGAATGCTGTGCATGGATGACAAAATGGCGTCGCCGTAGCTTTTGAGGGTGGGCGCCTCATTGGCGCGCGCAAGGTCCGACTGTTGAGCGACAAGTCTGCGTGAAGCCTTCTCCATGGCATCGTGCACCATTCGTTTTAAAGCAGCTCTTAGCGTCTCAGTCACCTGGTGATGCCTGCGTTCGGTAAAGAAGGCGTCCACCAAGTCGTCCATAGAGGGGTAGAGCTCGCCCGGGAACACGGAAACCCCGAAAAACTCGGAGGGCCGTCCCTCCCCATCCCTAAGCAGGGTAGGAGAAGGCGCGCTGATTACCGTACGACACGCCCGCGAAAGCTCGCGGCACAGGTGCTCCCGTGCCTCCTGGCTCATCTGGGCCAGATCCGTCATTTCGTCGTATCCAAGCATCTTAAGGAGCATGGACGCGGTGGACGGCCCGATGCCGGCGAAGTTGCGTATGAGTATCTCTTTTAAGGCACCTGATCCGGGCAGCGACCTCGGCTCACAGAGCAATGGGTTAACCTTGTCCTGTGGTGGCGGTGGTGCGTATCGGCTACCGGGCACGAGCGTCCTGTATGTGCTCATCTCGGGCGTTACGCGCCGGGCGGCGTCAAGTACGATGCCTTCCTCGTCAAGCAACACAATGTTGCTGTGTCTTCCCATAATCTCACACACCAGTCTCTTGATCCCTTGCTGGAGGTCTCCCCCTCTCTCGACAGTAATCCACACTGCCCGTTCAAAGTCATCTGCCTGCGAGATGGAAACAATATGGCCGCCGAGCAGGTGTTTTCGAAGCACCAGGCAAAACTGGGGCGGTTCGACCGGCATATCGTGCGATGCCGTGGTGGTGTGGATCCTTGGGAATTGCGGGTCGCAAGAAGCGATCAGCTTCTTAGTCACGCTCTGCCTATGCAGGGTGAGCAGTATGGTGGAGTGGTCGGGTTGTTGGATTCGCTGTATTGACGCCCCTTCAACACGGGCAGCGAGCGAGTCGACCAGCGCAGCGATGTGCAAACCATCAAGAGGCATGCTTTTCCCCCCTTGCCAGAGTATATCACCGGCGCGCATGAGAATCAAATCCATTTCGTAGCCCGGGCAAGGGAGTGGTGAATGCTTTGACAAACAATGTTTACCAGTGTGGTACTGAATATGGTATAATATAAACATAAAACCAAATCATGCACCTGGCTGAATGCTGAATTCCCTGGTTAACCGGGGAAACGGGGAACCCAAACAGAGGGGCGAATCCGTGCATCGCACGGTAGGGCACCCCAGTCCGAGCCCGCCAGCTAACCTCGTAAGCGGAAAGGGGAGGTCAAGGCTTTTCATGGCTGCCCAAGGATCTCCTTGGGCTTTGTGTTTTCCTATATGTCTTAGATGATGTAGTCTTCTTGCTTCATATTGCAAATGTGTCAGGACACCCCTCATCTTCGACAAGAGAAATGAAGGAGGGAGCAGCTTTGGGTAGGAGAAACCTGTTTGTGTGGTTCGTAATAATGCTGGCCATGTTAGCTGGGGGCATCATCTCGGGTTGTGCCAAGAAGGCCGAGCCACCGCCGAGTGATCAACTTCGCACTCTATCATTCACTATTGACTGCGAGAACTACAATAAGGCAGTGGCAGAAGCTGTGGCGCAGCAACTCAGGGAGCTGGGTGTGGATGTGCAGGTGAGGGTGTGGGGCGATTGGGCGGTTCTCAAGGAGGCCCTGCTCAACAAGGAAAGGGAGATGCTGGTAAATGACTGGGGGAATTCCACGCTCGACCCTTACGACTTGTTGAACCCCAAGTTCGAGACGGGAGGGCGTGGGAATTATGCCCACTACAGCAACCCCAGGGTGGACGACCTTCTGAAGAGAGGCGCCACAGGCACCGACGAAGCCGAGCGGGAAAGGATTTACAAAGAGGTCCAGGAGATCCTGTATGACGATGCTCCGTGGGTATTTGGTTATGCGATGCAGGAGATCGAAGCCTCCCGAAAGACTGTGCAGAATTGGGTACCCGCGACTGACTCGAGGATCAACCTTCACAGAGTAAGCCTCACCGAAGGGGATACGCTCGTAGTAGGCATCAGGGCCACCATTGAAAGCCTTGACCCTGCCAACCACAGGAACCGCATCGCTGAAACGGTCATCCGCAACATGTTTGATGGATTGGTTACCAGGACCCCAGACGGGAAAGTGGTGCCAGAGATCGCTGAGTCCTGGGAAGCAATAAGCCCGACGTTGTGGGAGTTTAAGATTAGGAAAGGGATAACCTTCCACAACGGGGAGCCGCTTACCGCGGATGACGTAAAGTTCACTTTCGACCGGATCATCACCGAAGGGGGACTGGGCAACGGGAAGAGCTCACCCAGGAAGGCTGGATTGCTTGACCCTGTGACCGAGGTGGAGAAGGTAGATGACTACACGGTCAGATTCCATCTGTCCGCACCTTGGCCCATTATCTTGCAAATGCTGGTGCATCAACAGATCGTGCCCAAGGATTACGTGGAAAGGGTTGGTTCTGAAGAGTTTGCGAAGAAACCCATCGGTGCAGGGCCGTTCAAGTTCGTGGAAGGCAAGCTGGACGAGCGCGTGGTGATGGAGCGCTACGACGGCTACTACGGGGGTTCGCCGGACATTCCCGGTGCCGGACCTGCCAGGATCAAGAGGGCCATCTTTGAGGTGATACCGGAGACGTCAACGCGCGTGGCTGCGCTTCAGTCCGGTCAGGCGCACATCATTCAATCGGTACCGCCGGAGCTGGTACCGGAGCTTGACAAAGATCCCAATTGTGAAGTGAAGACCGTGGAAGGCACACGTGTGTACTTCCTTGAGATGAACGTGACGCGTCCTCCATTTGATGATGTCAGAGTCCGACAGGCGATGAACTATGCCATCGACTGGGACCTAATCATTGAAAAGGTCCTCGGAGGATATGCCACAAGGTTGAACGGTCCGCTGCTTCCTCACGGGTTTGCGAGACATACGGGGCTTTCACCTTACCCGTTTGACCCTGACCGTGCGCGCCAACTGCTGCGCGAAGCAGGGTACAGGACGGAGTAGTGCCGATGCGCGCGCATTTGGCCGCCTGGGAGGTGTGAAGGTTGCGCGGACTACGAGTGCTGGAACGCATATTATCCACCATACCTATTGTGTTCGGCGTGGCCGTGATCGTGTTTTGCGTCATGCGTTTTACCCCGGGCGATCCCATTGACGTCATGATGGGTCGGGAGGGCCATGTGTCCCAAGAACAGATCGATGCGCTAAGGCGCGAGTTCGGCCTGGATAAGCCCATACATGTGCAGCTGTACATGTTTCTCTCCCGCGCAGTGCGAGGGGACCTGGGGAACTCCCTGACCAAGCACCGGCCCGTCTCTGCCCTGATCCGTGAACGTTTGCCCGCTACCGTTGAACTGGCACTCGGAGCCCTGGTGTTTTCCCTGGTGCTCGCCATACCCATAGGCGTTATCTCAGCAGTTCGTCAGTATTCGTTCGTGGACCGAGCCAGTATGGCAGCCGCCTTTTTCGGCATTTCCATGCCGGCATTCTGGCTCGGCATTATCTCTATCATCGTGTTCTCGGTGAGGCTTGGCATACTACCGTCATACGGCAGGCTCCCCTATGGGCTTGAACCTGCCCGGGTGACAGGTCTGTACGTGCTGGACAGCGTCCTCACCGGGAACGTCTCTTCGCTGGTTGCCGCTTTGCGGCACCTGTTGTTGCCGTCAGTGACCCTTGGGGCGCCAATGGCTGCCATCGTGGCGAGGGTGATGAGATCGAGCATGCTTGAGGTGTTGCGTCAGGATTACGTGATGCTGGCAAGGGCCAAGGGGCTCACTGAATGGGCGGTTATCACCAGGCACGCTCTTGTCAATGCGCTGATTCCAACTGTTACCGTAGTGGGCGTTCAGACGGGCGTGTTGCTTGGGGGGAACATGATCGTGGAAACCATCTTCAGCTGGCCGGGGATCGGGCGGCTCGCCGTGGATGCCATATTCAACAGGGATTACCCGTTGGTCCAGGGGGTTGTTATGGTATATGCGCTCACCTTTGTGCTAGCAAACCTTGCAGTGGACATCCTTTACACTTACATCAACCCGAAGATCAACCTGTGATGGAGGGATGCTCTGTCACGGCGGGAGGACAACACTGATGCTTATGCGCGTAAGAACCGTTGCCAGAAACTTGTGTGGACTGCTGTACCTGATTTGCCGCCACCCTTCTGCGCTTATCGGTCTTGTCATACTGGTCGCCTATGTGGTGATGGCATTGTTCGCACCTGTGCTGGCGCCTTACCCGCCCAACACGGGGTCTGTGCGGCAAAGTTTCTTGCCCCCCGCCTGGCAGGAGGGAGGCAGCCCCGCTCACCTTCTCGGCACGGACCACGTAGGGCGGGACATACTGTCACGCATTATTTACGGTGCCAGGGTGTCGCTCTGGGTGGGTGTTCTGTCGGTCGCCATATCCATGGTGGTCGGGTTGGTACTCGGTGCCATATCAGGATACTACCGGGGTATTATCGATGACGTCCTATCCCGGTTCGCTGAGCTGTTGATGGCCTTTCCCTTCCTGCTGTTTGCCATCGGTGTTATGGCCATCCTGGGTCCTGGCTTTTTTAACCTGATCGCAGCGTTGACGTTTAAGAGCTGGGTGGAATTCTTCAGGCTTGTGCGCGGGGAGACCATCTCCGAGAAGACGAAAGAGTACGTGGAGGCTGCGAGGGCGCAGGGGCAGAGCAACTTCAGGATTGTTACCGGGGAGATCTTACCCAACATCATTCACTCCGTAGTAGTGCTGGCCACGTTGAGGGTAGGCTACATGATCATCACAGAGGCGTCGCTGAGCTTCCTGGGTATAGGGGTACAACCCGGCGTACCCGCTTGGGGTTCCATGGTGGACGATGGCCGAGACTATGTGCGCACCGCGTGGTGGGTGTCGACAATGCCAGGGCTTGCGCTGCTGCTGCTCGTACTCGCGATCAACCTATTCGGCGAGGGGCTCAGAGATATCCTCGACCCGCGGCTCAAGGTCGACTGAGAGGAGGCGGCAGATGCTCCGTATACACAACCTTACTACCGAATTTCCCACTCGCAGGGGAGCGGTCCGGGCAGTGGAAGAGATGAGCTTGTCTCTGCAGAGGGGACAGATCATGGGACTCGTTGGAGAGTCGGGCTGTGGCAAGTCCGTTACCCTGCTCTCCATCCTGAGACTGGTCGCGCGTCCGGGGCGCATCATCTCCGGGTCCATCCACTTTGAAGGTCGGGACATCCTGAGCATGGCGCCTGCCGAGGTCAGACGTATACGAGGCGCCGACATCGCCATGGTGTTCCAGGACCCCCTCACTACGCTGAACCCGGTCTTCCGGGTAGGAGAGCAAATCCGCGAATCTCTCAGAGTACACCGTATCGGAACGGGCCGGACGAGCAGGAGAGAAGAGAGAGAAACCGTACTCTCCCTGATGAAGGAAGTGGGGATCCCTTCTCCGGAAAGCCGGTACTGGCAATACCCGCATGAATTCTCGGGGGGTATGCAGCAGAGGGCGCTCATAGCCATCGCCCTCGCTTGCCGGCCAAAGCTGCTGCTGGCTGATGAACCCACTACGGCACTGGACGTTACCATCCAGGCGCAGATCCTTGAACTGTTGAGCCGCATCAACTCTGAAAGGGGCACTGCCATCCTGTTTGTTACACACGATCTTGCAGTTGCCTCAGAATTCTGCCATTGGATCTCTGTGATGTATGCCGGGCGCATCGTGGAGCAGGGACCTGTAGACGAGGTTATCGCAGATCCGCTGCACCCCTACACTGAGGGGTTGCTCCGCTCTATTCCACGCCTGGTAAAGCCAAGAAGAAGACTGTCGCCTATTCCCGGAGATGTGCCCGACCTCATCGGTCTTACAAACAGGTGTTCATTTGAAAGCAGGTGTGACCGGAGGATGCCTGAATGCGCAGAGCGTCCTGTCTCGCTTGTCGACGTGGGTGGAGGAAGGCACGTCCGCTGCATTCTGTACGAGTAGGGAGGAACTGTAGTGAAGTGCGATGATTACATCCTGCGTGTGGAGGGCTTGAAGAAGCACTTTGTGCTGAGGCGCAGCCTCCTTACTAAGATCCTAACCCGGGAGAGGGACTGCACTGTGCGGGCGGTGGACGGCGTAGATCTGGTGATCAGGAGGGGGGAGACGCTCGGGCTGGTAGGGGAGTCCGGTTGCGGTAAGTCCACACTGGGCCGCACGATACTTAAGCTGTACGAACCTACTGAAGGAAAGATCCTGTTTCGCGGAGAAGATATCGCCGGATGGCGTGGCAAGCAGATGGACCTTTTCCGGCGGAGCGCCCAAATCATATTTCAAAACCCGTATGCATCCTTGAACCCGAGGAAGACGGTGAGAGACATTTTGTCGGTGCCTCTACTGAAGCGCGGTGTGAAGGACCCGAAAGAAAGGGAAGAAGAGATGGTCACACTGCTTGAGAAAGTCGGTCTGAAACCGTGGCACATCGATAGCTACCCCCACCAGTTTTCAGGGGGACAAAGGCAGCGCATCGGGTTTGCACGGGCGCTGGCCATGAAACCCGAGTTCATCGTGTGTGATGAGCCTGTATCTTCGCTAGATGTCTCGGTGCAGGCACAGATATTGAACTTGCTTTCTGACCTCCAGCAAGAGATGTCACTGACGTACCTGTTCATCGCTCATGACCTCAGCGTTGTTTACCATGTGAGCGACCGGGTGGCAGTCATGTATCTTGGGCGAATCGTGGAGACTGCGCCCACTGAAGCGCTTTTTGAAGACCCGAAGCATCCTTATACGCGGGCTCTCCTTTCTGCTATCCCCAGTGTGGACAGGGAGACCAGACGCAAACGACAGATCCTGGAGGGTGTGGTGCCCAGCTCTATAGACCCTCCCTCGGGGTGTCCGTTTCATACCAGGTGCCCGCAGGCGTTTACCGAGTGCAGGCTGTGTGCGCCGCGGAGCGTGGAAGTGGACAGCGGGCATCACGTTGCCTGCCACCTCTACGTTTAGACGGCGCGAGCACGAAGGAGGGACTACTGCTTGGTATTTGACAACAAACTGAAGGACCCGGAACTGGACAGGCTCTATGCTGCCGTGCTTGAACTCAAGACAGTCGAGGAGTGCTACCGGTTTTTTTATGATCTGTGTACGATAGGTGAGCTGAGAGCCATGGCCCAGCGGTTTGCCGTGGCCCAGATGCTGAGCGAGGGAAAAAGTTACACCGACATCGCGCTTGCGACCGGCGCGAGCACAGCCACCATAAGCAGGGTGAAGCGCTTCCTGGAATACGGTGCGGACGGCTACAGGTTGATACTTGAAAGGCTGAGACGCCAAGGATAACAAAGCCTCACCTGGAGACCTGGGTCTTGTTGCCTCCGAAACGGGCTACAAGGTCTCATTCTGTCTTGCTAGTCCTCATTGAAGATACGCCGCGCCGCATTTTTCCCAATTCATTGGGGAGTTAGGCGCGGCCAAGATTTTCATGGCCTTTCATCTAGGCATCAAGAATAAGCGCAGGGAGA
>DYEP01000131.1 GCA_020725675.1 Symbiobacterium sp. | reverse complement strand
ATAAGAGTGCTCTGCAAGAGGGTTAAGCCTGGTGTTGATCTGGTATTCGTTGTCCGACGCGGTGCGATGAAGATGGAGTTTAGGGAGCTTGAGAAATCGCTGAGGGATCTGTTGGGGAGAGCAGGGGTGTTTCGAGATGAAAGGCGGGACAGTAGTCAGTAAGGTTATAGTCCTCATGATTGAAGGATACAGGCGATACATCTCTCCCTTGAAACCAAGGACGTGCAGGTTTTACCCCTCATGTTCGACGTATGCGCTGGAGGCTGTACAGCGGTACGGCGCGTTAAAGGGAGGGGGCCTTGCGGTTCGGCGGTTGCTGCGCTGTCATCCGCTGAACCCAGGAGGTTATGACCCGGTGCCGGGCGGAGAAACGGAATAAGAGTTGTCACTGGAGGAAATATGTAGAAACGTATATAGTTAAGGGGGGCTGGCCTTGCTCACGTGGTTTAGTGACCTGATGAAAGAAGGTCTGGAACTGGGGTTTGCACTGACCAATAGTTACGGTCTGGCAATCATCCTTCTTACTATCGTCATAAGAATCGTCCTGTGGCCCTTGACTGTCAGTCAAACCCGTGCGACCCAGAAGATGCAGATGCTAAACCCCGAACAGGAGGAGCTGAAGAAGAAGTACAAGAACAACCCGGAACGCTTGAACAAAGAGATGATGGAGCTTTGGAAGAAACACAAGGTTAACCCCCTGTCTGGGTGTTTGCTCCTGTTGGTGCAGTTCCCGTTTTTGATTGCCTTCTTCAGAGTGCTGTACAACTACAACTACACCGGACCGGCGAGTTTTCTTTGGCTCCCGCATCTTGGTCAGCCAGACCCATATTACATCCTGCCAGTCCTGGCAGGCGTGACTACTTACCTTCAAACCAGGCTCACGACTCCCGGGATGTCGTCCGGGGCCGAAGGTTCTCAGAACTTCATGCTGTATTTCATGCCTGCTCTTATCACGTACATCAGCCTACGATTCGCGGCAGGACTGGCACTTTACTGGGTAGTGAGCAACGCCATAGGGATCGCTCAGCACTACCTGACGCCTAAGCCCAAGGTACAGAAAGGAGAGGCTTCTTCATGAAGTCTGTTGAGAAGAGAGCTCGCACAGTCGAAGAAGCCGTCGAGTTGGCGCTCAGGGAACTTGGAGTTCCAAGGGAGCGAGTCGACGTGACGGTAGTGGAAGAGGCGTCAAAAGGATTGTTCGGCCTGATTGGGACGAAAGATGCAGTTGTGAGGGTGACGGTGAGAGAGGACAAGAAAGAGGAAGTAGCAAAGTTCGTCACGGAGATATGCCGCAGCATGAAACTGGCCGGACGGGTGCAGACGTCAGAAGACGATGAATACATTTATTGCTCGATCACGGGCAGAGATCTCGGGGTGCTTATAGGAAGACGGGGCCAGACGCTTGACTCGTTGCAATACCTGATCAACGTGGCGATGAGCAGAAAGTCGGATGATCGCAGAAAAGTGATCCTCGACGTGGAAGGTTACAGGGAAAAGCGACGCCGGTCGCTGGAAAGGCTCGCCGTTCGCATGTCAGAAAAAGTGCGCAGGACTGGGTATAGGGCAGTGCTTGAGCCAATGAACTCTCATGAAAGAAAGATCATCCATCTGACGCTTCAGGCAGATCCATATGTGAAAACACATAGCGAGGGCGAGGAACCATTCAGGAAAGTGATCATCGAACCCTCAAAGTGACAGGGAGTCTTTAATGGGGCGCCCGGCAATGTAGGCATTTGCCTGATTGCTGGGGCTTTTGGTTTCTGGAGGGATAGATAATGGAGGAAGATGTGATTGCGGCGATATCTACTCCGTTGGGCCGGGGGGGTATCGCTTTGCTCAGAGTGAGCGGGGCAGGTGCATTGGGTGTGGCACGCCAGGTGTTCACGGGGAGGTTGGAAGATCACCGGGTATCCTATGGTAAGGTCATCGATCCCCGAGATGGCCAAGTCATCGATGAAGCGCTGGCATGGTACATGAAAGCGCCCAAGAGCTACACCAAACAAGACGTAGTGGAAATCAGCTGTCACGGTGGTGCAGTAGCTGCAAGGAGATGCCTAAAGGCGCTTGTGCAGGCCGGTGCACGCATCGCCGATCCGGGTGAGTTCACCCGCCGGGCGTTTCTGTCCGGTCGTATCGATCTCGCCCAGGCAGAGGCGGTGGCCGACATCATCGCAGCGGAATCTGAGGCGAGCATGAAGGCAGCTTTATGTCAGCTCGAGGGACTCTTGTCTCGGCAGCTTGGGAAAGTAAGGGACATACTCCTCGAAGTGGTCGCACATGTAGAAGCGGTCGTGGATTTTCCAGAGGACGAGGTGGAGGATTTACGGCAGGAGGACCTGGAGCGTAAACTAGAGGAAACGCTATCCATCCTAGACGGGTTACTTGAAAGTTCTTCAAAAGGAAAGATACTTCGCGAGGGGATAAAAGTCGCCATTGTTGGGATGCCGAACGTAGGAAAGTCCTCGCTGCTCAATGCGATGCTGGGGACCAACAGAGCGATCGTCACCGATATCCCCGGTACGACACGGGATACACTGGAAGAGTGCATGGAACTTGAGGGAGTTCCCATCGTGCTTGTGGATACAGCGGGGATCAGGGACACGGACGACCTGGTAGAAAGCCTGGGAGTGCAACGGAGCATGCAAGCTCTTTCTACCGCCGATGTAGTTATCGTTGTGGTAGATGATTCGGTGGGGCTCACAGAGCAGGACAGGGCCATATTATCGGCGGCGCCCGGGAGGCCAGTGGTGGTGGCGGTGAACAAAGTGGATCTAGGGCTTGGAAAAGCGTGCGAAAAAGAGCTGAAAGCGGCTTACCCGTTTCCTGTAGTCCGCATCTCCGTGACAGAGGGAATCGGCCTTGACCGCCTGCGCGAAGTGCTCTTGGAACTGGCGGTGGGCGGAGCAGGCTTTGAGAGTGTATATGTAACCAACGCAAGGCACATTGAGGCCTTAAAGGTAGCCAGAGCGAGTGTTGCTGAAGCGCTGGAAGACGTGGAAAGAGGCATGCCTTTGGATTTTGTTGGGATGAACGCAAGACGCGCGATTGTCCACCTGGGGCAGATTACCGGGGAGACCGTCGATGCGGATGTGCTTGACCGAATCTTTGAGCGGTTTTGCATAGGGAAGTGAGACGTAATGGGCGCGATTGACATGGTTGCAGGGGAGTACGATATTGTCGTCGTCGGCCTCGGCCACGCGGGGTGCGAGGCGGCTCTCGCTGCTGCACGGATGGGGGCAAGAACTCTGGCGTTCTCAGTGAATCTTGATAATATTGCTATGATGCCGTGCAACCCGTCTGTGGGAGGACCCGCGAAAGCACACCTGGTACGAGAGGTGGATGCTCTGGGAGGACAGATCGGGATATGTACTGATCAGAGCTACCTCCAGATGCGGATGCTGAATACGGGCAAGGGACCTGCCGTATGGGCACTGCGTGCCCAGTGCGACAAGCGCGAGTACTATCGGAACATGAGACAAGTACTTGAGTCACAGCCAGGCCTGGACCTGAAACAGGGGTTGGTGACGGAGGTAGTGACGAACGGCCGTTGCGTTACTGGAGTAAAGACTGCAACAGGCATGTACTATACTTGCAGGGCGGTAGTACTCACGACCGGCGTGTACCTGAACGCCCGGGTGATAGTGGGAGAACATAGCGTCGCTTCCGGACCCAACGGACAGATGCCGGCGACCGGCTTGTCAGAGGGGTTGAGGGCGCTTGGGCTTCAGCTCGGCAGGTTCAAAACGGGAACGCCCCCCAGGGTCAGTAGAAAGTCAGTTGACCTATCACAGATGGAACCCCAGTACGGGGAGGATACGCCTCACGGCTTCTCCTTTATCCCATCGAGGCACGGCAGACCCCAGATGCCGTGTTTCCTCACCCACACAAACCCCAGGACTCACCAGATCATAAGGGCCAACCTTCACAGGGCGCCGCTGTTTTCGGGAGTCATCGAGGGTGTGGGCCCCAGGTACTGTCCATCCATCGAGGACAAGGTAGTCCGATTTGCCGACAAAATGGCACATCAGGTGTTTCTCGAGCCTGAAGGGAGAGATACTGATGAAATGTACGTACTGGGGCTATCTACCAGCCTCCCCGAGGACGTCCAGGTTCAGATGTTGAGGTCAATTAAGGGGCTTGAACGCGCCGAAATCTTAAGACCAGGGTATGCCATAGAATACGACTACGTGATACCCACCCAGATACGGCATTCACTGGAGTGCAAGAGCATCCAGGGACTTTACTGTGCAGGGCAGATCAACGGCACATCAGGCTATGAGGAAGCTGCAGCCCAGGGCATTATGGCTGGCATTAATGCGGTACTGTCCATCAGGGGACAAGAGCCGCTGGTGCTCGGAAGAGACGAGGCGTACATCGGGGTGCTCATCGATGACCTGGTGCTGAAGGGGACGAAGGAGCCGTATCGCATGCTCACTTCGCGAGCGGAATACAGGTTGCTGCTGCGGCAGGGAAGTGCAGACCGTCGCCTTACACCAATTGGAAGGGCCGTAGGACTGGTCGGGGATGAGCGGTGGTCTTTGTTTCAGAAGAAACAGGAAAAGATGGAACAGATCCGTAGCGCGCTTTGCGCGCCTGTCGTTCCGGAGAGCGAGATAGATCGAAGGCTTGAGGAGATTGGGACTCCACGACTTAAAACCCAGAGCACGCTCTGGGGGATCCTGAAGAGGCCTGAAGTTAGTTACCGTAGCCTGGCCCTCATTACTGGACTGGATACCAGCGACAAAGAAGCTTATACCGAGGTAGAGACTGAAGTGAAGTACGAGGGGTATATTGCCAAGCAGTTGGAAGAAGTGGAACGCGTCAGAAAATTGGAGGCGCGGCGGATTCCTAAAGACCTGGATTATGCCATGATCCACGGTCTGTCCACAGAGGGACGAGAGAAACTCTCTCGCATTCGTCCCGAGACGGTGGGCCAGGCCATGAGGATTTCGGGGGTGTCTTCAGCGGACATCAGTGTGCTCTTAGTGGGGCTTCAGAGGCTCGGGGGAAGGCGCCTATGAATGAACCACGAGGGTACCGGTGGCTGGCGGAGCACGGAATCAGGATAGGTCCTGAAATGTATGTTTTGCTCGAGAGGTACAGGGTGGCCATGGAGGAAGAGAACCGGCGGCAGAACCTGACCCGTGTGACCGGTCGTGAGGAGGTGTGGGAGAAGCATTTCGCGGACTCGTTGGCCATACTCGGGTTTTTTCACGTCCCGCACGGATCTGTGGTCATTGACGTGGGCACGGGAGGAGGTCTTCCGGGAATACCCCTGTTGATCGTCAGACCTGACATCCGCCTGGTGCTTCTAGACTCGGAGCGCCGCAAGGTGGAGTTCTTAGAAAAGGTACTGGACTCCCTTGGCCTTTTTGCGGAAGCGGTTTGGAAGAGGGCGGAAGACGCAGGGAGAGGCGAGCTCCGAGAGCGGTGCGACGTGGCGCTGTCAAGGGCAGTGGCCAAGGTTGCGGTAGTGGCCGAATACACCCTTCCGCTAGTCAGGGTGGGCGGGGCGGTGTACCTTTTCAAAGGTCCCGCGGTAGATGAAGAGCTCTCTGAAGCGGCGGTGGCTGTAGAAAGGCTGGGCGGTGAGATAGACGGTGTCCGACGATACACGCTTCCTGGGGGAGAAGCACGGGTTCTGATTTGTCTGAGCAAAGCGCGGAGTACTCCGGACCTATATCCAAGGAAACCTGGCATTCCGTTGAAGAGACCGTTGGGGTGTGCAGCCAAGAAGGAGGCCGCGGACAAGCTGGCGAATTCTGGAAAGAGATAATGTAGAAGGCGGTGAGCTGCTATGGACCGGGCATGGATGAAATGGCCTCTTGGGCAGAAAGCGCGCCGCGAGAGCGTATGTCAAGTTCCGCTGGCTCAGATTCATTCTGGGCGATATCAGGCTCGTACGAACTTCTCGGAAGAAGAGATAGAGAATTTGGCTGCGTCCATACGAGAGCACGGCTTGTTGCAGCCGGTCGTGGTAAGGCGAGTGCAGGATGGTTTTGAACTGGTGGCGGGAGAGCGGCGGGTTCGCGCTGCACGGCTAATTGGACTTGACTCTGTGCCTGCTGTGGTGCGGGAGCTCGGGGACGAGGAGACCGCGCTGGTGGGGCTCGTAGAGAATCTCCAGAGAGAGAACCTGAACCCGGTAGAAGAGGCACTCGGACTCAAGAGGGTGCTCGAAGAAATGGGGATCACCCAGGAGGAGCTGGCCAGAAGGATCGGTAAGAGCCAGTCCACGATAGCCAACAAGCTGAGGCTGCTAAAGCTGCCCCAGGAGGTGCTCGATCATCTATCTGAAGGCAGCCTCACCGAAAGGCACGCGCGCGAGTTTTTGCGGCTTGACAGAGGTGAAGACAGGCTTCTTGCGGCTCAGAAGGTGATTTCAGAAAACCTTACCGTGCAGCAGACGGAGAGGCTTGTAGAGAGCATGCTCGCCGCAGCGCAAGATTGTGCACTTCCGCCCAAGAAGAAACGGAAGGCTGTTTACAAAGACCTGAGGCTGTTCTTGAATGCCTTCAGACAGGTAGCTCGGGAGCTTAGAAAGACAGGCGTTGAGGCGGAGTGGTCCGAGAGTGAGGACGATGACTGGTTTGTCGTAACAGTGAGGGTGCCTAAAAAGTCAAAGAAGGCTAGGATTATTAACGGTTAGTAGGAATGACTTTTTGGGTATTTTGCGCAAGAAGGAGGATGCTAAGGAGGAAGGGGGGCGGCGCCTCTATGTGGTTGTTGCCCCGTTTTTTGTTGGGGCAGGAGGAAGGCGCCCCGTATTGGCAGAATGTTAGGGTATGCACGGTGGACAGGTGGGGATGAAGGATGTCCAAAGTCATTGCAATTGCCAATCAGAAGGGCGGTGTGGGGAAGACCACAACGGCTGTGAACCTAAGTGCCTACCTGGGAGAGATGGGGAAGAAGGTGCTGGTAGTGGACGTGGATCCTCAGGGGAATTGCACCAGCGGGCTTGGCCTTAGCAGAAGGCGGATAGTAAAGAGCGTCTATCACTCTTTGATCGAGCAAGTACCCCTAAAAGAAGTGATCATGCCTTCAGGTTTTACAAACCTGGATCTGGTACCGTCCACCATCGACCTGGCAGGTGCGGAGATCGAGCTCGTCACTGCCCTGTCTCGAGAAAGCAAGCTGCGGCGGGCGCTTGAGCCTGTCAGAGGCAACTACAGTTACGTACTCATAGACTGCCCGCCCTCCCTCGGGCTGCTTACAGTGAACGCGTTAACTGCAGCCGACTCGGTGCTGGTGCCAATACAGTGCGAGTTTTATGCGCTTGAAGGTTTGGGGCAGCTGATGAACACCATAAGATTGGTTCAAAGCCACCTTAACCCATCGCTCGAGCTCGAAGGCGTAGTGCTGACGATGTTTGACGGGCGGACTAATCTATCGATACAGGTAGTTGAGGAAGTGAAGAAGTACTTCCGCGAGAAAGTGTTTAATACCATTATTCCAAGAAATGTCCGGCTCTCGGAAGCGCCAAGCCACGGCCTGCCCATCGGGGGATATGACGCAAAGTCCCGCGGGGCCGAGGTGTACAGAGAGCTGGCCAAGGAAGTGATAGAACGTGGGGAAAAGAGGACTGGGTAAGGGACTGGGCGCCATCATACCCGAATTGACAGCGCCACTGGAGGGCGCTCTCTGTGATTTAGACATAGAGAGCATCAGGCCTAATCCCCGCCAGCCCCGGCAGAGGTGGGATGAGGAAAAGCTGAGGGAGCTGGCAGATTCTATCAGAGAGCACGGCGTGGTGCAGCCGATTATTGTGAGACAGCGGGATGATGGCTATGAGCTGGTGGCAGGAGAACGCAGGTGGCGGGCTGCGAGGCTTGCAGGCCTTAAGACTGTGCCCGCAGTCATCAGGGAGCTGTCTGAGGCAGAGCTTACGGTTGTCTCTCTGATAGAGAACATACAAAGAGAGGACCTGAATCCGATGGAAGAGGCCAGGGCGTATCACCGACTGGTTAGCGAGTTCGGGTTGACGCAGGAGGTGCTCGCCAAGCGCGTCGGGAAGAGCCGGTCGCAGGTAGCCAACGTACTGCGCCTGCTGAGTCTGGATAGAAGGACGCAGGCGCTGGTGGAGGAGGGCAAGCTTAGTTTCGGACATGCTAGAGCGCTGCTTGCTATAGAAGACGAAAAGCGCCGGCAGCAGCTGGCGGATAGGATAGTAAAGCAAGGGTTGAGCGTCCGGGAGGCGGAAGGCGCTGTTTCGGAAAGATCGGGGAAACCGAGACGGCGGGATCGCCAGGTCGCCGATCCTAATGTTTTGGAAGTGGAAGAGCGCCTCCGGCATCTGCTGGGGACGGACGTAAGGATAAAGCAAGGTAGGAAAAAGGGAATAATAGAAATTGACTACTTCGGGCTGGAAGATCTGGACCGCATACTGGAACTTCTCGGCGTTAAACAATAATTGTTTCACGTGAAACACCGGAGGGTACGGAATTTGATATACCTTGACAATGCCGCAACATCCTGGCCAAAACCGGATAGTGTGCCGCGAGCGATGGCGGCGTTTCTCAGAGAGTGGGCTGCGAACCCGGGTAGGGGCGGGCACTCCATGTCTATTGAAGCGGGCCGGAGAGTGCTTGCGGTCCGCGAGAAGCTGGCTGCCTTCTTTGGTGTCAGGGAGAGCGACCGCGTGGTCTTCACGCTCAACGCCACCCACGCTCTGAATCTCGCTATTTTGGGATATCTGCGCGAGGGAGACCATGTAATCACTTCGGACATGGAGCATAATGCTGTCTCCCGACCGCTTACAAAGCTGAGGCAAGAGCGGGGCGTGGAAATCACCATCGTCCCCGGGGCTGCGAGCGGCTGTGTGGATCCGGAAGACATCCGCCGCGCGATCAAGAAAAATACCAGGCTCGTGGTACTTACTCATGCGTGCAACGTGACTGGCACCATAAATCCTATCAAAGAAGTGGGGCGGCTGCTGCGCGAACTGGACATCGCGTTCCTCGTGGATGCAGCACAGACCGCCGGTCACATCCCCATAAACGTTGACGAGATGTGTATAGACATGCTGGCGTTTCCGGGACACAAAGGTCTGCTCGGGCCACCGGGAACAGGGGGGCTCTACATCAGAAAAGGCCTTCATGTGCTCCCGCTTATGGAAGGGGGCACCGGGACGCACTCCGAGGAAGAACGTCAGCCCGCAGCTTACCCCGAAAGGCACGAGGCGGGAACGGTCAACAGCGTGGGAATTGTGGGTCTTGGAGCCGGGCTTGATTTTCTGACCGAAAAGGGGTTGGAGAAGATCTCGGAGGTCGAGACCGAACTTCAGGAGCGCCTTATACGCGGACTCAACGCCATAGAGGGAGTTAGCGTCCATTTAGCCAACTCCCCAAGGGTATGCACCGCCTCGTTTAACATGGACGGCATAGAGCCCCAGGAGGTAGCCTACATACTGGACCAGGCCTACGGCGTCGCGGTGCGCGCCGGGCTTCACTGTGCTCCCTGGGTACACGCTGCAATGGGAAACGCAGGGCGGGGCTCTGTAAGGGTCAGCCCGGGCTACTTCACATCCCTCGAAGAAATCGACGATTTTCTCGCAGCGATACAGGAGATCGCCGACGAACGACGTAGATAATACGCATCGCGCTTTGGACAAGCTATTTAAGCACGAAGGTGGAGTGAAATTATGAACCTGTCATACCTGGTTGAAACGCAGCTTGTCGGAATCCTGGTTTTTGTCGTGCTCCTCAACCTGCTCGTCATCGTGCTCCTGGCAGCCAGCCTGCGAAAATGGTCGCGCTTGAACAACAAGTTTTCGATTCTACTTAAAGGTAGGGACAACCTGGACCTCGAAGGCATGCTGCTACGGCAGGGCAGATCTTTAGAGATCGCAGAGAGGGAGATCGTCAGGCTCGCCCGGGATCTCGCGGCGCTTGCAGAAGCGAGCAAACGTAATATCAGCAAAGTGGCTGTTGTCAGGTACAACGCCTTTCCTGACACAGGCAGTGACCTGAGCTACGCCACGGCTTTCCTGGATGCGGAAGGAAACGGCGTAGTCTTAAGTAGCCTTTACGGCAGAGACGAGTCCCGGGCTTATGCAAAACCGGTTAAGAACGGCAAGTCCACGTATGTACTTACCGATGAAGAGAAAATGGCTATCAAGCAGGCAATGGAAAATTGATCAATTTGAACAAGATTGTTGCTCTTTTTTGAAGGAAATCTTGACCATGAGGTTGAAAATACAGATCTACCGGAAAGGGGGTTAGGCCGGCTTTCGGGGCCGGCGTTGTACTTAAAAAGGGGGGGTAGCCAGTTGAACCGGGACCACCGACAGGGCAGTTTTACGCTCATGTTGATCCCTCATTCAGACGGCAGGACACGGGTGTTCAGACTGAGATGGTCGTGGCTCCGGGCACTGCTTTGTTTCGCAGTTGCATTCAGCGCCGCTCTCACCTGGTTCGGCTTCTCCTATTCCGGCATGCTAAAGAATATGGACGAGCTTCATTACCTCCGCGTGGTGACTGCGCAGCAGCGGACTGAGATGGAATACCTATCCCGAGAGGCGGCGGCGCTGCTTAAGGACATGAAGCGTATCCAAGAACTGGACAGGCAGGTAAGGGACCTGCTCACAGCTGAGAAATCTGGCAACTCGAATTCTGCTGCGTCTGTCGTGAGCATCGCGGGGACCAGGCTTGCCTCCAGAGGGATTTTAAATCTGTCCGCTGACAGAGGGCTAGGCCTCACTGAGCTGGATAACGAATTCGCTCCAAAGCCTACCGGAATACTCGGGACGCTGCAGGAGATAAAGGAGCAGCTACCCGTACAACAGAACAGTCTGGTACAGCTTAAAGAAGCACTACTTGAGAGACAAGCTATGCTTGCTGCATACCCGTCACTATGGCCTGCGAGCGGATATATTAGCTCGGGGTTTGGATATAGGAGAAACCCGTTTGGCTCCGGCTATGACTATCATTACGGAGTTGATGTGGCTGCGCCGTATGGTTCTCCCATTTTTGCTACCGGGGATGGCACTGTCATTTTCTCAGGATACAAGAGTGCCTATGGACGTACGGTAATGATTGACCACGGCTACGGGTATACCACTCTGTACAGCCATAACGCCAAGAACCTGGTAGAGGTCGGCCAGAAGGTCAAGAAGGGGCAATTGATCGCCCTTGTCGGGCTGACCGGAAGGACCACCGGCCCGCACGTGCACTACGAAGTGTGGGTTAACGGAATTCGTGTAAATCCCAAGCAGTTCATGACATCAGAGCAGTGATGTTTGCGACCTGCTGCTGTGCCAAACCTGGGCAAGAGGTGGGGAAACAATGTTTGGGCGAAAGGAAGGTAAAGCAGTGGCGAGCCCTGAGAAAGTAGAGACGGTAGTCGGTAAAGACACAGAAGTCCGGGGTACCATCATCTCATCCTCGGGTATCCGTATCGATGGGAAGGTAAACGGGGAAATCGAAAGCTCCGGGGATCTTGTAATAGGCCAGGGTGCTACAGTTGAAGCAAGTGTCAAGGCACGGCACGTTACGGTCGCAGGCACTCTTCGCGGAAACGTAACGGCGGAGGGCAAGCTGGAGATCACGCAGACAGGGAAGCTGTTTGGCGATGTGAAAGTGGGAGCACTCGTGGTGATTGAAGGCGCTACTTTCCAGGGGACAAGCAGCATGGTAAGAGAGGGCCCGGCAGAGAAGAAGAAAGACTGACGTCTGCTCGCAAAGACCCCATCTCCATGCGGGTCTTTTGTCTTTGCTGGGGAAACCACTCGGAGCACCGGGAAAGGGAGACGGACCTTGGAAGCACTATATGTTGTAAACCCGGTAGCGGGACGCGGACGGGCACTTAAAGTATCTCGTATGATTCAAGACATCTGCAAAGGGAGATACGTCTTCACTGAAGCACCGATGCATGCATCGGAAATCGCGCGGCTTGCGGCCAAAGAGGGAATCCCCCTGGTGGTTGCGGTAGGAGGGGACGGTACTGTACACGAAGTAGCCAACGGACTTGCCGGTACCGGGACCGCCCTCGGCGTCATTCCGGCGGGTAAAGGCAATGACTTTGCCAGGTCGCTCGGCATCCCGCTCTCCCCGGCCAGAGCTGCAGAACTGATTTCGACAGGGTTTTTGAGGGTGATCGACCTGGGTATGGTGGGCGGCCGATATTTCCTGAATGTATCAGGCGTGGGCTTTGATGCAGAGGTAGCGCAAGAGGTAAACTCCAGCGGCAGAAAGTTGGGCGGACCACTCACTTATATCCTCGGAGTGCTTAAGATGCTCAGGCGATATGACCCGGTTCCGGTGGAAATCGTGCTCGACGGGGTGGTAGTACGCGAGCGCATACTGGTTGTGGCAATAGGTAACACCCCCTATTACGCCGCCGGTATGAAGATGGTGCCCCATGCAAGACCGGACGACGGCAAATTCGGGATCTGCGTGGCGGGCAACCTTACGAAGGCAGAGACGCTGGCAATGCTTCCGCTGGTATATTCAGGGAGGCATATCAGTCATAATAAAGTCAGCACGTACAGTGCGGCCAGGGTGGAGCTACGATCGGATATAGCTTTGGCGATACAGGCTGACGGGGAGATCGTCGGTCGTCTACCAGCAGTGTTTACAGTGGCAACAGGCTGTTTACGAGTAATTGTACCGAAGGGGGAGCCAAGTGTTTCGTGATAGAGTAGATGCGGGATCGCGACTTGCACAAAAGTTGGCCTCGCTGGATCTAAAAGACCCGCTGGTGCTGGCTATTCCCAGGGGGGGCCTTGTTGTGGGGGCGCAGGTAGCAAAAGCGCTGCGCTGTAAACTGTACCTGGTTACCCCCAGGAAACTTGGAGCGCCCGCCAACGAGGAACTGGCTATCGGGGCAGTGGGACCTGGCGGTAACATATATGTGGACGAAAGGCTTGCCAGGCTTACAGGAGCCGATGATGCATATCTCGAGAGAGAACGGAACCGCGCGGTACAGGAGATGCAAAGGCGCGCGAGAGAATACGGGGCGGATCCTCTGCCTGGAAGCCTGGAAGGCCGGACAGCCATACTCGTGGACGACGGCGTCGCCACAGGTTACACCATGCTGGCTGCTGCTGACTGGACCCGAACTCTTAACCCTGCCCGGTTGGTGGTTGCTGTACCCGTTGGCCCCAGTGATACACTGGAAAAGCTAAGAAAGGTCGCGGATGAGGTCGTCGCCCTGATCGATACCACATTGTTCTATTCCGTTGGGCAGTACTACATCGATTTCGCCCAGACTTCGGATGATGAAGTGAAGCAAATACTCTCAGGTTTATCGGATAACGCATCGCGTACATGCCCACACTAATGAAGGGGTGATACGTGTTGCGTACTGTGGCGGTAGAATCGGGGCTTGGTCCGGTTGCGGCTCTCTTGAGGGAAGAAGGATACCGTGTGGTGAACCTGGAAGACAAAAGCTGGACCACTGCAGACTGTGTGGTAGTGGGAGGCATGGACAAGGACTTTCTTGAAATGGATACCAGGCTGACGAATGCTCCGGTGATCAATGCGGAGGGGCGTACGCCAGAGTCGATATCGAAGGAGATCAAGTCGAGACTTCCCGGCTAACCAAGACCGGCCCTCGGTCTTACTCTGGACTTCGTCAGACCCAAGTACAAAGCGGCCGAGATCACCTCGGCCATTTTCATTACAGTCGAAAGGCGCGTGTTCTGTAGGACCATGTATTCCATGAACCCGCCCACATTTACCGTTCCTGTGAGAAACATATGTCCAACCAGGGGGAGTTCCTTGTTTACCGCTGCGCCTGGCTTTAAGGCACCGCGTCCTAGGCTCACTGTCCCTACTTGCTCTAGTTTACCTAAGGATGCGTCCACCGCTATCACCAGGCTGTCTGGCAGCTGTGAGTTCAGCCGCTCCCAGACCTCGCAGAGGTTACCCGCGTGGACCGGATCATCTAAAGTTCCTAAGACGTCAAGACCTGCGACGCGCCTCTTGGACATGTTGCTGCCCACCAGCGGGCCGAGAGAATCGCCGGTAGAACGGTCGCTGCCGATGCACAGCAGCACAACCGGATCTCGTCTGCATTCTGAGACGAGATCCGCCACGCCGTTGGCCAGACGCTCTACGCACAGCGGATCGCTTATGGAAACGCGGAGCAAATTGACTCTTTCCAGTTCGTTGTTGAGGTTCACTAAATCAGTCCCCCTGACCGTAAAAACCCCAAACCCTTAAGAGTATACGAAGTACGCGAGGGGATTATGCGAGGACTGATGAGAAGGATTATCCTTGACTCATACATAAGTTATATCTCGAAAACTCAAGTTGGGGGATGACCGTGAGCGAAGAACACGGCGAAAACAGAGAATACCAACAGATCTTTGAGGAAGCGCAAAAGGCGCTGGCGGAGAAGGATCTGGTACTTGCCAGGACGCTGTTCACCAGGTGCACAGAAATGAAGCCTGACGACGCGGAAGCACTGAACAAGCTCGGAGTGGTCTATGCGCACCTTGGCTCGTACGACGAGGCGCATCTTGTGTTCTCCAGGGTCATTGCCACGGCTCCGGGTTTTGCTCCTGCTTATTCCAATATGGGGAACCTGCACTTTCAACGTGGAGAGTGGGGGAGGGCAGAAGAGTATTACAGGAAGGCAATAGAACTGGACCCGGAATACGCCGTGGCCTATAACAACCTTGCCGCGGTATGCAAAAAGACTGGCAAGATCGATCAATCGGTCCGCTACATCAAGAAGGCATACCAGCTGGGCTACAGACCTCCCTTTGATCCTCAGGCTTTAGAGCGGCCGGGGTGCCTTGCCTGGTTGACTGCAATTGTCAGAAAGGTAAAGTAATCGAGCCGTTAAGACAATAAAGGAAATAGCCTCGCCTCCTGGAATATATTTACAGGAACTACTGCCGGGACGGTGAGGCCAGTGTATCAGATAGGCAGGGATCCCGCTGTACAGCGCGGGAAGATGGAGCTCTCGGAAGCGGGGTACATTTCTCCAAAGCCTCCGAGGGGCTCGGCCGGTTACCCTTGGATCGTGATGTTGCTCGCTGTGGCAATCTGGTTTTTCCAAGTGCGCGTCCCTGGTTCCGGGGCTGGAGATACCATTCAAGCCCAGAGGGTGAAAATACGTTGCCTGGAACACGGTGGAGCCATCCTAGGAGTGCTAGGCGAAGACGGTCGGCTATCGTTGCGGAACGAGGGGTCTTTGGAGTATGATGGACTTGACAAGGTGAGGGACTTTGGTTTTGTAAAGGACGCTGTGTGGATCTTGATGGATGGCGTTCTATCCCTGCGAGGACCTGCTCAGAGCGCGGAGTTCACCGCTGTGAAATACGTGTACCCGCTTGAAGATTCCGTAGTACTGGTCAGACATGGCGGCTCATCAAAAGAAACAGTGGGATTGTCAGATGTAAACGGTAACTTCGTGTCACTACCGGACGTCTCGGGGTATATTCTGCTGGCATCGGGTGATTCGGGGAGATTCGTCGCATGCACGCTTGATCTGGACGACAAGGTCGCAATGTATGAGCTCGGCTTTTATGTGAATGGCGAGTGCAAGTGGCAGATACCGCTATGGGACATTCCGCTTGATGTTAAGATATCAGCAACGGGCGTAGTACTACTTACCCGGAAAGACATTACCGCGCTGGATTTCGCCGGAAATATAGTATGGAAACACCAGTGTGGCGGGGCCCGAGGAATCACAGTTGGCGGCCAGAGAGTATATTTCACCCGGTCAAGACTATTTGGCACCACACAGGTAATCTGTGTGGACAACCTGGGCCGCGAGGTTTGGCGACGCACAACCCCAGGGATCGTGACCCACATATCGTGGGCGGAAGGGTTTCTTTTGGTAACATCGGCACGCGGGGTTCGGATCTACTCCGCATCAGGCGACCTTGTGTGGTACGAAAGGGATGCGGTAACTGCTGACCTTCGAAACGGCCGCCTGGCATGGTCTGACGAGCATGGAACGGCTCGTACCGTTAGTGCTCAGGAGGGGAACTTCCACTGATGAAGCGTCGTATGGCGTACGTGATCCTATCCGCGGTCTCTGCGGCTGCTGTTGCCATGGTTACCTCAGCATGGAGCGACCGTGCGCTGCCCGCCGGTAACGTGGTCCTAAAAAGTATATTGGTGTTCGGTGCAGTGAGGGTAGTGGGGGAAGTGTGGTTCTTGTTGTTCCGCGAGCGGTCAACGCTCTATCTTGAGGACATGGGCCGCGAGATGCTGCTATACCTGGTGGCGGGAGCGGTCGCAGGCGTCAGCATCCTTGCTGCGACACGGCTATTCGGGGCACCTGTGGATCCGGCGCTCCCTGCCATAGGAATGCACACAGGGCTTTTGCTCCTGGGTCGCGGTGAGGCCAACCGAAACCTCTAAGGCAGGTGTTGTGAGATGTCCATAGCTGACATCGTCATTCTTGTATTACTTTGCGTTGGAGCGTTAGACGGCGCTCGTCGCGGATTCGTCAGGCTGATCCTCGGACTTGCAGCGCTATTCGGGGGGCTAGCTGCGGGCGTTATGGGCGCCAAACCGCTGGCGATCTGGGTAGACTACCGCTACGGAGTGGTAGTTCGGGTCTCGAAATGGTTACTGCGGTATCTGCACATGCCGCAGGAATTCCTGTCCACCAGACTCGAAGTTGCCGGGGTTGAAAGTTTTCTTGAAGGGTTGGCGGTGCTTCGTGTTCCGCGCGCGTACACTCAAGTAATTACTGGCGTCATTGAAAGTGACCTGAAACACATAATCGCTGCAGGTGTTCAGACATGGGGCGAAATGCTGGCCTACGCTGTAGCCAACCTGATGGTAATCGCCGCAGCTTTTTTGATAATCTTTATTGTTGTAAGGCTGCTGATCTCGGCGTTGGCCGGAATAATCAGCGTGAGCATCGATAAGACGCCCGTCGGTTGGGCCAATTCCGCCCTGGGGCTGGTCGCAGGACTTGCCAAACAGGCGCTGATCATCACCATCCTGTTGGGGCTGGTTTCCTCATTGGTGACGGTGCCCGGGATGGACTGGCTATCACAGCAAATCGGTTCGTCAACGCTTTCCCACTACTTCCTCACCGCCTTTTACAAATTCATCAGGCTGGTCCCCGGTACTGGCCTGATTGAACAGACGGAGGCATTTCATGGCATACTTTATCCTGGTGTTTGACTCTTCGCATCACGCGATCCTGGCCGAGACAGTCCTGAGGGACGCGGGGCTTTCAGTCACACTCATTCCCACTCCTCCCACGTATTCCTCGGGATGCGGGCTGGCGCTTAAAATACGAGAGCAAGATCTCGACCTGGTGAGCACGCTAGCTGAAGAGCGGGGCATCTCCGTGTCCGGCTTCCACCGGTGGGACAGGTGAAGGGAGAGTGACTCTTGAGTTTGGGCGAAGTGTTAAAAGAATTTGCCACGGAGTTGTTTCGGTCCGAGCGCCTCATTTTCTGGGGTGGGTCGCTCCTTAAGATCATCCTAATTGCGCTGATCGCTCGGACTGTAGTGACCATTGGCTTTTCGCTCGTGGAGAATTTTTTCCGACCCAGACGTGACACTGAAGACAAGCGGCTTCGCACGCTGGCGGTGCTGCTTAAGAGCGTCCTGCGCTACATTGTCTATTTCGCAGCGCTCCTCCAAGTGCTGGTGGTTCTCGGGGTTGATACCACGTCGTTTCTCGCCGGTGCCGGAATCCTCGGCCTGGCTGTGGGTTTTGGAGCGCAGAGTCTTGTAAAAGACGTAATTACCGGGTTCTTCCTGCTGTTTGAGGATCAGTTTTCAATCGGTGAGTACGTGGAGATGGCTCATGTAGCGGGAACAGTGGAAGAAATGGGATTGCGCTCCACAAAGATCAGGGACCTAAGCGGCGTACTTCATACCATACCCAACGGCTCCATTACAACTACCAGCAATTGGAGCCGCGGCAACATGCGAGCGCTAGTGGAGGTAAGTGTGGCATACGAAGAAGATGTGGAAGAGGTACTCCAAATCCTGGAGAACGTATGCCAAAAGATGGCCCAGGAGATGGACATGATTAAAGAAGGGCCCAGGGTACTCGGGGTAAGTAAACTGGGCGAATCCGAGGTATCTATACTCGTCTGGGCCAAGACCACACCGATGAACCAATGGTCGGTGGAGCGTGAAATCAGAAAACGAGTAAAGCAGGCATTTGATGAGGCGGGAGTAGAGATACCTTACCCACGGCGTGTGCTGGTGCCACCGGAGCAAACCAAGATCGGTGGCCGGAGAAAGAGAGGGACTGGCGACCATGGTGAACATACCGCAGTTCAGGGTGGGTGATGTGCTCAAACTAAAGAAACCCCACCCGTGTGGGAACCACTACTGGGAGGTTACAAGGACGGGGATAGACATTGGCTTGAGGTGTATAGTATGCGGGAGGCGCGTAATGGTGCCGCGGATTAGCCTGGAGCGAAGGATTAAGTCCATTTTTACGCCGGACAACTTCCCAGAAGAGGTCAGAAACAAGCTTCAAGGGGGGAGCTAAATGACCCTCTCCACAGGGATAGTGGGTTTACCCAACGCGGGCAAGTCCACCCT
>DYEP01000130.1 GCA_020725675.1 Symbiobacterium sp. | reverse complement strand
TGTTCTAAGCCGTCGTCTCTGGCAGGATCTTAATCTAATCAAGAGACGGACGGAAGGTGAGGCTCGCCCTTTAAGGGCTACGGACATTTGTACTATCTGCGAAAAAATTTAATTTCCCTATTGACATAGAAGGTCTTTCGCATGATGGCTCGGCGCTTCTTCACCGTTATACTTCGATGCCTGCCATATATTTCCTTCTGGCTGCGAAAAGAGGCGATGTTTATGAACCGGCATATGCCCACATCAAGGCGTCTACTGCGATGCAGCCCTCTTTTAGGACTTTTACAGGGTTCAGCTCCACTTCCTTGATCTTCTCTTTGCAGACCAGCTCAGAGAGCCGCACGATCAAGTCCGCCAGCGCCCCAACATCATACGGCCCTTTTCCTCTAAAGCCCAGGAGCATCTTGTACCCTTTCAATTGATGCAGCATGGCCATGGCTTCCTCTCGATCTACCGGAGCCAGCCTGAACACAGTATCTTTTACAAGCTCCGTCAGTATGCCTCCGCTTCCTGCCATGATTACAGGGCCGAACACAGGGTCCACGAGGCCACCTACGATCATCTCCACGCCTCCGGAAACCATCTTCTGCACCAGCACTCCTTCGATGCGGGCGCCGGGAGCGCTCTTACCCACAGATTCCAGCATCATCGTATACGCGCGCTTCACACCGTCTTCGTCACGCAGGTCAAGACAGACGCCTCCTACCTCCGTCTTGTGTGCAATGTCCGGTGAAAGTACCTTCATGACCACCGGATAACCTATCTGCCGAGCAGCGCTCACTGCTTCATCGAGGGTAAGAGCGCTTTTCGTTGCGGGAAAGCTCACCCCATACTTCTCTAAGAGCCCTTGAGCAGCGGTTTCGGTCAGCATGCGGGCAACGCCTGACGGCGCCTCCCAGCTGCCATTCCAGCGGTGCCTGTTTGCTAGCCGCCGTTTGATCGATGCATACTTCACCATGTTCCTGAACGCAGCGACTGCGCGATCCGGACTGTCGTAGGTAGGTACCCCTGCGGCCTCGAACAAGGCGCGCCCTTCTTCCGCCCACCGCCCGTGCAGCATTACAGCCAAAAGCGGTTTTGATACCCCGTTTTCCCGCAGCCGCTTATAGGTCTCGCCCAGCTCACGGGAAAGCTGCGCTATGGAAAAGAACGGTATCTGCATGTCCATCACCATGGCCCCGTCCACCTCGGGTTGGGACAGCAGGTATTCGGTCGCCCATGCGTGCTGTGCCACAGTCCCGGACGCGGTCATGTCAATGAGACCGTCGGGCGTACATACATTTGCATGAGGAGGCAAGCTCCGCTTTAGGTTCTGCTTTACTTCATCACCCACAGTTGCCAGCACTACTTCTCCTGTCTCGAATACCAGATCTGTAGTGTATACTCCGGGACCGCCTGCATGTGTGATTACAAATAGCCTGTTCCCGGTCGGAAGAGGCAGTTTGTCAAAAGAGCGCATTGCGTCAAGCAGCTCGTCCATGGTGTTCACGCGTAACAGTCCGTACTGCCGGAACGCCCCATCCCATATCTGGTCTTTTCCCGCCATGGAACCGGTGTGGGAGGACGCCGCCCTCCCGCCTTCGGAGGTCCTGCCGGTCTTCAAAACGATTACAGGCTTTCTCTTGGCTGCTTCGCTTGCGGCTTCAAGCAGCGCCCTTGGGTCGCCAGTGCCCTCAAGGTACAAACCGATCACTGTGGTCGTATCGTCCTGTCCTAGATACTCGACGAGCTCGACGATGTTCACATCTGCCATGTTGCCAAGGCTCACCATCTTTGAAAACCCCACAGGTCCTGGGTGAGAGGACCACGCCTGCACGAACCAAGCACCGAGTGCGCCTGACTGTGTCACAAAGCTGATGCCCCCAGGAGTCATGTCCACTCCCAAAAGGAACGTAGTATCCACTTTCCCCCGGGTGTCAATAACGCCGAGGCAGTTTGGACCCATTAGCCTCACACCGTATTCGGACAACCGTTTAACGAGGGTCTCCTGGCGTGCTACCCCTTCCTCCGTACAGAGCTCAGAAAAGCCCGCGGTCGTCACTACCATGGCCCTTACGTCGCCCTTTGCCTTTGTCCTTTCACCAAGGTCGTCCAGTATGTGGTTTACCACTTCTACCGGGGTGCACAGCACTACCAGGTCCAGCGGACCAGGGATCTCGGTTAAGGATCGGTAGCTTTTGACTCCAAGGATCTCCTGTTCGCGCGGATTTACAGGATAAAGTTCCCCGGAGAAGCCCGCACGGATCATCGCGGCGAGACATTGATGGCCTGGTTTCGCCGGGTCCTTGGATGCCCCCACAACAGCACAGCTGCGCGGCTTAAAAAAATAGTCCAGAGCGTGTCTTTGTGTCATGCGTGGCATTCATCTCCTCAATTTTTCCTCTTTGGACCAAAACACATGATTCTAGGTCAACCATGCCGTATCCTGCCAGGAGCAAGAAAGCAACGGCGGATCCCCAAAAGGAGGACCCGCCGTACCTTTCGCCGGCCCGGTCTATGGCTTTATGAACTTGCCCACTACCCTATACAGCATTCCAAGAAAGCCCAGCTTGGGAACATCTTCGGCGGCTACCAACTCCACTTCGCCGATCTTTTGGCCTTCAGAGAGCAGGTACACGTATCCTAGCACATCGCCCTTGCGTATGGGGGCAAGCACTTCATCGGGCAGCACAGTCTGCTTGACCAGATTCGCAGCCTCGCCCTTCGGCACCGTAACAGCCAGGTCGTTGCGCGCTACCAGAGTCACCCGGTCCTTCCTACCTTTATAGACGGTAACGTCCGATACGGGCTGACCCTGCTTCAGCACAGGCAACCCCTCAAAGTTGGCAAATCCATAGTTTAACAGGCTTCTCGTTTCGTTAAACCGCGTGTCAGAATCGGGCGCTCCCATGACTACAGCTATCAGCCTCAGGTTATCCCTCTTGGCCGTAGCTGCAAGGCAGTATTTGGCTTTTGTCGTGTGACCCGTCTTCAGCCCGTCCGCTCCGTCGTAAAAGCGCACCAGTCGATTCCTGTTCACTAGCCAGGTCTTGCCATCCCTGAGGTAGTCCTGAAAAACTGCGGTCATTTCCAGAAGTTCGGGATGCTTGCAGGCCTCTCTCGCAAGCAGCGCCATGTCGTACGCGGACATGTAATGACCCTCCGCATCCAGTCCGTGCGGGTTTTTGAACTGCGTATTCATCATGCCCAGTTCCCTGGCGCGGCGGTTCATCCTCTCTGCAAACTTCTCCTGGGTTCCTGCGAGGTGTTCTGCCACTGCAACTGCCGCGTCGTTTCCAGATGCCACGGCAACGCCCAGGAGGACGTCTCTAAGCGACATGATTTCGCCTTCCTCGAGGAAAATGGTGGTCCCTTTGGGCTCCCTAACCGCTGCAGAGGCTACCACACGATCATCTAAAGACGCCTTGCCAGCCTGGATATCCTCGAACGCAAGCAGCAAGGTCATGATCTTTGTGAGGCTGGCCGGAGCCCGCGGCTCATGGGCGTTCTTCTCTATGAGGACTTTTCCGCTGGCTGCGTCCATGAGCACCACTGACGGGGAACGAAACTCAATATTGTCAGTAGCGGTTTGGGCGAAGGCAGTACCAAAGCCGAAAAGGCATGCAATTAGAGTTAGTATCGCAAGGCGTGCAATAGAGGTCTTATGCAACTCAGGATCACCCCTGGGTTAATGTGCCCATAACACGCCATTTCATGCGCCATATATGAGTCTTCACTGCACTTCCTGATATATCAGGGGTGTGAGGGAAGGCGGTTCGTCCTGTATGAAAAATGCCGTTGCCAGTGATTCCATCGCGTCTTCTGTGGCAGAAGGCGTAGCGCCATAAATGCGGGCAAGCGGTTCGCCGCGCTCCACCGCGTCACCCGGTTTCTTAAGAAGAACGATGCCCACGGACAGGTCTACGTTGTCACCCTTTTTGCGCCTGCCTGCACCCAGCGACATGGCAGTTCTGCCCACACACATCGGCGACACGCGACTCACCCACCCCGCTTTGTCTGACAGGAGCGTTCGCTGTTCTCTGGCAACGGGCAAGAGTGAAGGGTTGTTCACGCATTCCGCGCGACCGCCCTGGGCGGCGATCACCCTTTCGAGCGTCTCGCATGCTTTACCGCTCTGGATCAGTCTATCGATGAGCGCGCCCGCCGCCTCCAGATCCACGGCCTCCATAGCCATCGTCAGCATGATACTACCAAGGTAGCGGACCAAAAGAGAGAGATCTTCCGGCGCCTGACCTTTAAGTACAGAAATTGCCTCCATCACTTCCAAGCTGTTACCTACTGTCCTGCCCAGCGGGGCATTCATATCCGTCACCACAGCGCGCGTGGGTACACCTGATAGATTCCCCACCGCCACCATCGTTTTGGCCAGCTGCACTGCATCCTCCGCGCGCTTCATAAATGCCCCCTCACCCCATTTGACGTCGAGCAGGATCTTGTCTGCTCCACCCGCCAGTTTCTTACTCATGATCGAAGAGGCGATAAGGGGAACGGATTCAATAGTTGCAGTCACGTCCCGTAGCGCATACAGCATCTTGTCGGCTGGCGCAAGCTCTTCTGTCTGGCCGATGATGGCTGCGCCTACCGTACGGACATTGTGCTTGAACTGTTCAACACTGAGGTCCGTGCGAAACCCCGGAATGCTCTCGAGTTTATCTATCGTGCCCCCGGTATGTCCAAGTCCTCGTCCCGACATCTTGGCTACCGGCACCCCCGCCGATGCCACCAGGGGAATCAGCGCAATGGACGTCTTGTCCCCCACCCCTCCTGTACTGTGCTTGTCCACCTTTACCCCGGGTATATCCGAGAGGTCCACGCGCTGGCCTGAGCGCGCCATGGCGAGCGTCAGCGCCTGAGTTTCGCCATCGTCCATACCGCGGAGGTATATAGCCATAAGGAGCGCAGCAGCCTGATAGTCCGCGGTCTCGCCAGACATGTAACTATCGATAAAGAATTGAATTTCTTCTGGTGTGAGCCGCTGTCCGTCGCGCTTCTTTGCGATCACGTCCTGGATCCTCACAGTTCACCCCACTCTTTCTTGCAGATGGTATAGAGAAAACTCCTTCCCGGTGCTTCCCAGGGCACGCCGAGGTAATGACATACGCTGGCTCCCAGATCTGCACCGCTTTCCCTGGTGCCCATGTCGGTCCCCGGTATCACGCACGCCCCGGCTGCAAGCAAGGGTACATACTCCCGCGTATGATCAGTGCCTGGATGAGTGGGGTCACAGCCGTGATCCGCGGTGATGAGCAGTAGATCGTCCTGGCCCAGATGCTCAAACAGGCGTGGTAGCCAACAGTCCACCTCCTCAAGCGCCCTCGCGTAGCCTATGGCGTCATTCCTATGCCCATACACCATGTCAAAATCGACCAGGTTTACAAAAACGAGCCCGTCGCCGCTGGATGCAAGCGCTTTGAGTGTGGCGTTCATCACGTCAGCATTATCCTTGGTCTCCAACGAGCGGGTAATACCCCTGCCCTGGAATATGTCGGAAATCTTGCCTACTGCGGTCACTGAAAGCCCGTGTTCAAATACAGCATCCAGTACTGTACGGGCAGGAGGTGCTGCCGAAAAGTCTTTGCGCCTCGCGGTCCGCCTGAACGCTCCGGGCTGACCGGTGAAGGGGCGAGCGATCACCCGCCCAACCATATGAGGGCCGGAAAGCAGGTCGCGCGCTATCCGGCAAATCCTGTATAGTTCTTCAGGCGGGATGATGTCTTCATGTGCTGCAACCTGAAACACGCTATCAGCAGACGTGTACACGATGGGATATCCTGTGCGCATGTGCTCCTTTCCCAGTTCCTCGATGATCACAGTGCCGGAGGCCGCAACGTTCCCAAGCACACGCCTGCCGATGGCGCGCTCAAACTCGCGGATGACATCTGACGGAAAGCCTTGTGGGTAGACCGGCAAAGGCTCATGCAAGATCACTCCCATCAGTTCCCAGTGGCCGGTAGTCGTATCCTTTCCAGGCGATACCATGGCCATCCGTCCGTACGCTGCGCATGCAGCATTGGCTTCGCCCATACCAAGCACGTGAAGCAGGCCCAGTGAAATGAGGTTGGGAATGCGTATATCATGGCATCTTTCAATGACATGCGCCAGTGTGTTTGCGCCTTCGTCCCCGTAGTGTTTTGCATCAGGTAGTGCTCCCACACCGGCGCTATCCAGTACAACCACAACCACTCTCATCCCGTATCCACCTGGCCTAAAAGAGATTTGGGGGCTCGGTGGGCCCCCGTCGTCAGTTATGCTCTTGGATGGGTTCTTGAGTACACTTCCTTTAGGCGTCCCTTCGTAATTTGAGTATAGATTTGAGTCGTCGATATGTCAGCATGCCCCAGCATTTCCTGAACCGACCGCAAGTCTGCTCCATTTTCAAGAAGGTGCGTGGCGAATGAATGCCGGAGCGTGTGGGGTGTGATGTCTTTTTGGATCTTTGCGTCATGCGCATACTTTTTCACGATTTTCCAAAAGCCCTGACGGGTCAGTCTCCTGCCATGGTGGTTCACAAATAGCGCTTTTTCCTCAGGGTTTGAAACCAGCTTCGCCCTGCCGTTGGTCAAATATTCCTTCACACAGCGAATGGCAACTGAACCCATCGGCACGATCCGTTCCCTGGACCCCTTGCCCATGCACCGGAGGAATCCCATTTCGAGGTTAAGGTCGCTAACGTTCAAAGATATGAGTTCTGAGACTCGAATCCCGGTTGCGTAAAGGAGTTCAAGCATCGCCCTGTCCCTGAGACCCGCCGCCGAGGTGCTGCTTGGTTGTTTGAGCAAGTTCTCCACTTCCTTTATGGTCAGGACCTTCGGGAGCCTTTTTTCCAGTTTAGGCGATTCCATGTTGGAAGTGGGATCCTGCTCTACGTAGTTTTCCCTCACAAGAAACTGGTAGAATGACTTCAGCGCCGCAAGTCTCCTTGCAATGGTAGCAGCCGACTTGCCCTGTTTCTTCAGGTGGAGCAGGTAGGCTGCAATGGTGGCTCTCGTAGCCTGATTCCAGGACCCTTCTGCGTCAGCCTCCAGGTACTGGGAATACTGCCTGAGGTCCCTTCCGTAGGACTCAAGCGTGTTCACCGCGAGCCCTTTTTCTCTCTGCAGGTACTGGATGAACTCCTCTATTAGGTTTTGCATGGACCGGCATCTCCTTTACAGAACACGAGTACGGTAGCTGGCAAAGGGGCATTTATGATTATTTTTCCATGTATAATGTTGTCTAATTCAACATAATAACGGAAAATCCTTCCCCAACTGGCAAGCCCTCGGTCCGGCCGGTTTTCATGACGGCCTGCCCAGGAGCCCAAGGAGGCGCGGGAACAACACACCCAAGAAAAGCAGCGCAAGGATCGTCCACAGCGTCGCCCGGGTACGCCTCCCCCCATTCCGCAAGTCGATCACCAGCAATGCTTATCCCCCCTGCGCTAGTATTCTATGTGAACTTGCGTTTGCATAGAACAAGAAAAGAGCCGCCGGTAATGGCAGCTCTTATCGGTCCTGTGCCAGGCGCGTGACTAATTAACCACTTCTTCAAGAGGTGTGTAAGTGAGCCCGTGTGCGTCAGCTACCGCTTTATAAGTGATCTTACCATCCACCACGTTGACACCCAGCGCTAAGCTGGCATTTTCCAGCACTGCCTTCCTGAAACCCTTGTTGGCAATTTGCAGGGCATAAGGCAGCGTCACATTGGTCAACGCAAACGTGGATGTTCTGGGAACTGCGCCGGGCATGTTTGCCACAGAGTAGTGTACTACGCCGTGTCTTACGTATGTCGGGTTTGAATGAGTGGTCACACGATCGATGGTTTCTACTGAGCCTCCTTGGTCGATGGCGACGTCGACAATGACCGAGCCCGGTTTCATGGTCTTTACCATTTCCTCTGTCACCAGGTGAGGCGCACGCGCTCCGGGGATCAATACCGCACCTATCAGTAAATCGGCCTTTTTCACAGCCTCCGCTATGCTGTATGGGTTTGACATGACGGTCTGCACACGGCCCCCAAAGATGTCGTCGAGATAACGGAGTCGCTCAGCGCTTATGTCAAACACCGTCACCCTTGCGCCCATCCCGCATGCGATCTTCGCTGCGTTTGTACCCACGGTACCGCCTCCGATGATCACCACTTCAGCCGGCATCACCCCCGGTACGCCTGCCAGTAACACTCCTGCGCCCCCATATGCCTTTTCGAGGAAATGGGCGCCGATCTGCGTCGCCATCCTCCCCGCTACCTCACTCATGGGTGTGAGCAGCGGAAGACTCTTATCGGGCAGCTGTACGGTCTCATACGCAATAGCGGTGACCTTCTTCTCCATTAGCACGCGGGTCAGTTCGGGTTCTGGCGCCAGGTGAAGATACGTAAAGAGAATCTGGCCTTCGGAAAACAGGTCGTACTCAGGCGGGAGAGGCTCTTTCACCTTCATTATCATCTCGGCAGCTTCGAAAACCTCTCTAGGGTTCGGAAGCAGTTTCGCGCCTGCGGAGCGATAGTCCTCGTTTGAAATCCCCGAGCCCAAACCGGCACCATCTTCAATGATGACCTCGTGCCCGGCACGCGTCAGAGTGGCAACCCCGGCGGGAGTGATAGCGACTCGGTTCTCATCTGGTTTGATCTCTCGTACAACCCCTATTCTCATTTTATGACCTCCTGTTGATTCGATGTGCAAGGCGAGTTCTGTGCCACCTCTATATTCCTCCATCTTCCGCCGAAATCCTTCTCAGCCAGGACGTGTGACGGTGCATCAGAAGCTGGTGCTCATAGGTGTGATGCCGGAGCCGTGCTCATTCGCTCCAACGCATTCCCGCGTAGTTTTCTCTATGTACATCCTCCCCTCAATAAATTGAGGGGCATCCCAACGTGGGACGGCGGCTTTAAGCCACAGGTTAGCCAGCATTCCCCGGTCTACCCGGTTCATCACCTTGGCCTTAAGGGGTGCCACGCTCCCCTTTCTCCCGGGGTCAT
>DYEP01000129.1 GCA_020725675.1 Symbiobacterium sp. | reverse complement strand
GAGAAACCCAGCGTTCGCCGGAAGAAGAAATCTGAAGCGGCGAGGAGAAGAAAGTTTAAGTAAGAAACAGTCGGCGGCCGGCTACCCGGTCGTCTTTCACTATCGGCTCTACTATCTTCAGAGGGGGTGTGGTCTTGAATCTCCAGGATAGACTGGTTGAAGATATGAAGGCGGCGATGAAGGCGAGGGAAGATGGAAGACTCCGGCTTTCAGTGATCAGACTGGTCCGGGCTTCCATAAAAAACGCTGAGGTCGATAAGGGACGTGCGCTTGGCGATGCCGAAGTGCTCGATGTGATCGCGCGCGAAGTGAAACAGAGACGGGAGGCAATCGAGGAGTATAATAGATGCGGAAGACAAGACGCAGCCGACCAGCTGATGCAAGAAATCAGCATCCTCATGGAATATTTGCCTGAACAGATGGATGAGGTGGAGATAAGAAAGTTAGCCGCCCTCGTTATTTCGGAGCTCGGGGCCCGGGGTCTGGGGGACCTGGGACGCGTCATGGGTGCCTTAATGCCGAAGGTTCGTGGTAGGTGCGACGGCAAGCTCGTGAATAGGATAGTAAAGGAACTACTTTCGGAGGTATAAAGACAGCAAAGATACCAAGGGCCGGAAGGAGTGGGCCGGATGAATCTTAGGAAAGCCGCGTTGCTGCTTGTACTCCTGTTAATTATTCTTGTACCTTCTGTCGGCATGAGTGCGGAAGACATGTTGGTGTACGTCATTCCTTTGAAGAATGACATAAGCCCGGGGACAGCAGGCGTGATAGAAAGGGGACTTCAGACTGCTGCGGGAGCAGGAGCGGATCTTGTTGTAATCGAGATCGCGACTCCTGGCGGGCTTATTGATTCTGCACTAGATATTAAGGAAGTGATCATAGATTCACCTGTCCGCGTGGTGGCCTTTGTCAAAGGGCGCGCCTGGTCTGCAGGGGCGCTGATAGCCCTGGCTGCAGAACGGATATACATGGCACCTTCATCCAGCATAGGGGCGGCTGAGCCAAGACCTTTGGACGAGAAGGTGTTATCCGCATGGGTGTCTGAACTTGAGGCAACTGCGGAGCGCCGAGGCCGGGACCCTCAAATTGCCCGGGCCATGGCTGACGCTGCAGTGGAGATACCGGGCGTGGTAGAGGAAGGGAAGCTGCTCACCCTTACTGCAAAGCGTGCCCTTGAACTCGGCTTTATTGACGGGGTGGTATCTACCCGGGCAGAACTCCTGGAAGAGCTGGGATTCTCAGGCGCACGGATCGTGGAGATTAAGGTCAGTACTGCAGAACGATTGGCACAGTTCGTTACGAGTCCGACCATTGGACCGCTGTTACTCAGCATAGGTTTTCTTGGTATAATCCTGGAACTCTTCACCGCGGGCTGGGGCGTGCCAGGCACACTGGGCGTAATAGCCCTGGTCACATATTTTGGAGCATATTTCATCGCCGGGTTGGCAGGACTGGAAGTATTGGTGCTGTTCATCCTCGGCGTCATATTGCTTATGGTAGAGGCATTTATGCCCGGGTTTGGAGTGTTCGGGATTGCGGGAATCATATCAATAGGTGCCAGCCTGTTCTTTGCATCTTCAAATGCTGTAGGTGCTCTGCAGTCGCTGGTGGTCTCCATACTGGCGACCTTGCTGCTTGTTGTCGTCTTTGCCCGTTTGGCAGCGAAGAAGGGGTGGTTCAACAGGCTGCTTTTGACTGCAAGGGAAGATAAGGAATCAGGTTACGTAGCACCGAGGGAGCACCAGGAATTGCTAGGTGAGACTGGAACTACGCTCACCATATTGAGACCCTCCGGAGTCGCCTCAATCAACGGCAGGCGCGTGGATGTGGTCTCAGAGTCGGGGTTTATTCCGCAAGGCAGGAAGATAGAAGTCATTTCCATAGAAGGGCCCCGCGTGGTCGTAAGGGAAGTGGCTGAAGATGATAGTAAATCGTGAGAGGAAGATAGTATAAGCATCCAGAAGATCACTCTCAGCACTTCAGACGATAAGGGAGGGTTTATGAGTGGAAACATTGCTAACAGGCTTAATCCTGATAGCCGTCGTGTTCATAGGGCTTTCTATACTGTTCAGTTTTATTCCGCTTGGCCTGTGGATCAGCGCTCTTGCTGCCGGTGTCAGGATTGGTATCTTCACGCTCGTGGGGATGCGGCTCCGGAAAGTCCCGCCGCACCGCATCATTAACCCGTTGATCAGGGCGACGAAAGCAGGACTTGAAGTAAACATCAACAAGCTTGAGGCACACTATCTTGCCGGCGGTAACGTAGATCGGCTGGTAAATGCACTTATCGCTGCACAAAGAGCTGCAATTCCTCTCGGATTTGAGCGAGCGGCGGCAATTGACCTTGCAGGGAGAGACGTGTTGCAGGCGGTACAGATGAGTGTTAACCCCAAGGTAATAGAGACGCCTGTTGTAGCGGCAGTTGCGAAGGACGGTATAGAATTAAAGGCCCGCGCCCGGGTTACTGTAAGAGCCAATATCGACAGACTTGTCGGTGGGGCCGGAGAAGATACCGTCATTGCGCGCGTCGGTGAGGGTATCGTCACGACCATAGGTTCAGCTGATAGCCACAAGGAAGTGCTCGAAAATCCAGACACGATCTCAAGGACTGTGTTGGCGAAGGGGCTTGATGCGGGCACAGCGTTCGAAATACTGTCCATTGATATAGCAGATGTGGATGTAGGCGAAAACATAGGCGCACGGCTTGAGACGGATCGCGCAGAGGCGGACAAGCGTATCGCACAGGCGAAGGCCGAAGAGAGACGCGCCATGGCTGTGGCAAAAGAGCAGGAGATGCGAGCTGTAGTTCAAGAGAAAAGAGCCAAAGTGGTGGAAGCGGAGGCCGAAGTGCCTCGCGCACTAGCAGAAGCACTGAGGCAGGGCAAGCTAGGAGTTATGGATTACTATCAGCTTCAGAATATCCAGGCTGATACCCAGATGAGAGACTCCATTTCTCGTGCCGGTGCACCGAAGATAACCGAGCCCGAAAAGAAGTAGGGGGGTCGGCCATGGAAGGCTTGATGACCTTCGTATTCCTTCTTATTTTCATCCTGAATGTCTACAGGAGACTCGCAGGCGAACCTCCAAAAAAGAGAAGCCAATGGCCCCACCCGCCACTTGGTCCCATGCTACCGAAAGAAGAGCCAGGACGGCGGGTACAGAGGGTTCAGGTACCGGCTGTGGAACCCGAGCGCGTACCGGAACCGGTGATGTCTATGAGTGAAGGTCCTGCAAGGCCTCTGCCTGTGGAGCTGCTGGATAATGAGCGTTTAGGTAAGCCCACAGAAATGACACTCACGTTGTCTGACGAAGAGCTGATACGAGGGATAGTCCTCTCTGAGGTACTCGGCCCGCCCAGGGCAAGGAAACCCTATGCGGCGGGTTGGAGGACTTAACTCTTGATGAAAGGAGTCCCCCTGCGAGAGGCGTATTGCAGGGGGACCTGGTTTTTTCTGGTTATCCAGTAAACAGCCCAATGGCAGCATCCGTGATAGCCCTGATCAGTATATGCCCTTTCTCTTGTGTGGCTCTGGATGGGTCACCGATCACACCCGTTTCGGATATCTGATCTACTCTGGGTAGTGTAAACGCTTCACCATTGAGCAGATTATATTGTGCAAGATAGGGGTTATCTTTTAACGCGTCGTATACTTGAGCCTCCCAGACCTGTTGCCCGAGCGCCTTGGCCAGTGAAGTCTCTCCCTCACAAGCGTGGCAGAAGAACCGAGAATCCAAAACGTCAACGGCGACATCATACAAGTATTCCCAATAGTTGAACAGGGACAACAACTTCCAATCGGCCTCCGCTTTGAGCTCTTCGATCGCTGCTTTTGCGGTGCTGCTGTTCCCTCCGTGGCCGTTGATGAAGACCAATCCGCGCACCCCATGTCTTCTGTAGCAAAGCGCCACTTCCTTGATGAGGCTTTTGTACGTTGCTCCACTCACACTCACAGTACCGGGGAAGGCGATGTGGTGATCAGAGCAACCGAACGGGACTGTTATGCCAACGGCCAGTCGCCTACCTCGCTTTTCTGCCTCGTTCACGATGAGCCTTGCAAGGCTGCGTGCGATGAACGTATCATTGTTCACTGGAAGGTGAGGCCCATGTTGCTCGGTCGAACCCAACGGGATCAACAGAGCGTCCAGAAGCGGTAGTGTTTCTTGTATAGAAGGCCAGGTGAGTTTTGTAATGTCCAAGTTCAGCACTCCCAATCCTCAAATCACACGTCAAAGACCTTTAGCTGCTCCTTAGAGGGTTCAGGCGTCAGGAGGCTCGCCACCACAAAGACCACCAGAGAGATAGTTATTGAAGGGATCATCGGGGGCAAGCCGAGAGGATTCTTAAGCAAGTACCAGGTGAGTGCGGTACCTGCCCCGCTGATTACGCCCAGCAATCCTGCAGCAGCGGTTGCTCTCTTCCAGAGGTAGCCACCATAGAGCGGGACCAGAAGAGCTGCGCTGTACATTGTATACGTAAACACAATTGCAGAGACAATATCCGGCATAGCGGCTGCGAGCAAGAATGCAAGCAAAGCTACCACCAGTACACTTGCACGGCCCACGAATAGCAGTTCCTTTGAGTCGGCATTTTTCCTGAACAACTTTTGGTAAAGATCCCGTGTGAAGTTTACACTGACGCTCAGGAGAATCGAGTTTACAGTTGTGATTATGGCTCCAATCACCACAGCCAGGAGTACTACTGCTACACCCGGGCTCAGAACCTCAGTCACCAACTTGGCAAAGACAGAGCCGGCGGGAACTCCCGGTCCCAGGATCACGCGTGCGGAGTACCCGAGCATGGCAACGAGGAAGTATGCCAGGAAGCCGGCGGGGATGAGCCACACTACTCCGCGCTTTGCGGTCTTTACATCTTTAGCTGCAAAGACCCGAGAGAATATGATGGATTGCCACACAGCTACAGTTCCGAACACGGCTATGGCATTGTTGAACGCACTTTGGGGAGTTAGGTGGTTCAGCGGGCTTAAAAAATCTGGGGGCAAGCTGGAAAACACAGCGGAAAGACCGCCGGCGTGACTGAAAGCCGCGCCAACACCTACCATCAGACCGGCTGCTATGATCACTGCCTGGACTGCATCGGTTAAAGCCACACCGATCATCCCGCCGACTAGCGCGATGGCCATGAAGACCACGGTGGCAAATATCATAGCCGGTATCCTCTCCCAACCGAAGTAGGCTGTGAGAACGCCAGCTATAGATATGGTCTGAACCGCGATGAGTGATACATCGCCCAGTATGATCATGAGCGATCCAATGACCCTTGTCTTGGCATCGTACCGGAGCTCCAGCAAGTCCGGCACTGTGTACTGCTCAAGTCTCCTGCACCGCTCTGACATGATAAACGCTGCTGCGGCCACGCCCAGCAAAGCACCAACTGCAGTGAACCACCAGTCTATTCCAAGCGAGTAAAAGCTGCCTGTCCAGCCGATTACCGTTGCACCGCCGACATATGACGCAAAGAGCGTACCAAGCAAGACGGGAAAAGACAGGTTTCTGCCAGCAAGAGCAAAATCTTCAAGGGTTTTGACATAACGCGCAGTACCGAAGCCGATTGCCAGGATCACCCCGACGTAGATGAATAGAACCCACGAGTACATTGATAGGATAAACCCCCTTTTTATGTTGTGTACGGCGTCTTAGAGTCAATCCTGGGAAAGCGACCGACCCGCTCCCTCAGAAGGATGGAGGGGTCATTGCCCAAACGCTGATCGATTGCACTTCTCCAGGATTGAAAAATCTGTGCGGGATCCTCGAATCGTAGTACACGCTGTCGCCTTCGGAGAGGACGTACTCGGAATCTCCGTAGATTATGCCCAGTTGCCCGCTGATCACATAGCCGCATTCCTCCCCCTCATGGCTGATAGTCATTTTCTCCTGGACCTGCCCAGGTTCTAGTACTATGAGGATCATCTCGATCTTCCTGTTCAGGTCAGGCGATAGTAGCTGATAGCGTAGATTGGACGACGGCATGTAAAGCTGTTTGCGTTCATGTCTTTTCACGATGGCAAATCCTTCTTTGCCTGTCTGTTCAAAAAGGAACCCTATTGGCACATTCAGGGATCTTGCAATTTTCCACAGAGTTTCAAGTGAAGGTTGAGTGTGCCCGTGTTCAACCTGGCTGATCAGCGCTGAGCTGAGCCCTGTCATTTCTGCCAAGTCCTTAACCTTAAGATTCTGTTCTTCCCGTAACGCCTTGATCTTGAGACCGATGTTTAACAAATTGAGTTCACTGTCACTAAAGAAATTCGCCATAGGTAAATCAATTCCTCCCAAGTGTCAGACTTTTGGCAAAGAAAACTTTTCAATATTCCGTAGTTGCGCATTTCATTATATATCTGCCTGGAGCTACTTGACAATTCGGAAAAACCTGCTTGGCCGCACATTCAATTGAAGGCGAAAGCCCTGAGCCCGGAAGGGCAAGGGGTTCTCTGACCGTGGCAAGAAAAATGGGCAAATGTGTGAACACAGGAGTAACTACCCTATACCGGAAAACAAAGAAATCTATTATAATACATAGTAGATAAAATATTTTTGATAGACCGCCGGTGACAGTCGCCGGGGGTAAGTAACGGGGGAGTGAGTTGTCAATGAACAGATTCCTGGTCCTAGCACTATTATCAGTACTTGTTGCGTCCCAGATCACTGGCTGTAGCAAGCCTGGTTCAACGGTTATGCAACCTGGCGAAGACAGGGAGTACAAGCTCAGGCTGGCTACAGTCGTGAGCGAGCCACACCCGTGGATCGATATGGCCAACTACTTCGCTACGGAAGTGGAAAAGCGCACGGGCGGTAAAGTAAAAGTCAGCGTGTACCCGGGTGGCACGTTAGGAAATGACCAGACCACCATCGATGAGATGCGCATTGGTACCATAGACTTTGTAATTGGTGGCACACAAAACGCGGCTCCATTCGTACCGGAATTCGGGATCTTCGGGCTGAGTTACCTGTTTGAAAGCCAGGAACACTTCGAGAAAGTTATCGGCGAGGACAGCCCGGTTTTCAAGTACTTCCAAAAACTATATGAGGACAAGGACCTGGGGCTCAGGCTGCTCTCTCTTTCGGGGGGCGGTACCAGAAACTTGACCACCAACATAAAACCGGTTCGGGTTCCTGAGGACCTCAAGGGGATTAAGATGCGGCTGCCCGGCTCTCCTATCGAGAGTAAGCTGTGGTCTCAACTCGGTGCTGTGCCAACATCACTGCCCTGGAACGAGATCTACTCCGCTATGCAGACGGGAGTGGTCAACGCATTTGAGAGTACCATCAGCGGATACTTCTCGAGCAAACTGTATGAGGTTGCGAGGTACCATTCAAAGACCGAGCACCAGTACATGGTAACCCACTTCAGCATGAGCCAGACGACGTACGACAAGATTCCAGAGCAATACAGGAAGGTCATAGAAGATGTGGCGCTTGAGGCGGGTGTACTGGGCACGGAGAAAGGCAAGCAAGCGGACAGGGAAATACTGGCCAGGCTTCCTGAGTACAAGGTAGAAGTGATTGAAGTTGAGAAGGCCAGGTTCGTTGAGGCACTGGCTCCACTTCACGATGAGCTGGCAAGAGAGCTGAAGGCTTCCGACATCCTGCAAATGATCAGAGCGTTGAAATAAGGGGAGGGAAAACCCCTCCCCCCCTTCGGGGGTGATCTTTGTTGACTTTGGTAAATCGCATACTGGAACGCGTGTTTATTTTTGTTTCAGTAGTGCTGCTATCCGTGTTTACTTTCGTTATATTTCTCCAGGTACTTTCCCGTAACTACTTTCACTGGCCGCTTCTTTGGACCAATGAAGTGGCATTGGCATGTTTTATGTGGACCGTTTTTCTGGGGTCAGCTGTTGCGGTCAGACAAAAGAAACACTACGTGGTGGAGGTCTTTCCAAGGAAGTTCGCCGCGCTGAACTTGGCCCTTGATGCCATTGCTACCGTTTCCATATACGTGCTTATATACGTCATGATCTTCCATGGGTACAGGTTCGGAAAGATGGGACTTAAGACATTTTCCACCTCCATCGGCATTTCCCAAGCGTATTTCTTCTTTGCGATCCCGGTTTCCGGTGTAGGGATGCTGCTTTTCCATCTTGAGAATACGTATCACCTGGTGCGTACCATCGCCGCCTATGCCAGGAAGGGGGGGTCTGTTTGAACCCTCTTGTGATTCTGCTGGGCAGCTTCTTTATACTGGTTGCATTGAAGGTCCCGGTGGCATTCGCATTGAGTTTGTCCTCCATGATCACCATTACACACCTTGGGCTACCTTTCATGAGCGTCATTAATCAGATGTTTGCCAGCGTCAACTCGTTTCCGCTTCTTGCAGTACCCTTTTTCCTCTTGCTTGGTCGGCTCATGAATGACGGTGGGATCACAGACAGACTTGTACGCGTCTCCGATGCGCTTGTAGGACACGTCCGTGGAGGACTGGGGCACGTGAACGTCATGGTGAGCATGCTATTTGCGGGGCTTTCGGGCTCAGCAGCGGCAGACACTGCGGGAATCGGTTCTATGCTCATTCCCGCGATGAAAAAGGCGGGGTATGATACGGATTTTTCCGTAGCCATTACTGCGGCGTCATCTACCCTCGGCGTCATCATTCCTCCAAGCATTATGATGGTCATCTATGGTGCCATGGGGACGGTGTCTATAGGTGCGCTGTTTCTGGCGGGATTGTTGCCCGGAGTTGTCATAGGGCTGGTCCAGATGGCTTACACCTACTTTTTGGCCCTGAAAAAGGGCTATCCCGCGAACCCGAAAAGGTCGCCCCGGGACATGTTACGTGCGTTAGCACATGCAGCGTTACCAATGATGCTTCCCGTCATTATTCTCGGGGGAATCGTGGGAGGGGTTTTCACCGCCACGGAAGCGGCAGCGGTCGCAGTGGTATACGGAATGCTGCTCATCGTGGGCGTCTATCGTTCGCTTTCGCTCCGACAACTGGTACGAGTGTTCGGAGACTCAGTAGTAAACTACTCCCTTGCCATGTTTGCCGTGGCCAACGCCGGTATTATGGGGTGGCTCATCGGGTACCTGGACGCTCCGGAAGCTATTGCTTCACTAATTTCTGGCATCACAGCGTCAGCTACGGGGGTGCTGCTTCTGATTGTGGCGCTGCTGCTGATCATCGGAACGTTCCTTAGCCCCATCACGGCCATCATCATATTCCTCCCCATTATCCAGGGGTTAGGAGAGATGGCAGGCGTACACCCGGTCCACCTGGGGATTATTGTGGTACTTACGCTCTCGTTGGGCATGGTCACTCCACCTTACGGAATATGCCTCCTTATAGCGTCAGATATCGGAGAGATCTCTGCCCCCAGGGCGTTCCGGGCTGCCCTGCCGCTTGTTATCCTCACTCTGATCATCATCGTGATGGGAGTATTTCTCGGTGATGTGCTACTATTCCTTCCCAGGCTCTTGATGCCTGACTTTGTTTAGAATGAAAAAGAGAGGAGAGCCCCGAATGAAACCCGTAGAAAGAATAAGAAGAGTCATGGAGAAACGCGACATAGATCGGCCCGCACTCAGCCTCTGGAAACATGTACCCATTATCGATAGAGACCCAGACCGCTTCTTTGCGCTGACGTGCCAGCACCAAAAGGCCTGGGAATGGGATTTCCTAAAGCTCTGCTACAACGGCCTATTTTCCGTGGAGGACTGGGGGTCAGTAATCCGGTGGCCCGAGAAGGAAGATGAAGTGGGTGAAGTCATTGAGTTCGGCATAAAGGAACCCCTTGACTGGACAGGGCTTAAACCACTTGATCCTAAAGAAGGTGCCCTGGGTCGGGAACTCTATTACACATCGCTGGTTGTTTCCGAATTCAAAAACCAGGTACCGGTCATTGGTACTGTTTTTAGCCCACTGACCACTGCCATCAAGATGTGTGGAGACAACCTATTTTCACACATGAAGGAGCATCCTGACCTCGTGCTGGCAGGGCTTGAGACGATTACGGCTACTACACGGGCTTTTGTGAGAGAACTGGGCCGTCTGGGAGTAGATGGCATCTTCTTTGCGACACAAATGGCAACCAGGGACAGGCTTTCTTGGAAGGACTACTCCACGTTCGGAAAACCCTACGACCTCGAGGTGCTGTCTGAGATCACGAAGAGTATGTGGTTTAACATTTTACACATCCATGGTCTGGAACCGATGTTCGAGGAGCTAATCGACTACCCGATGGAAGCGGTCAACTGGCATGACCGACGGGTTTCAGTCACTCTATCCAAGGCACGCAGGATGACTGATAAGGTGTTGATAGGCGGTATCGACGAGTGGGAAGTACTACATACTGCGGACGAAGATGAGCTAAGAGCCCATGTGAAAGATGCGCTTGACCAAGTAGGTGACACTGGAATAGTAATTGGACCCGGGTGCGTGGTTCCACTGCACATACCGGAGGAACGATTTGGCATGCTCAGGAGAGTGGTCTCAAGTCTTTTGAGCTCAGGCACACCTGATGACCACGGGACAACCTTTCTGTTCGAGGGATGACAGGGCAATATGCAGAGCGAGCGAAGATGGGTCTTCCTGCTTGGGCGTTGTGCGACCGCGGGACCGAACGGATGACGCTTCCTTGTACTGTAAGGAGTTGTCCTTGAGAGCCTGATTACCCACTTCAACCCTTTGGGGTTCACCCTGGCGCGGATACCTACAACGCTGCGCAGGGTGAGCCACCATGGGGCGCCCCCTTTTCTGAAAGATGCTGGCCACCTCCTGGTAGAATGATGCAAGACCCGCTATTTCGAAATCTCTTTGTCATAATCCCATGCTCATTTCTGTGTTGGCTCTGTTTTGGTCGTTGCACAAGTGTTTTGCAGAAAGCATGGTACTGATAAATTTATTTCCGTTTGAGAGCGACGAAGAGGGGATTATGCGGGTCTTTTGCTGGTATGACGTGGGTGTGGGGCACACTCCGGGCGCCTTTTCAATGTAACACCTGATTGTAGACTCGATCTTGCTGCCCTGAGGGAAGATCCTTCTTCCGTCTTAGTTCATTAGGAAGATAAGGAACTAGCAGGCATTCTGACCGAATGTCTGATCGATCCGGGGCGGAATATGTGCAATCTTTGCGGAGTATTCGGTGAGTACCAGGTGAATATCATTTCAGGAGGGGGTGGATCAGCGTGAGTGATAGGCTGGCCGACTTGAGAAAAAAGTTTACGGAATTGCTCGAGATGCCAAAGGACGTGGTACTTGACCTGCCCAGGATCACCATGCTGGGGGACCTTGAAGTCGAAATCGTAAATCACAAAGGCATTCTGTCTTATACCCCTGACCGAGTGGTGGTGGCAGCAGAGGTCGGAACGATAACCATTAGTGGCTACGGACTTTCTATCGCTTCCATACTCAAGGAGGAGATCACGGTAGTAGGGCGCATCAGAGGTGTCGAGTTCAACCACCAATGAGTTTGAGGTGAGAGAGTGTTCATTCTGGGCCTCTGGCAGTACTTGCGTGGGCACCTTTTGATATCCGTCATCGGGGGGAACCTGGAGAAATTCGTGAATTTAGCCCTGATGCGCGGTATTGTTCTGTGGGATCTAAGGAGAACTGGTGACGGACTTATCTGCAAGATCGGAGTGGGAGATTTTCCGAGGATTCGGCCGGTTGTGCGCCGATCCGGGTGCAAAGTGAGGATTCTTGACCGTGTCGGGTTGCCATTTGTACTGCACAGGGTGAGGAAGTACAGGATCTTCTACCTTGGAGCGCTGTTGTGTGCTCTGGGGGTGTATGCGCTATCGTCTGTGATCTGGATGATCCAAGTGGTCGGATGCGAGCATCTGGAAGAAAGTGTAATACTGGATGCAGCCAAGAAAGCAGGCGTCTATGTGGGAGCCCCCAAGTTCCGAGTGAACACTGAGGACGTGCAGCAAGAACTAGTTCTTGAAATACCGGGCTTGTCGTGGGCAGGCGTCAAGATCCGCGGGACCGTAGTGATCATTGAAGTTGTCGAGAAGACCCAAAGGCCCAAGGAGGCCGACCCTTTTGAACCTGCTGACGTGGTTTCTGCCCGCAACGGAGTGATTACCGAGATCATGGTCTTAAAAGGTCGTGCCCTGGTAAAGAAAGGGGATACAGTCAAGGCCGGTCAGGTACTGATCACGGGGAGTCTTGAACCGGCAGCAGACGGGGTAGTGCAGCTCACCCGTGCGCGTGGGGAAGTCAAGGCGAAGTGCTGGTATGAAGGATATGCCGAAGCGTACTACAACATTGATACTTATGTACGAACCGGGAATAAGGTCAGATCTGTAGGGGTAAGATTTGGTAATAACAATGTAATTTGGCAGAGTCTGACTGACATACCCTATCAATACTACCAGGAAGAGGTCCGGACGTACAAAGCCCCGATCTGGAGGAATATCAAGGTCCCCGTCGAAGTCATCATTGTTAATTATTATGAAACGAATCGCTATAACATATTGCTAACACCCGAACAGGCAAAAAACCAGGCCAGAGACATGGCGCTGAAGAAGGCGCTAACATTTGCGCCTCCTGGGGTTGAGAGGGCGTGTATCTGGGCTGAGGTCGTGGAACAGGGTACCCACCATGTGGGAGTCAGGGTCGTAGTGGAGACCATTGAAGAGGTGGGCGTGACTGTTCCGATTGCTTTACCTGTACCGGGTGACAGTCACTAAGGGGGTAATTCATCGGGTTGAGCGAGGGTACAGGAGTAGTTGAGCGTAGAGTGCTGATTGACGATAACGAGATGGCTCAAAACCTGCTTGGGCGGAATGATGAGCACCTTGAGTCTGTGGAGAGAGCTTTCCGCGTCAGGATCATTCCGCGGGGAAATGAACTAATAATCTCAGGCGAGGAAGAAGAGGTGGAGCGTGTGACCACCCTTTTTAGTCGTCTTATGGAGATTGGAAGACACGGAGCTCCGCTTACAGGTTCGGAAGTGCGCTATGCCATAAGGATGACCAGAGAAGGCAATGGGGACAGGCTTTCGGAGGTATTCTCTGATACAATACTGATCACCGCTCGAGGAAAGCAACTAAAACCCAGGACGCTCGGCCAGCGGCAATACATTGATGCCATAAGAAAGAATGCGCTCGTACTGGGCATCGGACCTGCGGGCACAGGCAAGACTTATCTTGCTGTGGCGATGGCTGTCGCTGCTTACAGGAACCGAGAGGTTAACCGGATTATACTCACAAGACCTGCAGTTGAGGCAGGGGAACGCTTGGGCTTTCTGCCAGGAGATATCCAGGAGAAAGTAAACCCGTATCTGCGGCCTCTTTATGATTCGCTGTTTGATGTGCTGGGTCTTGACACCTTCCAGAAATACATGAATAAGGGACTGATAGAGGTCGCTCCGCTCGCCTACATGCGGGGCAGGACGCTAGACGACAGTTTCGTTATTCTTGACGAGGCGCAAAACACCACGCCGGAACAGATGAAGATGTTCTTGACCAGACTGGGCATTGGTTCCCGCGCAGTAGTGACGGGTGACATTACCCAGGTGGATTTGCCCAAGGGCATTCAGTCAGGACTTGACCAAGCCCGTACCGTGCTCGCGGGAGTGCAGGGCATATCCGTCGTATACTTGACAGAAAGAGATGTGGTAAGGCACGAGCTGGTTCAGCGCATCATACGGGCGTACGAAGCTCACGAGCAAAGGAAATCGGCAGAGCAATCCCAGGAGGGTTAGGATTTGTTCGGAAACATGTCTAACTGGGCAAGACTTTCATCATTCGTTCCCAGCAGGATCATTAGACGAGTGTCGCTGCTTGTTACGGCCTTTTTTTTCCTTTGGGCCATACTTTATGCAAACCTCACTCCTATGCGCGTGCACCTAGAGGTGGGGGAAGCAGCTCCGCGCGACATAACTGTAACGAAGGAAGCGATCGATAAGACTGCGACGGAACGCCTAAGAGAGCAGGCTGCCAACGCGGTTCCCGACGTATACCATCAGGATGCCACTGTCGCTCAGAGTGTTCTATCATCAGTGGAGGAGATCTTTTCGCTGATCTTTGACCTGCGGAGAAACGATGATCTTGACGAAGAGGCAAAAGCCCAGGAGCTGGAGAAAATGGGCTTTGACAACGGCGTATCAGTAGCGCTCCTTTCCGCATCTGATGAAACCTTACAGACAGTGGAAACTATGCTTCTGGAAATGCTGGATTCTGCGATGCAATCAGGCATCAAAGCAGACGCGCTTGAGAATTACAGAAGGCAGATCGAGGCGCAGATCAGGGCTTTGGAACTGCCTAAGGAAATCATTACATTCCTGCTTTCGGTGGGACCGCCGGCGCTCCGCCCCAACCTTATGTTCAACGAGGCGGAAACCCAAGCAAGAAAGAAGCAGGCTATGGACGCTGTGGAGCCTGTGAAGTTTGCGCGCGGAGAGATCATCATTCGAAAAGGAACCAGGGTGACGCCTGAGCATATCGCCATACTTCGGGATCTCGGACTTTTGAGGACAGGCGGGAGCGTTCGTGAGCTGGTGGGTTCAGCCCTCCTCGCGGCTTTGCTCCTTGGCACCGTCGCTATCTACCTGAGGCTGTTTGCGCGACAGATTTGGGATGATGAAGCCAGGCTGTTGCTCATGGTACTGGTGATTGCCGGAACCATATTGCTGGCCCAACTTTTCAAACCCATATCATTTTACCTGGCACCAGTGGCAGCAGGTACAATGTTGCTCGCTACTTTACTTGAAGCGCGGCTTGCCATCGTAGTGGGGCTTTTGATTTCAGTAGCTGTTTCGATGATGTACGGTGGAGATGTGGGTTTCTTGCTGGCAGCAATATTCAGTGGTATTGCCGGGGTATATGGCGTCATGCGTGTTGGGCAGCGTTCAGATTTCATGCGAGCTGGTTTCTTTGTATCGGTGAGCAACCTGGCGGTGGCTGTAACTGGCGGCATCTTGCTCAATATATACTTTGCGGACGTAACAGCGCTGAAGACATACGCCTGGGCTGCACTAAATGGTGTGATATGCGGGATACTCACTATAGGTTCCCTGCCTTACCTTGAGACCCTCTTTCAGATCATAACGCCCATCAAGCTACTTGAAATGAGCAATCCAAACCAGCCGCTTCTGAAGAGATTGCTAATGGAGGCGCCCGGCACATATCATCACAGCGTGATGGTAGCCAACCTCGCCGAAGCGGCTACGGAGGCGGTAGGCGGGGACTCGCTGTTGGCCAGAGTCGGGGCGTACTACCATGATATAGGCAAGGTGAAGCGTCCGTACTTTTTCATAGATAACCAGTTTGGTACAGATAACCCGCACGAGAAGCTGTCACCGAGCCTGAGCACGTTAATTATCACATCCCATGTAAAAGACGGCGTGGATATGGCGAAGGAGCATCACCTGCCTGAGCCCATAGTAGAGTTCATAAGGTCGCATCATGGTACTACCCTTGTATCCTTCTTTTACACTAAGGCGCTAGATAACGGGAAGGACATACAGATATCAGAGCAGGACTTTCGTTACGAGGGGCCCAAGCCCTCGACCAGGGAATCAGCTATTGTTATGCTAGCCGATGCGGTTGAGGCATCTGTAAGGTCTTTGACAAAACCTACCCCTGCTAGAATAGAGGCTGTTGTGAGGAAGATCATAAAGGATAGACTGAACGACGGGCAGCTGGACCGGTGCGACCTTACGCTCAGGGATCTAGATGTCATCGGTGATACGTTCGTCAGGGTGTTATCAGGGATCTTTCACCCTCGGCTTGAGTATCCCGAAAGTGTGCTACGCGAGATGGAAAAGGGGAGACAGCAGGATGGAAGTGGTGTGCCTGAACAACCAGGAGAAGATAAAGATTGAGGAGGAGGTCCTGGCGCTGTTAGAAAAGGTGGCCTTACACGCATCTACACGTGGCGCCATTGCCGGCGAGCTTACTATAAGCTTAGTGGATGACGAGCAGATAGCAGAGCTTCACCAGCGTTACAAGGGAATCCTCGGACCGACGGACGTTTTGGCCTTCACCACGAGAGAACCTGGGCCAGACGAACCGCAGGTGCCATACGATATACCTGACCTGCACGACGTGATCATCTCGGTAGAGACTGCAAACCGCCAGGCGGAGGAGTACGGCCATAGTCTTGCTGTTGAGCTTGCCGTCCTCGTTGCTCACGGAGTGCTGCATATCGCTGGCTACGATGACGCGGACGAATACGGCAGGGAGCGGATGAACAGCGAGCAGGATGCAATCTTAAGAGAAGCGGGGCTTTAAGCGATATGTATATTCCCAGGTTTCGTACGGTTTATCAGAGCTTTGCCTACGCCTGGGCCGGACTGGTACACGCATATGCTACACAAAGAAACCTCAGGTTTCACTTCCTGGCCGCGTACACCGCCACAGCGGCCGGGGTGGTACTTTCCGTTTCCGCTTATGAACTTTATGCGCTGATCTTCGCTTCGGCCATGGTACTTGTTACCGAGATGGTGAATACGTCGATAGAAGTGTGTGTTGATCTGGCAGCTCAAGGGTACCACCCGCTTGCACGGATTGCAAAGAATGTGGCCGCGGCTGCGGTGCTGTTTACGTCAATAGTGGCGTTAGGCCTTGGCGCTGCTATTTTTCTACCCAGGCTGGACATGATACCTGATGCACTGATGGATCTCTTCGGAGCAAAGCCGGCGCTGGGTATTCTGCTATCAGTGATCTGGCTTGTCTTGGGCTATTCGGCGTTGTCTTCGGTCGGACGAAGAGTATGGAGGTAAAATGGATGGCAAGACTCAGACGGTTGTTCCTTACAGGTCTCGCAGTACTGTTGCCTACGTTGGTCACCATACATTTTCTGAATTGGTTTTTCCGCTTTGCCGATGGGATTGTAGGCCGGTGGTTTGCGCGCTTTCAGATTTACATTCCGGGCCTTGGTATCGTAGTAGGTCTTTCAGTGATTGTATTAACGGGGCTATTGGCTACAAATATCCTCGGCAGACAGATGATCACTTTTGGAGAAAACCTGATTACCAAAATGCCGCTTGCGAGAGGTGTTTACCTGACCGTTAAACAGATGGTATCTGTGTTCTTGAACCCCTCGGAGACATCCTTCAGGAGGGTGGTCCTGGTGGAGTACCCGAGGGCTGGGGTTTATTCCCTCGGCTTTGTCACTGGCGAAACATCGGAACAGATCAATAGCCTGACAGGAGAAGACATGTTGAACGTGTTTGTGCCCACAGCGCCGAATCCAACATCCGGATTCTTGGTATTGGTACCAAGAAAAGATGTAAAGAGACTTGACATGACCGTGGAGCAAGGGCTTAAACTGGTTGTATCCATCGGTATAGTGGATCCGCTGAAAGAAGGGAGAGAAGGCGAGTGTCAGAGTACGAGCTGATCGCGTTGGCGCTTGAAGCGAAGCGTAACGCATATTCCCCATATTCAGGGTTCCAGGTGGGCGCGGCGCTGCTGTGCGCAGACGGCAGGGTGTTCACCGGCTGCAATGTGGAAAACTCCTCGTACTCACTGACCACGTGTGCAGAAAGAGTCGCCCTATTTTCCGCAGTGGCGCAGGGCGCCAGGAAGTTTTCTGCCATCGCAGTAGTAACCGATTCGGAACAGCCTGTGTTTCCCTGTGGGGCGTGCAGGCAGGCACTAGCCGAGTTTTCTCCAAATATGAAAGTGATCGCTGTAGGTCCAAAAGGAGTGCAGACAGTGGTGCTGGAGCAGCTGCTTCCTTACCCATTTGCTCGTGCACATGTAGTTGGGAGCTGCGAACATGGCATCTGATTTGTTTCGTTCCGGGTTTTGCGCTGTTGTAGGAAGGCCCAACGTGGGCAAATCTACTCTGGTAAACGCCTTGGTAGGGCATAAGGTCGCCATCGTTTCAGACAAACCCCAGACCACTCGGAACAGAATAACCGGGGTGCTTACGACTGAATACATGCAGGTGGTGTTCCTGGATACGCCCGGGATCCACAAACCCAGGCACAGGCTGGGAGAATATATGGTGACGGTAGCCAGGCAGACATTGTCAGAAGTGGACCTAATACTCTTCGTGGTAGAAGCCAATACTGAGACAGGCAAAGGAGATCAATTCATTGCTTCAGAACTGCGCCTTTTAGAGACACCGGTGCTGATCGTGGCGAATAAGGCGGACCTGGTACCTTCAGACGAAATTGATGATGAGTTGAAATCTAAAGCTGCCCTCGTACCTGGGGCTCCAGTCCTGCCGGTTTCCGCTCTAAAAGCCACAAACCTAGAGCTGTTAAAAGCAGCGATCCGGGAAAGGCTGTCTCGAGGGCCGAAGTATTACCCTGATGATATGTATACGGACAGGCCAGAGCAGTTTATCATAACTGAACTTATACGCGAGCAGGTGCTTGGACTCACGCATGACGAGGTTCCGCATTCAGTCGCTGTGGAAGTCGAAGACATAAAGGAGAGACCGGGAGGCTTACTGTATGTTCGGGCCATCATCTATGTAGAAAAGGAATCTCAAAAGGGTATCATTATAGGTGACCGAGGTGCGATGCTCCGCAAAATAGGTTCGGGCGCTCGCACCGAAATTGAGGCGCTGCTGGGCGCAAGGGTGTACCTTGACCTGTGGGTGAAGGTGAGAAAGGAATGGAGAAACAAAGATGTGTGGCTCAGGCAAATGGGTTATGGTAGTGACCAGTAGCATGCCTGGCTGTGCAACACTGCGTGAGAGAAAGTAAGAGCTCGTGGGAGGGTGTGAGAGAACTCTCACGCTTTCTTTTTTACGGTAGCTGTGCTAGAATATCCTAGGACGCAGGAAACGGATTCTCTCTTAACACAAGACTCGAAGGGGTGGTGGGATGCGTGGAAAGATCAGTTGAAGAAATACTTGCTGCACTGAAAGAGCTGGTAGAAAGCAAAGACAAAGAAGGACTTGTCCGGTTTCTTAACGAGGAGTTACATCCTGCCGACCTGGCTGATATTATAGATGAACTGGACGAAAGTGAGCGCCGAGAGATCCTGGAGTTGCTTCAGGACGAAGTTATCGCCGCAGTGATGCACGAACTTGACTATGACGAGCAATCTGCCATCCTGCGCATCCTCGGACCTGACCAGGCATCCAAAATTCTTGACGAGATGTCCACCGACGATATAGCTGACCTTATCGGTGAAGTGGAGCCAGAAGAGGCCGGGGAGATACTGGAACTGCTGCAGGAAGAGGAAGCCGCGGAAGTCAAGGAACTCCTCGGATACAAGGACGACACTGCAGGCGGCATCATGACGCCCGAATTCATCGCTTTCCCGGAGCATCTAACCGCTCATGAGGCCATAGAACAGATGAGGATCATGGCGCCTGATGCTGAGACCGTGTATTACCTGTATGTCGTGGATGAGACCGGCAAGCTTGTGGGTGTGGTCTCGCTCAGAGAACTCATAGTGGCAAAACCTGAGACAAGTCTTAAGGAAATCATGCGCCGGAACGTGGTTTCAGTACACGTCAATGAAGATCAAGAACAAGTAGCCAAGACCATCTCCAAGTATGACCTGTTAGCGGTACCCGTAATCAACGATGATGGTAAGCTTCTCGGCATTGTGACCTTTGACGACGCGATGGACGTGATTGAAGAAGAGACTACGGAGGATTTCTACCGGATGGCTGGGACCGGCGCCGACGAGGAAGAGGAGCTCCTAAAAGGCGTCTGGGTGAAGGTTTCCCGGCGGCTTCCCTGGTTGATATTCTTGCTCTTTGGCAATTTCATATCCGCGAACGTGATCAAGGGATTCACGCTTACTTTGGAGTCTGTTGTCGCGCTGGCATATTTCATCCCGGTGCTGATGGACATGGGAGGTAACGTCGGCACCCAGTCCTTCGCAGTGGTCGTGCGAGGTCTTGCCACCGGTGAAGTGGACAAAAAGGAAGTATTCCGCACGGTGTTCAAAGAAGCGAAAGTGGGGATGCTTCTTGGGCTGATCTGCGGCACCCTGGTCTCTCTGGTCGCACTGGCCTGGCAGGGCTCGCCGTTCCTGGGTCTTGTAGTAGGGGCAGCGATGAGTTTGACCCTGATCACTGCGTCAGTGATGGGTACGCTGATACCGATGATAATGGAACGTATCGGAGTGGATTCGGCGGTTGCCGCAGGGCCGTTCATTACTACAGTCATCGACGTGACAGGTCTTCTCATTTATTTCTGGCTTGCTACCGTATTCATGCACCGGATAGCATGAGGTGCGAAGTGCCGGATGTTTGCTGGGCATGGCGTCTGTTTAACATGGTGACAACTGCATGCGGCTTGTGCTTGCTGGATGGGGACACTTTCTTGCGGTAGGAGAGTGTAAACCAGGTCATACTGAGAAATCATAGGGGCAGGATGCCGAATGGCTCTGTACAGGACCGAAGCGATCGTTTTAAGATCCCAGGATTACTCCGAGGCGGACAAAATACTCACCCTGTACACCAAGCAGTTTGGCAAGGTGCGGGGCATTGCTCGCGGCGCGCGGAGGCCCCGGAGCAGACTGCTGGGGAGTACGCAGCTGTTTTCCCACGTAAATGCAGGATTGTTCCAGGGGAAGGGGCTTGACAGCCTGAGCCAGGCCGATATCATCAACTCCCACAGGAGGATCCGGGAGGACCTCGGGGTACTCGCTCGCGCGACGTACGTTGGAGAGCTCACCGACCTGTTTACAGAAGAACGTGATGCAAATGAACAAGTGTTTGACTTGCTGTTGGTTACGTTAAGTGCGCTTGATGGGGGGAACCTAAAGCCCGCGTTACTCAGGTGCTTTGAAATAAGACTGATGCAGGCTACGGGTTTTGCCCCCAGGATCGACAGGTGCGTGGAATGCGGCTTGACAGTCGAAGGCCATGCCAGGTTCAGTCCTTCAAGGGGCGGAGTGGTATGTAAAAGGTGCAGGGCAGAGCCAGGAGACCTGCTGATATCCGCACCTACCCTGGCTGCGTTGAGAGGGTTATCCGGTATGGACGCCGGCAGGGCCATGAATGCGGGCATTTCACGGGAGATGAACCAAGAACTCAAACAGGCATTTTCACTTTACATCTCTCGTATAATCGACAGGGTTCCTAACTCTTTATCCTTTCTAGACCTTGTAAGCGACGAAAGGGGGCAAATAAACATTGGTGACCTTAGAGAAGATTGAGATAATCAGGGAAAAGACAGGCGTCACGTACAAAGAGGCAAAGGCAGCGCTGGAAAAGACTGGTGGAGATGTGGTGGACGCCCTGATTTATATCGAGGAGATGCAAAGTGCGGCTCCACGATGGAAAGAGCGTGTTTCGGTAACGGGTAACGAGCTCCTGAGCAAGGTGCGGGAATTATTGCATGAAGGAAACGTCACCCGAATTGTGGTCAAGCAGAACGAACAGACCATTGTGGAGATCCCTGTGACTGTCGCTGCAGTGGGCGCCGTACTCGGACCTGCCATCGCCGCCCTGGGCGTAATCGCTGCACTTGTCAGCAGGTGTACGATAGAGATTGAGCGAAAGAGGAGGCCGGACGACGGCGAATCGGATAACCCGGGCCCTATGATGAATCCCGAATAGATTGACTCAATGCTACGGATCTGCTAAGCTTGTATCTGCAATGACGGAGAGTAGTACTGCCGCATGTGGTATCCCAGAGAGCCGGTGTGCGGTGCGAACCCGGTATACCTTGCGGGGGAAGGCGCTCCTGAGCATGGGGAAGAAACCGCCTGTGGGTGCAGGAGGGAGTAAAGCCCCGGGTGATGAGTGGGTCGTGGCAGTTGCCAGGCCAATCAGGGTGGAACCGCGGGAACATCCCGTCCCTGGATAACCAGGAACGGGATTCATTGTTTGTGGAGGTGTTCACATTGACGTTTCAAGAAATAGTGGCAGCTCTTAAGAGATTCTGGGCAGACCAGGGATGCTTGATACTTGAGCCGTACGATGTGGAGAAAGGTGCAGGTACGATGAATCCTGCAACTTTTCTGAGGGTACTTGGGCCTGAACCGTGGCGGGCCGCTTACGTAGAGCCTTCTCGCAGGCCAGTGGACGGGCGCTACGGCGAAAACCCCAACAGGCTCTATCAACACCAGCAATTCCAGGTGGTGCTCAAGCCTTCTCCTGACGATATCCAGGAGATATACCTGGACAGCCTTGCTGCGCTGGGATTTGACAGGAAGGTGCATGATATCCGGTTTGTGGAGGACAACTGGGAGGCTCCGACCCTGGGTGCCTGGGGCGTGGGCTGGGAGGTATGGTTGGATAACATGGAGGTCACGCAGTTCACCTACTTCCAGCAGGCAGGGGGGCTTGACTGTAAGCCCGTCACGGTGGAGATCACCTACGGGCTCGAGCGAATCGCCTCATATATTCAGAACGTGGAATCGGTTTACGACATCGAATGGGCGCACGGTATCACCTATGGAGAGCTTTTCCACCAGAACGAAGTGGAGCAGTCCAAGTATGCGTTCGACTTTTCTTCAGTGCAATTACTGTTCAGCTTATTCGATGCGTATGAAAGCGAAGCCCAAGTAGCGCTCAAAGAGGGGATTGTCCTTCCTGCATATGATTACGTACTTAAAGCATCCCATACGTTTAACTTGTTGGATGCACGGGGAGCTATCAGTGTGGGGGAACGAGCTGCTTTCATCGCCCGGGTACGCAACCTGGCCAGGCTTTGTGCAAGGGCGTTCCTCGAGCAGAGGAAAGCAGCCGGTTTTCCTCTGTTGGGGGAGGTGAAATCATGAGAATGCCCTTTGTGTTCGAACTCGGCTGTGAGGAAATGCCCGCATCCTTGTTGCCTACGATCGTACAGGATGCTCGTACCAAATTCGAGTCGATCTTGGCTGAAGCAAGGCTCCCTTACTCGGACTTGCGCGTTTATGCGACCCCCAGGAGGCTGGTGGTCTGGGTAGGTGAGATTGATGCGGTACAAGAGGATCGCCTGATCACAGCGCGTGGACCCTCACGTGCGGCCGCATTTGACGAAAACGGAAAACCCACGCGGGCTGCGGAGGGATTCGCTCGGTCTTGGGGCGTAACGGTATCCGAATTGGAAATTAAGGACACTCCGTCGGGCGAATATGTATATGCTGTAAAGACCGAGAGAGGGGAGCCGGCCCTCCGCGTACTCGAGAGGGTGCTTCCGTCTTTTGTTCGTTCGCTTGAGTTCCCGCGCGCTATGCGATGGGGCGATTTAGATTTCAGCTTCGTCAGGCCAATCCGATGGGTTTTGTGTCTGTTGGGTGCCGACATCATCTCCTTTGAGCTGGCTGGCGTAAAATCCTCCCGTACGTCGAGGGGGCATAGGCTTCACTGTGAAGCGCCGGTCTTAGTTGACCACGCATCACGCTATTTCGAAGCCATGAGGAGCGCACATGTGATGATCGATCAGAATGAGCGCAGAGAGGAGATCATCAGGCGTGCGAGGGGCCTGTCAGAGGAGCTAGGAGGTGAGGCTGTTCTCCCTGATGAATTGCTGGAGGAGGTGGTATATCTCTGTGAGTGGCCTGGCGTGTTTCGCGGGACGATCGATTCGGAGTTCTTAAGCTTGCCGCGAGAGGTAATTGCTACGACTATGCAACATCACCTGCGTTTTTTCCCGGTACAGAAGGAAGGCGAGCTGCTCCCCTATTTCATTGCTGTCCGCAACGGGGAAGGCCCGGGCCTTGAGAACGTAGTAGCTGGCTGCGAGAGAGTCATCACAGCAAGGCTGAAAGACGCCAGGTTTTTCTATAACGAGGACACGTCCCGTAGACTTGAAGAACGCGTACCTGAGCTTGCACGCATCGTATTCCAGGAGAAGCTCGGCACGCTTCTGAACAAGGTGATGCGGGTACAGGCGCTTGTGCAGGATTTTGGGCACCTTCTCTCAAAGGAAGAACGGCAACGCGCACTCCGCGCCGCCTATCTTTGCAAAGCGGATGTTGTGACCCATCTGGTATATGAGTTCCCCGAGCTTGAAGGTTATGTGGGCAGGGAACTGGCGCTGCACGACGGGGAGCACCCGGTCGTAGCTACTGCCATCCTGGAGCACCACTTGCCCCGCCGGTCCGGAGGAGCGGTGCCCGCGACGCCCGAAGGCGCCCTCATATCGGTCTGTGATAAACTCGACACGCTGGCAGGATACTTCCTCATCGGAAAAGAACCTACAGGTTCACAGGACCCTCTTGGACTCAGACGGGCAGGCTTTGGAGTCATATCGGTGTTGTGGAAATCTGGGCTGCGGCTGGATCTCCGCGAGGCTGTGGAAAAAGCAGTCGCGAACTACACTGGCTTTGATGAACATCAACGTCGGGCGGTGGCTGATCTTCAGTCCTTCCTGGTTCAGAGGGCGAAGGTGCTGTTTACCGACGAAGGCGTACGCCCGGATATTGTCGATGCTGTGCTTTATCACGGGATAGATTTTGTGGAGAGGAGCTGGAGGAAGATCCAGGCGCTCCGAGAATTTCTCACACATGAGAGAATAGAAGACCTGCTCCTTGCATATAAACGTGTGATGAACCTGGCAAGGAACTCAAAGGAAGGCGAGGTACGTGAACATCTGCTGGTAGAACAACCAGAAATATCCCTTTACCGCGCTTTGAGAGCTGCCGAGACCGAGCTGAGCACGCTCTATGAGCGAGAAGAGTTCCGGTCTTATCTTGAAAAGGTAGCGAAACTGCGCGGACCTGTTGACGAATTCCTTGACCGCACGCTTGTGATGGTAGAGGACGACGACATAAGACTTAACAGGTTGGCTCTTTTGAAAAGGACAGGCGAAGTCCTCGGGAAAGTGGCGGAACTTGGAGAGTTACGATAGGGAAGGAGCTAAGAGCGGTTTGGATGGGAACAAAGAGCCTCTTGTCTACATTGTGTCTGACGCCATCGGCGAGACAGCGGAACTTGTGGCAAGAGCTGCCGCGAGCCAGTTTAATTCGGGACGTGTAGAGTTTCGGAGAGTGTCTCACATAGACAGCCTCACCACTCTGGTAGATGTGGTAAGGCAGGCGTCCGAGCGTGGTAACGCGGCCATTGTGTACACACTGATTGTTCCGGAACTTCGAACTGCCATGAAGGAAGAGACAGAAAAACACAATGTGCCCGCCGTGGACATCATGGGGCCGGTGGTGGAGGCACTATCCAGAATCACATCGGTCAGGCCCAAACTCGAACCGGGGCTCGTGCACAGAATGGACGAACAATACTTCAGGCGCATCGAAGCGGTTGAGTTCGCCGTGAAGTGCGATGACGGAAAGGAACCCAGGTCGCTGGAGAAAGCTGATGTAGTACTGCTTGGCGTGTCAAGGACTTCCAAGACTCCGGTAAGCCTTTATCTTGCCCAGCGTTGCTACAAGGTGGCGAACATTCCCCTCGTTCCGGAAGTGCCGCCGCCTAAGGAATTGTTCCGGATCGAAAAGAAGAGGATCGTAGGACTCACTATTGCTGCTCAGACGCTTCTTGAGATCAGGCAGGAGAGACTCCGGGCGATGGGACTTGGACTTGCTGCGAATTATGCGTCTTTGGAGCGCATCCTGCACGAGCTGAAGTATGCTGAAGATCTCTTTCGGCGTCTTGGGTGTCCTGTGGTGGATGTAACACACAGGGCAGTGGAGGAGACTGCCGCAAAGGTGCTTCACATTATTGCTGGAGGGGGACAACATGGATTCTAAGCAGTACTTGTTTCTGTTCGAAGAAGGCAGGGCTGATATGCGCGCTCTGCTCGGTGGCAAAGGCGCAAACCTTGCCGAAATGACCAGGCTCGGGTTGCCTGTGCCGCCTGGCTTTACCATTTCTACCGTCGCATGCACTGATTATTATAACAAGGGTGGCATAATGCCGGAAGGACTGATGGACGCAGTCCTGGGCGGTATCCGGGTGCTGGAGAAGAAGACCGGGCGTACATTCGGTGGCAGGAGCAGTCCTCTCTTGGTATCCGTACGGTCGGGAGCGGCCGTCTCCATGCCCGGCATGATGGACACCATCTTAAATCTGGGCTTAAATGATGATACTGTCGAAGGACTAGCACGTGAGACGGGCGATCCCCGTTTCGCCTACGACTGTTACCGGCGCTTGATTCAGATGTTTGGTAATGTGGTGTTGGGTGTAGTCCATGATGCGTATGAACGGGTGCTCGCCAGGATGCGGGAGAAGCACTCGGTTACTTCTGACCACATGCTGGGACTGGATGCGCTAAGAGAACTGATCGGCGAGTACAAGGAGCTCACACGTTTCCCGCAGGATCCGGATGTTCAGCTGGAACAGGCGATTACAGCTGTATTCCGTTCATGGAACAATCCGAGGGCACAGCTGTATCGAAAGATCAACAAGATCCCGGATGACCTAGGTACTGCCGTAAATATCCAAGCTATGGTGTTTGGGAACATGGGGGAGGATTCCGGTACGGGGGTACTGTTTACCCGCAACCCCTCGAATGGTGAAAGGGTGCGTTTTGGTGAATACTTGACAAACGCCCAGGGGGAGGATGTGGTGGCTGGTATTCGTACTCCGAAGCCCCTGAGTGATATGGAGAGCGAACTGCCTGATGTATACAGGGATGTCCTGAAGATGGCGGATCTGCTGGAGAAGCATTACAGGGATATGCAGGACATAGAGTTTACATTTGAAAAGAGACGGCTCTATTTACTGCAGACCAGGACAGGGAAAAGAACAGCCAAGGCCGCAGTGAAGATCGCTTACGACATGGCAAACGAAGGGCTCATTACCAAAGAAGAAGCCCTGATGCGTGTGGAACCGTCGCACGTGGAGAAGATCCTCCACAGAGGGATAGACGCTACGGCGCAGCTAGATGTGATCGCGTCCGGGTTGCCTGCATCGCCCGGCGCCGCAACTGGCGAGGCAGTCTTTGACGCAGACGTGGCAGAGGCCAGAGGTTCGCGCGGGGAACGAGTTATTTTAATCAGACCAGAGACAACCCCGGATGATATGCACGGCATCGTACATGCTCAAGGTATCCTTACAAGCAGGGGGGGCATGACGTGCCATGCTGCCATCGTGGCGCGGGGCATGGGCAAACCGTGCGTGGTGGGGTGCGAACAAATGCGCATTGACCCGGAGGCCCGGGTGGCGCAGGTGAACGGCAGGGAGATCAAAGAAGGTATGGTGGTCTCCATCGACGGTTCAACAGGCCGGGTCATAATGGGTGAAGTTCCGCTGGTAAACCCGGATCCGGGGGACGAGTTCCGAGAACTTCTCGGCTGGGCGGACGAGATCAAGAGGCTGGGCGTGTACGCCAATGCAGATACCCCAGAGGACGCTAGAAGGGCAAGGGAGTTTGGTGCGACAGGGATCGGCTTATGCAGAACAGAGCACATGTTCATGGCACAAGACCGTCTCCCTGTGATGCAGGAAATGATCCTTGCTTTTACTGCAGAAGAAAGGAAGGCAGCACTCGACAAACTTCTCCTCATGCAAAAGCAGGATTTTGTAGGGATCCTCGAAGCGATGAAAGGCTACCCTGTCACGATCAGGCTCTTGGACCCGCCGCTTCACGAGTTTCTGCCCAACATAGAACACCTGGTGCTTGAGATCGAGAGGCTGCGTGTTTCCGGTGCGCCCGAAACGGAGATCAAAGATAGGCAAAACCTCCTGAAAAAGGCGCGTGCCCTCGCAGAAGCCAATCCCATGCTGGGTTTCCGGGGATGCAGGCTGGGCATGGTATACCCGGAGATTTATGAGATGCAGGCTGAGGCTATCTTTTCCGCAGCTGCCGAGCTCATACAGAAAGGTATGGATGTGCGTCCGGAGGTGATGATACCGCTGGTCAGTATCGCTCAGGAGCTCGCCGCTTTGAAAGAGCGCATTGACAAAGTGGCGGAGGCGGTCATGGCACGGACAGGCGTACGCATCCCTTATAAGGTCGGTACCATGATAGAGGTGCCCCGGGCTGCGCTGACCGCGGACGAAATAGCAGAACACGCGGAGTTCTTTTCATTCGGTACCAATGACCTTACCCAGACCACTTATGGGTTCAGCCGTGATGACGCTGAAGCGAAGTTTCTACACCACTATATCCACGAAAAGGTGCTATCAGGGAACCCTTTCCAGAGCCTTGACACTGCAGGTGTGGGAGAGCTTATTAAGATGGCTGTGAGCAAGGGTCGCGCAAAAAAGCCTGGACTCAAGATCGGGATATGTGGTGAGCACGGTGGAGACCCGGATTCCATAAGGTTCTGTCACCATGCTGGACTGGACTACGTCAGCTGTTCTCCATTCCGAGTACCGGTGGCAAGGCTCGCTGCTGCACAGGCTCAGATTACCGGGAAATAGGCAAAAGGGGAGGAGAGAACCGGGTGGCATACAAGATCATTGTAAACCCCTGGGCAGACAAAGGGAGAGGAAAGGCGAGCGTGGATGCTATTGTAGAAGAGTTCACTGCACACGGAGCCGAGTTCCATGTGGAGTATACGCAACGGCCAGGGCATGCCGCCGACGTCGCACGACTGGCAGTGTATGAAGGCTGGCCTTACGTAGTGGCTGTCGGAGGCGACGGTACCATGGGAGAGGTGCTTCAGGGGGTTGCCGGTACGGATACCGCTCTTGGCATCATTCCTGCCGGCACCGGAAATGACCTTGCAATGGCTTTGGGGATGCCGAAGGACCTGAGAGCAGCTGCCCGGGCTCTCCTCACTGCACCTACCATTCAGATGGACGTGGGACGTGATGTCGAAGGATACTTTGGCATTATCCTTGGACTTGCCTATGCAACCGATGCGATGCGTTACGTCAATACACACTCCAGCATTTTCCGCGGCCCTTTGCATATACTCGCGGGGATCCTGTCGGTGCTGCAGTGTCTTCGGGCGTATGAGATGGAAATAGTTATGGATAATGAAATCATTCGTGACAAGTTTTCGGCTGTGTTCATTATGAACATCTACCGCACCGGCGGAGGGCTGTTGCTGGCGCCAGAAGCCTCCGTGACAGACGGTCTGTTTGACGTAGTGTTGGTGCGGGAACTATCAAAGATCGACTTTCTTTTCACTCTGCCTAAGGCATATAAGGGTAGGCACTTGTCACACCCCAGGGTATCCATCCACCGCACTCGCTCGATCAGGATCACGACACACGAGCGGATGGAGAAACTCTTTGATGGTAATGTACATGGGTGTACCCCTGTAGATGCCTGCGTGGTACCTGGGGGTCTGCGCGTGTTGTCTCCTGCGAAAGGAGTGGCGAGGTGTTAATCTATGCTGTCGTACTGTTGGGGAGTTATCTAATAGGTTCGGTCTCTTTTGCCTACCTGTCCGGAAGGGTAAGGGGGAAGGACCTGTCTCAGATGGGCTCGGGTAACTTGGGAGCGAGGAATGTCTCCAGGACCTTGGGCATCCCGACTGGGGTCGTTGTCGGGTTATTGGATTTTGCGAAAGGTTTCACTGCTGTGTATCTAGCACGAAGGTTTGTCTGTACTGACGCTGCGGGATTGATCGCCCTGTTTGGCGTGGTAACGGGGCACTGCTACTCGATTTTTCTTAAGTTTCGGGGCGGCAAGGGCCTGGCCGCAGGAGCGGGCGGCCTTCTGCTGGTAAACTGGCAGGTGCTGTTGCTGTGCGCTCTGGTTGGCGCCGCGGTACTTTTGGTGACGAGAAAGGTCTATACTGCAGCTGTAGTACTTACACTACATTTGCCCTTTGGTATACTCGTTGCGTCTCAAAGCGTTCCGCTGTTTTTCCTTGCTCTGGGAACCACATTCGTGGTACTTACTCGCCATGTACGAAACTTTCCCGGGGTCAGGGAGCGTATGTATGCTTACTGGGGTGGGGCGTGTGATACGGGAGAGAACTGAGGAGCTTGAAATGCGGACACTGTCTCCGTATGCCGTATTGAGCGCGAGGTCAAGAGGCAGGGAGCGTGCCGAAGAAGCCTGCCCGGTACGCACCTGTTTTCAGAGGGACAGAGATAGGATCATCCATTCCAAGGCTTTCAGGCGGCTCAAGCATAAGACCCAAGTATTCATCATCCCAGAAGGAGATCACTATCGAACGAGGCTCACCCACACGCTGGAGGTGGCTCAGATCTCAAGGACCGTGGCCCGAGCGCTGGCGCTGAATGAGGACCTAACAGAAGCCATTGCGCTTGGACACGATCTTGGGCATACGCCCTTTGGGCACGGCGGAGAACAGGCGCTTCAAGAACTTTTGAAGGATGTGTTTCCGCCACACGGTTTCTTGCACAATGAGCAAAGCCTCAGGGTGGTCGATAGACTTGAAAGAGGTGCCGGACTGAACCTCACGTGGGAAGTACGGGACGGAATACTGAACCACACTGGTGATAACGTGCCAAGTACGCTTGAAGGATGGGTCGTGAAGAACTGTGACCGGATCGCTTACATAAACCACGACATTGACGATGCTTTGCGGGGCGGCATACTGAGTAGAAAAGACCTGCCGCGAGAACTCATGCAGATCCTGGGCTGGGAACACTCAGCTCGCATTAACCGAATGGTGACAGACCTGATTGAAAACAGCTATGGCAAGCCTTATGTATCGCTGAGTCCTGAGATCGGGGAGGCCACACACCGCCTTCGCGAGTTTTTGTTCGAACGGGTGTACATAGACTCAGCGGCCAAGGCAGAAGAGTATAAGGCAAAGCAGCTTCTAAAGCAGCTCTTCAATTACTACCTGGAACACCCAGAAGACTTACCTCAGATTTCCCATGGTGAACAAGAGCCCATCGAACGGCTGGTTTGTGACTACGTGGCCGGCATGACTGATCGTTATGCTGTAGCCTCTTTCAACAAGTACTTCTTGCCTGCATCTTGGCAAGGCTGAACATTTAACGACCTGCAGATCGGTAAGAATGGACAAAAACGATAATCGATTCAGCCTGGAGTCAACTTCCGAGTTGCAGTACCCAAGTGAGACTGAGGGCAGGAGCCTGTCCGGGTATGGAGAATATATAGCAGAGGGTCCGGCATTGACGAACGCAGCGAGGACGGCGCTTGGAGCATTCCGAGGAGAATTCAATCTGCCTGAGTGCAGGCCTCATTCTTGCTCAGAATCGCAGGAGTGAGGCTTTTTTAACCAGCGGAGGATGATGTCATGTCCGACTACAGGGGTGACGACGCGGTTCGCGAAGTGAGGGCCCGCATTGATATCGTTTCTCTGATAGGGGAGTATGTGAGCCTGAAGAAAAGAGGAAGGAACTACGTGGGGCTCTGTCCGTTTCATAGCGAGAAGACCCCCTCGTTCACAGTTTCCCCAGATAAACAGATGTTTTACTGCTTCGGTTGCCAGACGGGTGGCGACGTGTTCGCTTTTGTGATGAAAAAGGAGAATGTGGAGTTCGCCGAAGCGCTCACCTTACTTGCGGACAGAGCAGGGATCCGACTTACGCGGCGCGGCGAAGACGGACAGCACAGAAGAGAGAAGGAAAGCCAAAGGCAGGTGCTGGAGTATGCGCTCATGTACTTTATCGCAGCCCTGCACTCAAGCGCAGGAAAGCAGGCTCTGGACTATTGCGCGCGGCGGGGGATCGACGCACATACCAGGGATCTCTTTCAGATAGGTTACGCGCCTGGAGGTTGGGAGACCTTAATCAGGGCTCTCTTGAAGAAGGGGTTTGACGCTAGCCAGGTCTATGCTGCAGGTCTCGCGGTTGCGCGTGACAATGGCAGAGGCTATTATGACAGGTTCAGAAACAGACTCATGTTTCCCATATGGAACCCTCGCGGTCAGTTGGTTGGATTTGGCGGCCGTTCACTTGACGGCAGCGAACCTAAGTATCTTAATACGCCGGACACTGCGCTGTTTTCCAAAGGGAACGTTCTGTACGGGTTACACATTGCCAGAGAACACATCAAATTGAAGGACAAGGTGATCTTAGTTGAAGGTTATATGGATACGATCACCTGTCACCAGTATGGGTTTGGTAACACCGTTGCATCGCTCGGGACCGCGCTGACAAAGGCGCAGGCAAGGCTCATTGCCCAGTTTACAAAGAATGTAGTACTGGGATATGATACGGACACTGCTGGGCAGAACGCCACAGAGCGAGGGATGGAGCTCCTGTCGGAGGAAGGACTGAGAGTATATGTGGCGGCTTTTCCAGGAGGTAAGGACCCTGATGATTGTATCCGGACCCAGGGTAAAGAAGTTTTTGAAAGAGCGGTAAATGAGGCTCCTTCTCTTACAGATTACAGAATTGAGAAGGCTCTTGGCGGTTTCGACTTGAATACTCTAGAAGGAAAACTGAAGGCTTTGGCGAACATCATTCCTATCTTGAGAGGTATGACGAGCCGTGTTGAACAAGACCTGTATATAAAGCGGATCGGCGAACGCTTGAAGGTCACGGAATATGCACTTAGACAGGAGATTTTTCGAGCAAGGGATAAAATGTCCGGTGGCAGGAATAATATAGAAGACCTGAAAAAGGCGGAAAAAATTGTACATTTATCCGACAGCGAAGGTATGAGAAAAGCAGAAACAGAGATTTTGAGGGCGTTGATCTCCAAACCCGAGATCATCGGGAGATTTCAGGGAGTATTGGACGCCGAATTATTTGAGCACGATGATCTGAAAGAGATCTTAGAAAAGATCTTGGAAGTCTATGATATGCACAGGGAGTTACCATCATATATCCTGGCTGAGGGCCTTTCCGAAGTGGCTGCATCTTCTTTAGGTAGGCTGGCTACAGAAGATTACCAATATGTTGATTATGAGAAAGCGGTATCCGACTGCATCCGGCGCATCGAGTACTTCAAGACCTCCAGAAGGCTCAAGCAGATAGAAGAGAGTATCAAGGCCTGCACAACGAGAGGAGAAGCGGTGGGGGAAGAAGTGCTCAGGGAATACTATCAGCTTCTCCGCAGAATGAAGGTACCAAAGAGTACTTCCGACGATGCTTGAGACAAAGGAGGGAAAAAGGGTTGAGGGAAAAGTTGATCAAGGAACCAGGAATCAAAGAATTGATCGAAATCGGAAAGCAACAAGGTTCCCTGAGCTACCAGGATATTATCGATAAGCTCCAGCACGTTGACCTCAGCCCGGAGCAGATCGATGAAATATATGAATTGTTGGCTGAACAGGGCATTGAGATTTTAGATGATAGCAAGCCGCTGGAATCCTTGGAAGAAGCAGCGCCCGAGGTACCTGAAGACGAAACGGATATTGCGGTTCCTGATGGGGTCGCTATTGACGACCCGGTAAGGATGTATTTAAAAGAAATCGGCAAGGTACCTCTTTTGAGCGCAGAAGAAGAGGTGTTACTCGCTCGCAGGATAGAGGCCGGAGACGAGGAAGCAAAAAGAAGGCTCACAGAAGCCAATCTCAGGCTTGTTGTAAGCATTGCCAAGAAGTATGTGGGGCGTGGGATGCTGTTTCTTGACCTGATTCAAGAGGGGAACCTTGGGCTGATTAAGGCCGTGGAGAAGTTTGATTACCGCAAGGGTTATAAGTTCAGCACGTACGCAACGTGGTGGATCAGGCAGGCGATCACCCGGGCAATTGCAGACCAGGCAAGGACCATTCGTATTCCAGTCCACATGGTGGAGACTATTAATAAGCTGATAAGGGTGTCACGTCACCTTCTTCAGCAGCTCGGCCGCGATCCGCTGCCAGAGGAGATAGCAGCGGAAATGGATGTGCCGGTTGAACGCGTTCGGGAGATCTTGAAGATCGCACAAGAGCCTGTATCGCTAGAAACGCCCATTGGCGAAGAAGAAGACAGTCATCTGGGTGACTTCATTGAGGATGAAGATGCCCCTGCGCCTGCAGAAGCTGCTTCGTTCATGCTGCTCAAAGAACAATTAGAAGAAGTGCTGGAAAGTCTTACCTCAAGAGAACAACAAGTTTTGCGCCTACGCTTTGGACTCGATGACGGCCGTGCTCGAACGTTGGAAGAAGTAGGTCAAGTGTTTGGGGTTACAAGGGAACGAATAAGACAAATTGAAGCAAAGGCATTAAGAAAACTGCGCCACCCGAGTCGAAGCAAGAAACTAAAGGACTACCTGGAGTAGTGCAGTTGACGGCAATAAACGCGTATTGTATAATAACCATGTCATCATTCCTCGTTAGCTCAATGGTAGAGCACTCGGCTGTTAACCGAGGGGTTGCAGGTTCGAGCCCTGCACGAGGAGCCAGATTATGAGCCCTTTCGGATGGACCCGGAAGGGCTTATCAGATCCATCAAAGACAAAAAGCGTGACGTAGCTTTTTGAAATCTGGCGGCCGCGCTTGAAATGTGTAATCAATGTGGTATAATCTTAATGAGTGTGCGCCCGTAGCTCAGAGGCAGAGCAACCGGCTCATAACCGGTCGGTCGTGTGTTCGACCCACACCGGGCGCACCAAAGAGTATAGAGGGGTGTTAGCTCAGCGGTGGAGCGCACGGTTCACATCCGTGAGGTCACAGGTTCAAATCCTGTACACCCCACCATAGAACGTCAGCACGCACTTTCTGCGTGCTTTTTTGTTGAGTAAGTAGATGAAGGGATAGAATATGCGGGTGAAGAATACAACATGTTTGGAAAGGAGTTGAAACTATGCACTTTTTGAGGGAAGAACTCCAAGAGCTATCAAACCAGGGACTGCTGGTTAACATACGGGAGATCCAGTCTCCCCAGGATGCCTGGTTTGTTGCGGACGGCAAAAAAGTGCTGAACCTTTGTTCCAATAACTACCTGGGATTGGCAAATCACCCACGACTTCGCGACGCCGCGAAGGAGGCAATTGACCGTTTTGGCGTCGGGCCTGGCGCTGTAAGAACGATTGCTGGAACTCAGTCCATTCACCTTGAGTGTGAAAGAAGGTTAGCGCGCTTTAAGGGCACTGAAGCAACCATACTGCTTCAATCGGGTTTTGCAGCCAACCTGGCTACTATACCGGCAATAGTGGGCGAGGATGATCTCATCTTTTCCGACGAACTCAACCATGCTAGCATCATTGACGGCTGCAGGCTTTCCAGGGCGAAAGTCATACGGTACGCTCACAATGACGTCGAGGATCTGGAGAGGAAGTTGTCAGAGCACCAGGCTCGCAGAAAACTGGTGGTAACTGACGGAGTGTTCAGCATGGATGGGGACATCGCGCCCCTGCCTGACATTGTAACCGTGGCGAAGAAACACGGAGCCCTAGTCATGGTGGATGATGCCCATGGAGAAGGAGTGCTGGGCGAGCACGGACGTGGTATCGTACATCACTTTGGTCTCACCGGACAGGTTGAAATAGAGGTAGGTACTCTCTCAAAGGCGTTCGGCGTGGTCGGCGGGTATGTCGCGGGGACCAGGGAACTCGTTGACTATTTGAAACAACGAGCACGTCCATTCCTGTTTTCCAGCGCTCTTACGCCGGCGGACGCAGGTGCCGCGCTGGCTGCAGTGGACCTGCTTGAGGAGAGCGACGAGCTGGTGCAAAGACTCTGGGATAACACCAGGTACTTTAAACAACGCATGTCTCAGGCAGGCTTTGACATCGGCAAATCTGTTACTCCTATCACCCCTGTTATGCTTGGGGAAGCGCCGGTAGCCGTGGCTTTTAGCAAGAAACTGTTTGAATACGGGGTGTTTGCACAGTCGATAGGCTATCCTACAGTACCGAAAGGCAAGGCCCGCATTCGAGCGATGATATCAGCCTCCCATAGCAAAGACGACCTGAATTTTGGAATCGAGCAATTCATCCGGGTGAGGGATGAACTAGGCATCCAGGCTTGACCCGAACAGCATCACACTGCCCCTTGAACGGAGGTGCGGAGGGTGGAGAAAATGAGGGCGGTAATGAAAACACACGCCGGTCCTGGACTTGAGCTCAAGGTGGTGGATATACCTCGGATACAGCCGGGTCACGCCCTGGTGAAGGTCGATGCTGCTTCCATATGTGGCACTGATGTGCACATATTCAAGTGGGATCAATGGTCGGCAGGCCGGATTACCCCCCCGATTATCATAGGTCACGAGTTTTCTGGACACGTTGTCGAGGTTGCTGGTGATGTAACCCGGGTGAAGGCCGGCGATTATGTTACCTCCGAGAGCCATGTGATATGCAACGAATGCTTGATGTGCAGAACTGACCAGAAGCATGTATGCGCCCAAGTAACCATCCTGGGAGTGGACATCAACGGGTGTTTTGCAGAATATGCGCTCGTGCCTGCTGATAACCTCTGGCTTGTGGACCCCGTGTTATCTCCGGAAACCGCATGCTTGCTGGAACCCATTGGCAACGCGGTGCATACCGCGCTTTCTGGTGATGTTACAGGAGAGTCGACCGCGGTATTCGGATGCGGTCCCATAGGGCTCTTTTCTGTGGGGGTACTTAAAGCAGCGGGCGCACGTGCGATTTTTGCGATAGACCCTAATGAAAAAAGGTTGTCTATTGCGGCAAGAATGGGAGCGACACACCTGATCAACCCTAGGCACGAGGATCCGGTGGAAACTCTCAGGTCCCTTTCCGGAGGCTACGGTGTAGATGTGGTGCTTGAGATGTCAGGCCACCCTGAGGCGATAAGGCAGTGCTTTCGAGCGTTACGGAATGGCGGAAGGGCCGCGATGCTAGGAATACCGCCCGGACCTCTAGAAATCGACCTCGGTAACGACGTGGTAATGAAGGGCATCAGAATCGAAGGCATCACTGGAAGGAGAATGTTCAGCACGTGGTACAAGACAAGCGCACTGCTTGGGTCAGGGCTGCTTGACGTGACCCCTGTGATCACCCATAGGTTCAAGTTTGAAGAATTCGAACAGGGTTTTCAGGCGATTCTGTCGCAGGAAGCAGCAAAAGTCGTTCTGTTGCCGTAAGCCCGGGGAGGTATGTTTTGTTGAAGTCCTGGTCATTTGAACTGTCACCGCGACTTAGAAAAGTTGCAGAGGCCATACCGGACGGCGTCACGGTGGCTGACATCGGTACTGGACATGGGCTATTGCCTGCATATTTGATTATGTCGGGCAAATGTCCATCAGTGGTTGCTACCGAGCGCACCGAAGGCCCGTACAACGCCACCAGGGAGTTCCTCGAAGTCCTAGGACTGGCGGGGAAGGTAGACCTGAGGATGGGCGACGGCCTGGAGCCCCTTGCTCCAGGAGAGAGCGATGTTGCGGTCATCGCGGGGATGGGAGGGCGCATGATAGCAGATATCCTATTTCGCGGTCAGGAAGTAGCCAGGGCGATGAAATGCCTAATTCTGCAGCCTTCCATTCAAGGGGAGGTACTGCGGATCAGGTTGTGTCCGTCATATCGTATCCTTGCCGAAGAAGTAGTAGAGGAGAGAGGACGTTTTTACGAGATAATAGTGGTGGCTTACGGTGGCTTTACCCCAGTGGACAACGAAGCGTTGTACGAAGTTGGTCCTGTACTATACAGTAAAAGGCATCCTATGCTTACGAGATGGATACACCATAAAATGCAAGGGTACCGGAGAATACTGGCCCGGCTTGACCGCCAAAGCAGCGAGAGGGCCAAAGAGCGACATCGTGAACTCACCATGAGGCTCAATCGCCTGCATGCGTTGCTCGTATCCATTTCTCAGACGGAGGAAGTGAAGTGATCAGAGTACTTGATATTACGAGGACAATTGAAGAAAGAGCCCCGCTTTATCTTGCGGAGGAATGGGACAACTCTGGACTCCTGGTGGGCGATTCGCGGCAGGAAGTCACATCTGTACTCATTTCACTGGATCTCACCCCGGGTACTGTTGCAGAAGCCATAGAAAATGGGGCAAATCTGATCATTACTCACCACCCGGCTATGTTGAGACCGGTATCGCGGCTCAACTGGGATCGCGAGCCCGATGCCACGCTTTGCTCAGTCATCAAAAACGGTATTTGTGTTTATACAGCGCACACTAATCTGGATAAGGCACGTGAAGGCACTGCGGAGGCGCTGCTTTCTGCCCTCGGTATGACGGGGAAGAAAGTGTTTGGAGGCAGGTTTAGCCCACCGCTTTACAAGTTTGTAGTATTTGTTCCAAAAGGACACGAGGATGCGGTACGAAAAGCGCTAGGCGATGCCGGGGCGGGGCATATCGGAAATTACAGCCACTGTACGTTCATGACGCAAGGCCAGGGCAGTTTTTGCCCGCTTGAGGGAGCAACCCCTTATATCGGAGAGCTAAACAAGCTTGAGACCGTGGATGAGTGTAGGATCGAAACCATTGTAAGAAAAGCAGACGTGGCAAAGGTACTGCAGGCGGTATTCCAGGTGCACCCTTACGAAGAGGTTGCTTTTGACCTGTACCCACTCGAGAACAGCCAAGACGTATATGGGTTTGGAAGAATAGCACGGCTCAATGAACCGGTCACGCTTCAGGACATGGCACTTCGCGTTAAGGAATCGCTCAGAACAGGCGTAAGGCTAGTGGGGCCAGCTTCTACGAAAGTGTCATCAGTTGCGGTTATCCCCGGAAGTGGCGGCTCGTTTGTTACGCAGGCAAGCCACGAAGGAGCAGATATCCTGATAACAGGCGATGTTAAGTACCATGAGGCGCAAGAGGCTCTGGCAAGGGGACTTGGGATAATCGACGCGGGCCACTTCGCAACGGAATTGCCAGTGCTCCACACATTGGCAAATTGGATAAACGCCAAGTTTTCCCACACTCCTGTCTATATTTCTCAACGGCAAGTAGATGTGTTTACACTCTCCTGAAAAAAGGTAAGGACCTTTTCCATTGAAGCAACACCGAATTTGTGATAGTATTGCGTGGGGAATGAAACATCGGAGGTATCATTATTTGAAGGCCAGAGGCTTATTTGCGTTTTTTGTATGTCTTGTACTGCTGGTCTTGGTACCTCTTAGAGCGTACCCTGCAGAGTTGCTTCCCTCACCGCGGGGCTATGCGAATGACTTTGCTGGTATCCTTGATTTGGTCAGTATAAAAAACATTGAAAATATGCTGTCTGAGCTGGAGCAAAGTACGGGAGTGGAGTTTGCAGTTGCTATAGTCGACTCTTCTGCACCTTATGATCCAAAGACGTATGCGGTACGCCTCTTTGAGCAGTGGGGGATCGGTAAGAAGGGTTACGACAACGGTCTTTTGATGCTCATTTGTCTACAGGAGAGACGCGTTGAAGTGGAAGTAGGCTACGGCCTTGAGCCCGTACTCACCGATGGCATGGTAGGACAAATCCTGGACGAACATGTAATCCCACATTTTGCCCGCGGCGATTTTGCACAGGGTATTATTGCAGGGCTGCGGCAGGCGGCCTTGATCGTTGCTGAAGCATATGATGTAAAGCTAAATGCCACCACAGAGCAGCGTTCAACCAGCCCAATTGGCGCGTTTGTAATAGCAGGTGTGTTTTTCATCATCCTAATGCTGGTGGTATCAAGGCTCTTCACAGGTCTGGCTCGTAAATGCCCAAAGTGCAAGGCACGGATGGTTTCGATAGACAGAGTAATTGTTCCAGCCACAGCGAGTACCCCCGGCTTGGCTGTTAAGATTTACAAATGCTTAAAGTGTGGGTACACAGTAGAAAAACAGTACAGAACTTCTCCGTTGGTCGTTCAGTCCGGTAGTGTCAGGCCCAAAGGCCCGGGACCGTGGTTTGGTGGCGGTTTTGGGGGTGCAGGCAGACCCTCGGGCGGGTTTGGCGGCGGCCGAAGCGGGGGCGGGGGTGCAGGAAGAGGTTGGTAGTTGGTGAGGAGGGATACACCATATGAAGAACGTGCTTGTTGTACTCGGAGTAATCGTACTCATATTATTCGTGGTGGGCGGCTCGCTTGCTGCAACTTATAACAGGCTAGTAGGGCTGAACGAAGCCGTGCAGGCGCAGTGGGCGCAGGTAGAGAACCAACTGCAACGCAGGTGGGACCTCATTCCCAACCTGGTGGAGACAGTTAAAGGCTACGCAGCCCACGAGCAGGAGATCTTTATTGCAATTGCTGAAGCACGAGCAAAGTTAGCGGGAGGCACGACCGTCCAGGAGAAGGTTGAAGCTGCCTCGCAACTGGAGAGCGCGCTGGCTCGGTTGCTGGTAATAGTTGAGAACTATCCTGAGCTTAAGGCTGATAAGACCTTTATTCGCCTGCAGGATGAACTGACAGGAACCGAGAACCGACTTGCGACCGAAAGAATGAGATTCAATGACAAGGTACAGGAATTCAATGTCACCATCAAGCGGTTTCCTACGGTGATCCTGGCAAGGCTTTTCGGCTTTGCTGAAAAGGCGTATTTTGAGATCACTGATGAGGCACGACAGAAGCCGCAAGTGAAGTTCTAAGTTGACATAACAACCCAAGAGTCATATAATATGTTACTTGAGCAGACTGGATGATCGCAGGTACAAGTGCCGCAAGGCCGTATCTGAGGAAAGTCCGGGCTCCGAAGGGCAGGGTGCTGGGTAACACCCAGTGG
>DYEP01000128.1 GCA_020725675.1 Symbiobacterium sp. | reverse complement strand
GCCTGCTCGTGTACTATCTTATTGACTGAGAAAGCAGGTACATTCCGATCAGTCATGTCAGTTCCCCCAAAACCTGTAAGCCACGTACATCGTAGGTAGACCCAGACCGAAGGTCAGTATGAGCGCAAATAATGGGTGCAGCGTACCCGCCATAAATAGCGTCAGAAGACCTGTGCCCAACAGCCAGTCCCCCGTCACCAAGAGTTCCTTCATGAAAAAGACATTCACAAAGGCAAGAAGAAAAAGACCAAACAGGATGGAGAGCGCGGGGACGGTATAAGCGGTGAGACCATTCTGTATCAGGAACATTGCCACCACAGTTATAACCGTTAGATAGGGGATTAAGATGCAGAGCGTTTGAGGAGTGTAGATCTCTTTGAGCAACCTCATTACAGTGATATTCCCGTATATGGTACGAGTCTCATCCATCACGCCCTTGATTTTCCCAAGTGCGACCGACACTGCGACGACAGCCACGGATAAATAAAATGCACCCCTTATATGACCGGGGATAGATTCATATTCACCGTAATACTGTATCAGGGCGTACATCACAGCGGAAAACAGCATGATTGCCACGCCGGTAAACAGCAAGACAAGGCTAATTCTACGGGTTAAGTCGACGTACTTCCATATGCTGTTACTTTTGTCTATGGCAGCCTTAATGCTTTCCAGATCATCGACGAGTTTCTTTAGGTCCTCCCTGGAATTCATGAGTACACCCCCTGCACTATTGTAAAGTAGTTTACGATATAAACCTATTTACAAAATAACGCACTTTCGAGCCAAAGTCAAGTGCCTGCACCGCCGAAAACGGGCGGGACTAAACCCCAAACCCCTAACCGGAGGAGTTGGCGAAGGCCAAGTTACAAGGGCCCTCTACTTCCGCAAAGGATAAAAGCTATAAGGCGTCGAACCTCTGGCATGACAGGGCTTCATCCCGGCGTTACTTGCTAGACTTCTTTGGGAGAGTGAGCGTATTGAACATTACGATTTTAGGCGGAGGCAGTGCTTATACTCCCGGCCTCATAGAAGCCCTCATGAGGTTGAAGGAACGGGTACCTGTAGACAGGCTTGTACTGATGGATGTGGACAAGCGCAAACTGGATATCGTTGGCGCGCTCGTACAGGCGATGGTGAGCAGGAAGTCCCCTGGCACCACTGTGGCACTGACAACGGACAGGCGGGAGTCTTTGGCTGGGGCAGACTTTGTTCTCTGCCAGATCCGCGTGGGTGGGTTGGCTGCACGACGTCTCGATGAGAGGATACCGATGAAATATGGGGTGATCGGTCAGGAGACCACGGGCCCCGGGGGATTCGCGATGGCGCTCCGGACCATACCTGTTATGGTGGACGTTGCAAGGGATATGGAGGAGCTATGCCCGGACGCGTGGCTCATCAACTACACCAATCCCACAGGTATGGTTGAAGGGGGTATCAAGGCGAGGTCGAACATCCGAGTGTTGAGCATCTGCGATATTCCTGCCGCTATTTTGTACCTGGTAGCCCATGTACAAAAGCTGCCGGTCAACTCGTTGCGCCTTGACTACGTGGGACTGAACCATCTTGGATGGGTACGCCGCATATTCCACGGCGGTACCGACATACTTCCACGGCTCCTTTCCATGGCGAAGTTTCTGAACGCAATACCGCAGCAGTTGATCCCTTCTTCAATTATTGGAGTGAGCCAGAAAGACGTAAATGAGATTCTGAAAGTGCTCCGGCTTGCAAAGGTGCTGGGAGTACTGCCTTCTCCTTATCTCCAGTACTACTATCTCACCGACGAAATCCTGAAGGAGCAAAGCCGGCTCTCGAAGACCCGGGCTGAAGAGGTCATGGAAATAGAGGAAGAACTGTTGTCACACTATGCGGCCGTATCAAAAGGGCGCGAGGTGGACCTGTGGAAACAAAGGGGCGGTGATTGGCATGCGGACATGATGGTTTCTGTGCTATCCGCCATCGCCAACGACACCCAGGAGGAGTTCGTGGTGAACGTCCCGAACGGAAACAGCGTTCGCGGGATGGATCCCGGTGCCATCATTGAGATACCGTGCAAGCTGGGTAGCCAGGGTGCAACTCCGCTGCCTTTGGAGCAGCCCGAACCCTGGATGCTAGGGCTCATGCAGGTGGTAAGTCAGTACGAGAGGCTCACCATTGAGGCTGCACTAGAAGGTTCACAGCGCAAAGCGCTTCTTGCGCTCATCACTCATCCCCTGGTCCCGTCGATAACTACTGCAGAGAGAATCCTGAATGATTACCTCAAAGCACACAAAGAGTTTCTCCCTCAGTTTAAGTAAGGGGGGCACCAGCCTATGAGGCGATTTTTCGAGAAATTCGGAGCGGCGGCGCTCACACCTATTTCTGTCCTGCCTGCGGCCGCCATTATTCTTGCACTGGGCCATGTGATGCCCGTACCTGTTGTCGCTCTGGCGCTGTCCAGCGCAGGAGCCACCCTGTTCCGTTATCTCGGGCTGATTTTTGCTGTAGGCTTGTCAGTGGGTCTCACTGGGGGGGAGGGCATGGCCGCGCTCTCAGCTGCGGTCAGCTATATCATTATAAACGGTGTGGCCGACGGTCTTGTACCCGGGACGAACATGGGTGTGGTAGCGGGGTTGGTAGCAGGAGTACTGTCGTCCTGGGTGTACTTGCGCTACCATACCCTGAGGCTGCCTGAGTACCTCAGTTTTTTCGGGGGCCGGCGCAGCGTGCCCATCATTGCGTCGCTGATCTCAGTACCCATCGGGCTCGTTATGGGCTACATGTGGCCCGCTTTGCAGGGAGCCATTTCTTCGCTAGGTCTTTGGATGGGCCGGGCGGGTACGCTGGGCGTGTTCGTGTACGGAGCACTTGAGCGCCTCCTTATACCCACAGGGCTTCATCATTTCCTGAATGGGATCATCTTGCTCATGATGGGTGAATACCAGGGAGTCACCGGCGACCTCGGGAGGTTCTTCGCCGGTGATGTCACCGCCGGGTATTTTATGTCAGGCGCCTATGCGGTAAAGCTGTTTGGGCTGCCGGCTGCGGCTTATGCCATGTACGTAAACGCGGGCGACTCGCAAAGGAGAGCGATCAAAGGGCTCATGATCACTGCGGCCCTTACCAGCATTCTCACAGGGATAACCGAGCCAGTAGAGTTTACCTTTTTGTTTACTGCGCCCATCCTGTTTGTACTTCATATCCTGTTCACGGGGCTCTCTTTCGCCATATGTCACATGCTCGGGATCAGGCATGGTTTCGGGTCCTCTGCGGGGCTGATTGAATTCGCCGTGAACTGGCACCTTGCGGAGAAGGCCTGGCTTATTCTCCCGCTTGGCTTGATGTTTGCCCTCGTGTACTTCGTCTGTTTCAACGTTCTTATCCGTAAATTCGACCTAAAGACACCGGGGCGTCTTAAAGAAGAAGCCGGGATTACGCCTCTGCCCGCGATTGACATGGACATGGATGAAAGGGCGAGGCGCGTGCTTAAGGCGCTGGGCGGCGCACAAAACGTGATATCGATAGATTCCTGTCTGACAAGGCTCAGGGTGGTACTGAAACATACGGAATCAGTGAATGAGGACGAGCTCCGGGCTAGCGGCGCGCTGGGCTTCGTCAAGGGTTCGCAGGGAGTATGGCAGGTGGTATTCGGCACTTACGCGGACGAGCTGGCCAGAAGCATTCGAAAAATGACAAGAACGATGTCTGGGTGAGGACGCCACAATGAACTTCAGCGGAAGATTTGCGGATTCCTGTTTTTCATGTTCCAAGAGTGTGCATTGGTGGTCAAAAGAGGGAGAAAATAACCCCTGCCGGGGCGTGATCGTGCGAGTGGTAGTAGCTGGTACACGGGGCGGGGAGCGGATGGTCCGGGTTTTACACAACAACTGGCAAGCGCACTTGGGCGAGAGGTGAGAAGGAAAGGAGACCTGTCTTAAAATTGGAAAATTATTTAGTTGCCAGAAGGAGAATCGACTCCCGATTGTGGAATATAATGGTGACCAAATGAGGAGGTGATGAAGAGCTACCGGGCATCGAATCGAGACATCCATGTGCACACCCGACAAGTGTGGCTAACCCGCCGAAAGGCGGGGGCGCAAAACCGCGGGCCTAAAGCAAAGTGCTGAGCAATGGAGGCCGGGTTGCCGGGAATTAAGAGCCAGCCCGGCTATTGTTATGCCCGGATGCCCGTGGAGCCGAGAGGAATAAAGCTCGGTATTGTGCAGTCTACTGGATCGGGAACAATTAGTAATCTGAGAAGAAAGAAGAAGGTGACAAGAATGAGGAAACGGCGTCTAGTTCCGTTCGTGACTCTCTTGATTGTAGCTTTATTAGCAAACGTAGCGTTGGCTGCGGCAGTAGTAACGGATGTCGTCGTAGTGGGTAATGCTACTGCGACACCGGCGAGCGTGGATCAAGGTGGCTTGACCCACGTAACTGTGTCCTTCACAGCGACGAACGGTAGTGTGTCTTCGGCTCAGGCCAACAATGCTTGGGTAGAGGTTCCAGAGAAGTATGTAATAGGAGAGACTGGCGGCGTAACTGCCACGGGCACAAAAAGGGTGTACTTTCCGCCTGGGAATTACACTCAGAGCCCGCTGATACTGTCGACCACCATCACAATCGAGGCGCACGCGAACGCTCCGACGGGTGCCCATACAATTGCTCTTTCAGTTAATTGCGGTAGCAATGTAAACATTAATGCCACTATTCCGAGCATATTCGTCGACGTAACCGGAAGTGGTTTGCCCCCTGCCGACCCTCTCAAGATCACAGCACCGGCTGATATCACGTTCGAAGGAAACACCTCCGGCGGAGCTCAGAATGTGCCGCTGGGTGCGCCCGAAGTGGAAGGTGGAACGGAACCGTACGACATTTCCAATGATGCGCCCAATTTCTTCCCGCTGGGCACAACCATTGTGACATGGACGGTTACGGATGCAGACGGGACAGTAGCGACAGCTACACAGAAGGTTACTGTAGTAGATACGACTCCTCCGGAAATTCTCGGTGCCCCTGACACTTGGTTTGTTACTGTAGGCGCCTCGTCAGCGCCTCTCATCGCCTTGGTTTCTGCTGTAGATATAGTTGACCCCAACCCCGTGGTCACACACGATGCTCCCGCGACCTTTGGGCCAGGGGAAAAGATAGTAAAGTGGACGGCAACTGACGCATCAGGAAACTTTACTGAGAAAACTACTGTAGTGACTGCCACCTACATCGTATCAGGTGATGTAGTCATCACACGAATTGTCAAACGTGGCAGCACTATACCGTTTAAGTTCTCTGTAAGTGATGTGAACGGTGTGGTGTCTGATCCCGCGGTGATCAGGTCAAGCAAGATCGCGCAGCTCAGCCAGGATGGTGATCTGATCGGCGAGGCTGTCGAGTTGGAAACCTCTGCCGGCAAGTCAAACATCAACGGATGGCGTTATGACGCCAACGATGGTCACTTCATCTGGACCTGGCAGAGTTCCCGGAGCGCTGAACCCGGCGATTACGTTCTGGTTGTAGAACTGGTGTGCGGTACGAAAGTCAAATTCTTCTTCCGTCTTGGCAAGTAGTTAGTGCTGCCTAGAGGGCGGGGCCTTGGCCCTGCTCTCTTTTTTGATGCGCCGTCCGGAATTAGGTAGGGTTCTGGTGGGGCTAATGTGCAGAGGCAAGTGAAGTTTTGCCAAGGGTTGGCAAGTGGCGTTGAGAGCGATCATTGGTTAGGCCAGGAAGTTCAACGGGAGTCCTTTACGGATTTCCGTTTTTGTGTTCCAGAGTGTGAATTGCAGGCTAAAAGAGGGAGAAAATACTCTTGTCGGAGGGGGCTGGATGGCGCGCGTGCAAGTGGTGGGAGCAGGCAACCCGCTGCGTGGAGATGATGCTTTAGGTCTTGTGGCAGTAAAGCAACTGGCAAGCGCGGGACTTGGGCCGGAGGTGAGCGTGGTTGAGGCCGCTAACAACGCACTGTCACTGTTGCTCGCTTCGGTGGGGTGTGACTGGCTCATTCTTGTTGACGCAGTAAACGGAGGTCAGCCTCCCGGTACTATCTATGTATTTCGACCGAGTGGGTGCGACGGTCCTCCAGGAGGGCTGTCTACACGGGGGATCGATCTACTATCCTGCCTAAAACATGCTGCGGGGATCGGACCAGACCTGGTCGTGGTCGGGATGGAGCCAGCTTTCACGGGAGTTTCCACTCAACTGTCAGAAGTAATAAGACGGCGCATCCCGGATCTGGTCGAGCGGGTTGTGGAGGTTGTGCGGAAGGTGGTGGGAGACCACGGGAACAACGGCCTATTATGATGCAATTGTTATAGGCGCGGGGCCAGCCGGTTCTACCGCGGGCCGCGAGCTGGCAGTGCGGGGACACACGGTCTTGCTCTTGGACAGGGCATACTTTCCGAGGGATAAACCATGCGGCGGCCTCATCTCCCATAAGGTGCTGCAGGAGCTGCCCATGCTGCCCGACGATTTGATTGACCAACACATCTTTCGAATTTCAGTTTGCGGAAACGGCCAGACTACATCAAAGTGCTATCCGGTGTCTTTAGGTGTGACAGTAGAGCGTGGCCACTTTGATCAGTGGCTGGTGGAGCGGGCGATAGAAGCAGGCTGCACGTTTATGGAAGGGCATGAAGCGACGGGAATTGACGAAAAAGACGGCTTGCTTCACGTGGCCTCGGATTCCGGCGCGCTCGTGGCCAGGGCAGCGATCTGCGCGACCGGCGCAGGTCCTTTCCTCATCTGCGGCAAGCAGCACGTGCCGTGGTCACCGCTTTCGCTGGGGTTGGGTGTCGAAGCCTATTCGCTGGTACAAAAGAGACTCGACGGACTTGAGTTTTACCTAACCGGCGGAGTGGCCGGTCTGGGTTGGGCCTTTCCCGGCAGAGAGCGCGTGCACGCAGGAGTGGGATACTCCGCTATTGCCAGCAGGACACTGACACAAGAGCTGGCAGAGCTAGCAGAACAATCAGGTCTTATGTTCTCAGGGGCCAGCGTATGGCCTGTTCCGGGAGGGTTCCCGTGGAGAAGGCCGGCTGTGGGCAAAGTGCTCCTTGTGGGAGATGCAGGAGGCTTCGTCGACCCGTTTACCGGTGAAGGAGTTTACGGGGCTGTACGTAGCGGAAAACAGGCGGCCTACCATGTAGACGTATTTCTAAGGGGAGGCTGCTCCGACCCCGTCCGTGGGTATGTGCGATGGGCGAGGAACGAGTTTGGCAGGGTCTTTGCAGTGTCATGGTTCACTGCCTTACTGTGCTGGAAAAAGAAGTATAGCCTCTCTACGCTGCTGCTTCGGGATGATTGGATCATAGATGGTTTTGCACGCCTTATGCGAGGAGATAAGGGTTACCTCCAGGAGTGGGAAGACTTCGCTGCGCGCTTGCTGCCAAGACTAATAAAGGCCCGCGTTCAGGCAATATTTCCGGGGAGGTGATGATTATGCAAGAAGAAAGGCTAGCCAAGCTGGATAGTGCAGATGTTGAAGAATTAAAGCGCAAAGAGAAAGAATTCAACGACTATCGCCGCAGTCACGGCTACGAAGAAGTTGTGCTGATCGCACTCAAGAAGGAGCGATAACTAGTGACCTCCTCCCACCCCTAAAGGGGAGGGCTTCCTCTTTCACTGAGGGAAGCTTACGCGGATGTGGGGATTGCTCCCCAGTATCCGCGCAGCGGCCTCCCACTCCAGAGGCTTCAGTTCGGGCCGGTCCGGCCCTACGGC
>DYEP01000127.1 GCA_020725675.1 Symbiobacterium sp. | reverse complement strand
TGCTGACAAGATTCGGGAGGACCCGTACCGGTTTTTGATCTGCGCCGACAAGTTCCAGACCGGCTATGACGAGCCGCTCCTGCACACCATGTACGTGGACAAGGCGCTCTCCGGGGTCAAGGCGGTGCAGACACTTTCGCGCCTCAACCGCGCCCACCCCCAGAAGCACGACACCTTCGTCCTCGATTTCGTCAACGACCCGGAGACAATCCGAAAGGCCTTCGAGCCCTACTACCGGACTACCATCCTCGCCGACGAGACCGACCCGAACAAGCTGCACGACCTTAAGGCCGACCTTGACGGCTACCAGGTGTACGCGCCTGAGCAAGTTGATGAACTGGCGCGGCTCTACCTGAACGGGGCCGACCGCGACCAGCTCGACCCGATCCTCGACGCCTGCGTCGCCACCTACGTGGAGCAGCTCGACGAGGACGGTCAGGTAGACTTCAAGGGCAAAGCCAAGGCGTTTTTGCGAACCTATAACTTTCTGTCTTCGATCCTCCCCTACACCAACGCCGAGTGGGAGAAACTGTCGATCTTCCTCAACTTCCTGGTGCCCAAGCTGCCGGCACCAAAAGAGGAAGACCTCTCAAAGGGCATCCTCGAGGCGGTCGGCATAGACAGCTACCGGGTCGAAAAGCAGGCGAGCATGAGGATCGCGCTTTCTGATGCGGATGCCGAAATCGAGCCGGTGCACACTTTGGGTGGTGGACACAAGCCCGAGCCGAAGCTCGACCGGCTTTCGAATATCATCAAGGCCTTTAACGACCTGTTCGGCAACATTCCCTGGACCGACGCCGATCGGGTGCGTAAGCTGATCACCGAGGAGATTCCTGCCCGCGTAGCGGCCGACGCCGCCTACCAGAATGCACGCAAGCATTCCGACAAACAGAACGCACGTATTGAGCACGACAAGGCCCTTGTTCGGGTGATGACCGCGCTGCTCAAGGATGACACCGAGTTGTTTAAGCAGTTCAGCGACAATGAGTCGTTCCGTCGCTGGCTGACCGATACGGTATTCTCACTGACTTACAGCGAACCTGGCAGCGCGGGTTAGCCAGTACGACCTCATCGACGGCTTAGCCCATTAGATGCACGACAACGTGCGCCCTTACGTCGCCGCCGGGCCCAGCTGGCAACACCGATAAGTGCAGCACCTACTGGCATTGCTCTGTTTGACCGTTAGGGCCGTCCGCGGTTCATGGGGCGAAAAACGCTTCGGGCATAATCAACCGTCCTCGCGTAAATGCGGCGGCAACAGCTCCGCCGGGTAGAGCCTGGCCGCTATGCGGTCCAGGTACCACCACCAGCGCTCAAGCGGCGGCCTGGGCCGCATCTTTTTTCGTTCCCGCCAGCGCCCGTCGTAAACACACCATTCGTTGACCTCTTTTACGTGCTTAATGATTTTTATGTCCGCGCCGATTACAAGCTGTTTTTGCTCCTCCGTCAATTCGTCCCAGTGGTCATGAAGCCAGTCACGATCATAAACCGACCTGCTAATAGTTTCTTGCTCCAGTACGGCATCGTTCCACTCCGGGTAAACCCCTATGATGTACCCATTGAGGTAATCCTCCAATTTCCACTCACGCAGCTTCACTCTTTTCCCCTCCAGACCAACTCAACCTATCCCCGGCTCTTTTTCCATCGACAATTCTCTGCCCCAATGAATCAGCTGATGAACCCACAAAAAACGTTCCGCCATCGACTCCAGACAATCCCCTATGGGAGCCCCTGCCATTTAATTGGCATTTGATATGGATATTATATCTAGCAACTCCATCAGCTTTTGGTCATTATAAAATAGCTGTAACAGAATGAACATAATACAAGCATGTGCAACATCAGGAGAAAGCCTACCATATTTATTTATAAATATAAATAATAAATAGCGCTTTAACTCCAGCCACCAGCCACGCCTTTAATTTCTCTTCAAATGGTTGTGCAAGAGATCTACTAGTGCTCGACATTGTTTTAAATTCAACCGTTGATTCCAGTTTAACAAACTTCTTGTTAGTGTAAAATTACTGTAGGAATTTTTTGGAGGATATGAGGGAGGAGAAAGAGAATAGAGACCTCACCTTCTTTTGAAGAGGCGGGCAGTTGATAAACAACTACCGAAAGAGGTGAGGTCTCTAAGAAGTGAGGTCTCTATGCAAATTATAAAACACATTTGGGAAAAGTTCCAGGGGGTAAGGGAAAGAAAGTGTAAAAAGGCACACGTAAGCCATATCTTCTCGGCGCGGCTATCATCCCGGCCGATGGCTTGGAGCGCACGCGGGGTAGGCCAGATGGCCCGGTTGCGGGCGATGAAGGCGAATGGTGTTTCTCTACTTAGAGCAGTATGTGACCCGGTATCGGGAGGAACTCAAACCATTTACGATCTGCCCAACTGTCGTTGCCGAAGAGCGGAAGATGCTGAAAAAGGTGGCAGGCGAGGTGTTCGATAATCTACCTGTTCTACGGGGACCGGTTACGCAACTAACTAGGGCCTTTAAAGCACTGAGTCGGAATTCTTCCCTGGTCTGGTAGCTTGGCCTGCTTCAAGGTCGGTGAGGTTTCGCGATTTCCTACAGTAGGTTGACGCGGTCCCCTCCTGGTGTGCTTCTTTTCCTGTATATACATTAGACGGTATATTTACTGTCTTTTACCTGGTACTTTTTAGCTGTTTCCGAAATTACTCATAAAATTTTTTGGAAGTACCAAAATGAATATAAGGTACAGTAAAATGGTTCAACCCGGAAAAAGGCTTAGGATTTATTTCCAATGACAACGGCGGCGACGATGTCTTCGTGCACTTCTCTGCTATCGTTGCCGATGGTTTTAAATCTCTCAATGAAGGCCAAAAGGTTACTTTTGATGTCGAGCCCGATCCAAAGAACAGCCGCAAACTCAGAGCGGTCAATGTTTGCTTAGCATAAGCAGACGCTAGCACAAGCAGACGCTGAAGAAAGACGCGAGACAGGCTAAAACCTGTTTGGCGTCTTTGCTTAAGAGGTTCTCTTTAAGGTTCTCTTTAAAGATTCTCGCCGCGGGCCGCGGCTTGCAATCGCTGGTCAAAGGTCAGCATTACCAATTCGGGCAGGTCCTCTTTTTTCAATCTTACCGCTAATGCCAGATGCCACAGATCAGCCCCCCGCAACGGCCACTTGCGTGCCAGGGAAACCATATCGGATGGATACGGTTCCATTCGCAAAAGCCGCCAAGGTCCGGCCTCAAAAGCATCCAAAGCGGCCTCCAGAAAAATGTCCCTCAAATGACCCTCACGGTTCATGCGATTCAGCACCGCGTTTACTTCGGCTGCCACAAGGGAGGATATTAAATGGCAGGCCTTTTTTCGCGCCGACTCGATGGCGTACTCACTGTGCCGATCCCGAACCAGGGCCGAAAGCACCGCCGAGCTGTCCCAGTATATTACAGAGTCTACAGCCTTTACCTTCACCTCCTATCCTCCTCCAGAAACCTCTGCGCTATGTCAGCTTCGGCCGGAAGCGGCGGCGGAAGAGATCTAACATTTTTTTTCTCAGGCTCTAGCCACCCGTTTGTTACCATTTGGCTTATCCTGGCTTCCAGAGATAATCTCTCTCTGGGAATCCCTCTGAGCACTGCCACTTCCCGGCCGCGGTCCGTTATGACAATTTCTTTGCCCTCCTGAACTTCCTTCACAAGCCTGCTGAAGTTCATCTTGGCTTCTCGAATCCCCACCCGGCTCCTTATCAAATTACGCCACCCCCGCCAGAAGACTTAATTGTAGTTACTGTTCCTACAATGCTAATATATACTTTGTGGTCTTCAGGGTCAATGCGCAAACATCCGGTGTCCGTGTCAATATTTAGTAGGTATATCTTAAAATTCTTTAAAGCGTGAGACCTCGCCAGTTAAAGCCAAAAGATTTTTGCCTGGACTTACTCAGCCAATCTAAGCACATGACTACCCCAGAATATCAAACCCCGGGCACAAAAAAAGTGACGCACTTTAACCACAGCCTGCAAAGCTAACATGTTAACGTAGTTCCATCTGCCCGTTAAGGCGGCGGCCTTGACCGACACCCCGCAGGTGGCTAAATAACGCCAACCACGGGGCGGCTTTGTGGGACAGGCAACGATAACAAGCGCCGCCCGTCAAAAAACCATTGTACCACCTGCGGGGTCCCCGGCCGTCAAGGCTCTCCTGCGGCGCCGCCCGGTTACCTCCAGGGCTCACCGAGGAACAAGCTATAACATTAGAGCAGAAAAGCTGTGTTGATTGTCAATAGAATTGACCCACTATGTGCAAAT
>DYEP01000126.1 GCA_020725675.1 Symbiobacterium sp. | reverse complement strand
GCTCGTGATTCTGGAAGAACTCGCTGGCGTCTGGGATCTCCCCATGAGGGAGATCAGTACCTTCCTGGCGGCCGAGCAACAGCTTAACCAGCCAGATTCCCCACTGGACGGCAAACCCGAGGGCATATGCTACCAGCATCAGGCAGAACTCAAATGCACGAAACAATAACCTTGCAGGATGCTGGAGAAGGTGAACGAGTACTGGTGCCGCTGCGCTGAGGAGCAATGCGGTGATCAGGCAGGCAAACGCCACACCGACAAGCAGCGGCGGCCAGAAGCGGGCAAGCTCGGGGCTTTCGCCTTGGTCTTTTTCTGCTAGTTCCGCAAGCCGCGTGAGGGCCGTTGAGACAGTAGCAGCGATAAGCCAAAACAGCACAAACGGCAGCGCTTGCGGAAGTACAACGTCGCGCTGTGCGAGCCGTCCGATAAGAAATAGTGAAAGGGCGGTAGTTGCCGCACCGATAACTAGGTGCCGCTGCATTTCGAGGCTGTCCTCAGGTACGCTGCCGAGACGGATACCCCTGAGCCACGCGGCCATACCAGCGACAAACAGGCCAGGCCAGTAGCCAGCGAGGGCACTGCCAGAACGTTGTGCGGGAAGTACCAGCACAGCGCCTGTGAAGAGGATACCCGCGGCTCCGAGCGCGAGTGCCCATGCGTGCCTGCAGCGCTCGTGCATCTTTTGTGCGATAGGTCCGCAGGTACGCGAGAGAACAAAAGCGCAGCCGAGCACTACTGCCATCGGCCAGTACAGGCGTGTGATGGCGGGTATACCGGAGTATGCTCCGATGAAGACAAACCACGGACCGAACACGCTTGTATGGCACGCCAGGGAAAGGACGCTACTGCCTAGCCTAACAAAGGGTGATCTGTGCCAGTTCATCCCAGTTTTCTTCCTCCTTGACCAGGTAAAGAGGGAACCTCATTCGTAATTCCGGACGTGCTGTGCCGGTAAACAGCACAGTTATGGTCTGTCCTGTGTTATGCTGTCTTTCCGCTTCCTGTATGAGACCCCGCGTGAGTACACCGGTGATCACCAGGACCTGTGTGTGATCTCCGGCCTTTCTGCACGCGGAGGCGAGTACTTGTTCCGGCCGGGTACCTGGCATCAGCAAGAGCCGGGCCAGCATTTCCATGCACGTCACGAAATGGGCAGGGCCGGCTCCCATCTTGACTGCGGCAGGACCCTGTGTTCCCCGTATGAAGCCGTTGGTATGCACGCTGACCCGGTATCCTGCTCTGCACAACATACGCACGACCGAGGCTGCCACAACAAGTGTCCGCTCCACCAGGTCTACCTGGACGCCTTCCCAGCAATATTCGCCGGTGGAGACATTGAGTACTACCGCGACCTCAGTGGCAAAGGGCGCGTCAAGGAGCCTCGTGTGCAACCTCCCTGTGCGCGCGGTGGCCTTCCACTCGATGCGAGAGAACGGGTCCCCGGGGGAGTAGTCGCGCGCTCCCCGGAAACATGCGGGGTCGTCCAGGATCCAGCTGGGCGAGGGCTTTTCTCCAAACGGGCTTTGCCTTGTGCGGCGTCTTACCATAACGGGCACTGTTCGCGGGTAGACCAAGAGGCGCATGTGAGTATCCAGGTCCTTTTTGCCTTCGAACATTCCGAAGGGGTCTGCTGCCCTGAGCTCAAGCGGCCCGAAAACAAATTCGCCGCGGCGGTCGCAGGTAATCCGGAACCTGCGTACGACCCGCTCAAACCAGCGTAGCGACAGCACGTTCCGGAAAATTAGACGATTGGGCTTGTAATGCCGAACGAGCGTACCCCGATCTATACTCAGGTCGCCGGGCCAGTCCAAGCGGCAGTCGAGCCAGGGTATGGGAAAAGGCTGGTCGTTGCGGATCACCAACTCTCCGCCCACTTTGTCTCCCAGGCGGGCTCGCCGGGCGGACAGCAAGGTCTCACAAGATACGTTAGAGAGCAGATGATTGGCCCAAAGCCAGGAGACCCCTCCTACCATGCCAAGCAGCATGCCTGGTAGGACCACCGCCGGGTTGCCCGCTGCAAGACCAATGACAATCACCGCGAGGCCAACCCCCACTATTTGTCCGGGAGTCATGGTTGGCTTCCCTCGCCTTGTCCCACGGGCACGGGTACACGCGCGAGCACCTGCCGGATCACTGCGACGCCATCCATCTCGTAAAGTGAGGACTCGATATCGGGGACGAGGCGGTGCGCGAGTACAGGAACGGCCACGTCCTGAACGTCATCTGGTAACACAAATTCTCTGCCCCTGAGCACTGCCAGCGCCTGGGCACAGCGGGTCAGGTATAGCGTGCCCCTGGGGCTTACCCCCAGTCTCACACCGTCAAGATCGCGCGTAGCCCTGCATATAGCCAGTGCATAATCCAGCACGGGTTCTGAGAATCGCGCATGACTAGAGGCTGTGCGCAGCCAGGTAATCTGGTCGCTGGTCACCTGGGGCTTTATGTCTCTTAGCGGATCCTTGTTCAGAAAACGACGTACAATCTCTTTTTCCCCGTCAAGGCTTGGGTATCCAAGGCGCAGGCACAGAAGGAAACGGTCGAGTTCCGCCTCGGGCAGCGGGAAGGTGCCCTCCATTTCCACCGGGTTCTGAGTGGCGATTACCAGGAAGGGAGGCGAGATCTGGCGGGTTACCCCATCCACGGTGACTGTGGACTCCTGCATGCACTCAAGCAGGCTCGATTGGGTACGAGGCGTAGCGCGGTTGATTTCGTCAGCCAGCAATATGTTGGTGAATACAGGACCGGGCTTCCACTCGAATTCGGATGTCTTCTGGTTGAAGAAGTTGAGGCCGGTCACGTCTGAAGGTAGAAGGTCAGGCGTGAACTGTATCCGGCGGAAGGTCACTCCTAAAGTGCGCGCGAAAGTACGGGCAAGTAGCGTCTTGCCCACACCGGGGACATCATTAAGCAGTATGTGGCCGCCGCACATGATCGCTACGAGCATGAGGTCAAGCGCTGTATCGTCTTCCAGCACGACTACATGTCTCACCGATTGATGGACTGCTACACGTATCTGTTGTGCAAGCGTATCAGTATTTTGCACTCTCGTCCCTCCCCCTGGTAATTCGCCAGAAAAACAAATAAACCTACCAGATATGGTAGGAGCCATCACGCTTTGAGCGCTTTTAACAGGCGAGCTCCATCGCCCAAGTTCATTATATCTGTCAAGAGGTATCCTTACAAGCACCTGCTGCAAGATGCTCCGGAAATGGCATGGCGGAGATCTACATCTTTGTAAAAGAACGTCTCGGTTCATCATTGAGGAACGCCAGGGGATAAGGGTCCTGAAAAGGCGCAGGCCACGTCTTCACAGGTGCATAATGACCCGGGGTAAAGGGAAGCTGATCGGGGGTGTATCTTAATGAGGCTCGAGTTCCGACCAAATCTAAGTCCGGGAGATCGCTCTGTCAGGGCATTGATCGGTTTCTTCCTTATAGGGCTGGTCTATCTTGGATTCATCGCAGGTAGGCCTGCCGTTCTAGCAGTGGTTCTTGCTGTACTTATGTTAATGGAGGCTGCTTTTGGGTACTGAATTGGTTACGATCTGATGGGTTGGTCAACCCGCAAGGAAAAAGTTAGGCGGTAGGGATCCAGTATTTCCCCTTCATGGTATAATACTGGTATCCGGTTCTTAGAAAGGATGGGCTTTGTGAGACTCGCCATATTCGATTTTGATGGTACCATCTACCCGGGTGAGACACTGCCCTTTCTGTGCAAGGAGTGGCTGAGGCAGAAGCGCTCGCGGACCCGGTTTGTCCAGGTCATGCTATCCATGATCCCGATGTACCTTATGTACAAGCTCAAATCGGGCTCAAAGGAGCACATGAAGAAATCTGCACTGCTTGGATTCTTGAGGCTTTTCCGTGGGGAGGACGAAGCGCACGCCAGACGGTTTTTTTGTGACGCCTACCAGGAAATGAAGAAAAAGCTTGACAGACAAGTCCTGAGTGAGGCCAAGACTCTGAAAGAGAGTGGGTTTGAGCTCGTATTGGTTTCCGGAGCACTGTTACCGTTGTTGGATGAGGCGGGGAAAGATCTGGGCTTTGGGCGCGTGATAGGTACCAGGCTTCCTGTGCGTTGCGGGCGGATAGACCCTGATGTGGATATCGATTACATAAACAGTGAGCGGAAGGTGGAGAGGCTACTTGAGGAGTACCCTGCGGATTCGACCGACTTACGGGGTAGCCATGCCTATGCAGATAGCCTCTCTGACCTCCCGCTACTTGAGCTGGTAGGGAACCCCGTGGCGGTGAACCCGGAGAAACGTTTATACCATGTGGCGACAGAGCGAGGATGGCGCATCATGAAATAGATGAATTCACCGCGCGCGACCCAGAGTGTGCTACGCGTTGTTCTTTTTCATCACGTCTTCCAGCAACTGGCCGCCTACTCCGACCCTGTCCCTATCTGAGGGTCTCAGGTAAACGACGAAAGCGGACTGATCGATCCCTGTAAGTTCGCTTGCTGCCTGCGTAAATCTCCGAATAAGCTCTCTTCTTTTTTCTTTTTCCAGGTCAGGTCCGTAAAAGAAGATCGTGGGCAACATATCACCCCCTTGTACTGAGTACCGATTACCCCTCATTAGAGTTAGACGGACGAAGGTAATGTTCCTCTTTTCTGAAATTGGGAGTACGCCAGCCGCCTGAACATACATGCGGCAATCTGAAACGATCAGCGATCACTGCCAGCATATTGTTAATCACAGCATTTCCCGGGCAATATATCGATAGAAATGCGAGGAGGTGCATTTGATTGGCAATCGTTGAAGTCAAAGTGGTGCCGGTTGGTACCGATGAAGCAAGCTTTAGCAGTTTCGTTTCTCTGTCCCACAGCATACTCGAAGAAGAAACCAGTCTCAAACACCAGGTGACTCCGACATCCACCATCATCCAGGGAGATCTCGAGACGGTGCTCCCGATTGTAGCGAAAATGCACAGCAGTGGTTTTCGTAAAGGAGCCCCGAGAGTGATGACATCCATATTCATCGATGAGCGGCGCGATGAGGAGCAGTCAATGGAACAAATGGTCACAGCGGTCGAAGGCGAGCACTCCTGATCAAACACTTCGCTTTATGGTCGCGTGTATGAATTATAAAAAACGGAGTCCTCCACCGGCCGTCTGGGACGCTGCGCTCTGTCGGGGATACCATCAGGCTTACCCAGAGGTAAGATTGCCTGGGGGCTATATGTTTCCGGGACAGATAGCAGGTCATTTAGGAAACCAGGGTACCCGGGGGTATAAGGCACGCTGCCTAGTCCCTTTGCGTGGGCTGCGAGCAACATGTATGAAATGCAAATCCACACCGATTCAAGCCAATATGGGGCGAGCGTGTTGCCAAACACTACCAAGAGCACAGGGGCATGCTCGAGAAAGGGTTTGCTTTCTGGCTCTATAGACTGGCTCTTGAGCCACGCCTTAAACCAGTCCTGCATTTTGCTGTTCCATCTTGAATCAGCCTCTTCCGAGGCGAGCCGAATCCGCTTCTTTAGCTCAGGGTCCGTGATCACACCAACAAGCCACGGCTGAAAGTTGGCCCCTGAAGGCGCAAGACAACCTGCCTTGAGCACAAAATCGATGTCGTCATCCGGGATACTTTCGGTCAAAAACTGCCTGACACTTCTTCTTGTGCTTAACAGATCATAAAGCACCGCGGCCGTATCCCGCATCATAGCCTGCACCTCCGTGGTGATTACATTCCATTCCCACTTCGCCCGGGAAGCAGTAAAATCCTGCATAAAAGGCGGTCAGTGAATGGGGCACTGGCCCGGGCCGTGAAGGTACACAACGGGTTTCTCCTCGGATCCAGGCCATATGGCGTAGCGCTCTGCAGCCATATCGACAATACGGTTTATGAGCGCGGTGTAGGGAATTCCTGCTTTTTGCGCGATTCTCGGCAGCTCGCTGTAGCCGGGGGCTAGTCCTGGGAGGGTATTTATCTCTAGAAGCTGGGGCTTGCCCGAGGCATCCATGCGGATGTCAACGCGTGCGTAGTCGCGGCAACCGAGCGCTTGGTATGCGTCCTTCGCCAGCGAGGTGATGGCTGAAACGGTCTCCTGGTCTAGATGGGGCCATCTATACTCCACGCGATCCTCGACCTTTGCGGTGTGTGTGTATATAGGTTCCCGTGTCACAATCTCCTCAATGGGCAGCACTGTCGGGTTCTCAGTACCCAGTATTGCTACGGTAAACTCGCGGCCGGGCAGGAATTCTTCCACGAGTGCGGGCTGTTTGTATATCGTCAGGATGGACAACACGACCTTATGGAGCTCCTCGCAGTTATACACCAGATTTGAACAACCGATGCCCACGCTCGACCCTTCCCACGCGGGTTTTACCATGAGCGGGTAGGAAAGCCCAATCCTGCCCGCGTCGCCTGACTCTATCCGGCTAAATACCGCAAACCGTGGGGTAGCAAGACCCATTGCCTGAAATACGATCTTGGCCAGGTGTTTCTGCGTGGCAATTGTATGGGTGGCGTAAGAAGAACCTGTGTATGGTATTCCGGAAAGCTCGAGCAAAGCGGCAACCAGGGGCTGCTCACCCTTATGCCTGATTCCTGCAGCGATGTTGAAGACGAGATCCGGCCTTATCAGATCAAGCTTGGAGAGAAAGTCGCGTTCAGCCTTGAGCGGGAATACGTCATGGTTACCTTTTTCGAGCGCGAGCAGCACCGCCTCGGCGGTTTCCGTAAGCGGGCCTGTATCTTCACCTATTCGAGTTATCGTATCGTACAGTAGCGCTATCCTCAAAAGACACGCACCCTGACACAATATTCTACCCATATTCTGTCCCATCTTCTGTGCGGGATACGGAGAATCATTTTTTGCCTGTTGAAGGATACTATCTCCTGTATCCCTACTATTAACCAGGAGGCGATGCCGAATGGTTCAACCAACACCGAAGACCCTCAAGGTGTGGCCGGAACTTCCTGAGATGAAGCTTATAGAGGACCGAGTAAGAAACGCCTTGAACAGCAACGGGTCCTTGCTTGGAAAGATCATGGATCACCTTATGATGGCCAAGGGGAAGAGGCTAAGGCCCGCTCTGGTGGTGCTGGCGTCCAAGTCTTACCCATGCGACAAGCAGGCGGTCATTGATGTTGCCGCCGCCGCTGAACTCATTCATATGGCCTCGCTGGTGCACGACGACATCATCGACAATTCGGACATCAGGCGTGGGCTTCCGAGCGTCAACGCGGTGTATGGCAATGGGGCATCGGTCATCGCAGGAGACTTTTTGTTTGCCAGGGCATTCTCTCTGCTCACCACTCATGCGCGCTACGGCGTAGTCAGCGTAATGTCAGAGGCCATTTCTCGGATGTGCGAAGGGGAGATGGACCAGATGTCAAACAAAGGGCGGCTTGACCTTACGGAGGACGAGTATTTTGGGTACATTGAGGGGAAGACAGCGAGCCTTCTAGCGGCATGCTGTCATGCAGGCGCGCTGGTAAGCAAGGCGCCAAAGCAGTTTGCGGAGGCAATGAGAAAGTTTGGACTTTATGTGGGCTGCGCATTCCAGCTCGTAGACGACATTTTGGATATCACGGCAGATGCGAGGGAAACTGGAAAACCGGCCTGCAACGATATTGTCCAGGGAGTTGTGACGCTTCCCATCATCTACGGGATCAAGCATGACAAAGAAGGTGCTAATCTGCGAAGGATGCTGTCGGACGGGCCAATCGACATAAACGCGGTGAAGAGCATACTATACCGCACAGGTGCACTTGAATTCTGCTACCGCCAGGCCCACGCATTCATTGAGCGCGCCAAAGAAAGCCTGTGCTTCGTGGCTGACTCTGCTTCAAGGTCCGCGTTGTCACTGGTAGCGGAACTGGTGGTCGCGCGTGCCATCAAAGACATCCCAGGATACGAAGTGCCCGACACACACCATGCATCAATATGGCATCACGCCCCGACGTCTTAAGGAGTCTTAATGCATGTTCTCTGATGGGCGCCTTTTGGGCTTTAGGGTCAGAGAGGTACACTCCCAGCATTCCGTCCACTACCGCGCGGTGAAACTCGGGATCCGGAAGTTCGGAGGAGGACTCCAAGGCTCGTTGGACGAATCCCGATATGCGGTTTGTGGCTTCATCGAGACCTGGGTAGAATGATACGAAGTTCAGATCTCCTTCGCAGGCGTCCTCCTCAAGGTCGATGAAGTAATCAAGCAGGATGTGAAGACCGGTCATATAGGGGAAGTATGCACTCACCATCTCGTGGACCGATGATTCGGCCAGCCGTTCTTCGCGCGCGGCTGACATGAGGAGGAATAGTGCGAGTGTGGACCCGGAGGCAGCCCCGAACTCCCACCAAGCCAGATCTGGAAACGGGCAATTCTTCGCATACCATTCTTGCATGCGCCGTTCCCGAAGGCCACTGGAGAGGTGTTTGTTTACCTGAAGGTCGCAGTAAAGACCAGCAAGTCGGACCATATAGGGGTGGATCCGGTCATACCCGGGAAGCAACTTGAAGTAGTGCCTGCATGTCTCCACCAGAGCAAGAAGGTAACCTCCATCCTGCTTCCAGGGATAGAACCTGTAAAATTCAGACGGCATTCGTTCCAGGTCTACGGCACACAGCATCGCTTCGTGCAGCGCTGCAAATGCTCGCATATCTTGTACCCCAGAGCGGTCACACAGATTGTCAAGATAGTCAGATATGGTTTGAAGCGCTGTTATTGCCCTGAGTGTCTCACCTACATTTACCGGATCCCGCAGCGCATATACTGCTCCTCCCAGGCAGTGAAAGGCCTTCTTCCTGATGCTTGATACTGCCTGTAGCCTGATCTCGGGATCCGGGGCGTTTTGGACCTTCGACTCCCAAAAAGAGAGTTCTTTTCTTACCAGCGGGAGGATTATTGTGATCATCTTGTGTAAGAGGCTCGGCGCTTTCATACCTCGATTGTTCCCCGGCGAAGGGGCTGGCATACCGTATTGCTGCCCTAAAGGAGTTTTGAAGCCGGGACAAGAAGAAACTAAGGGAGAACTGCCCCGGTGAGCGTAACCAGTCTAAAAACATTGAACGGAAAGGCAGGTAGACTGCAAATGGTGGATCCCAGGGTTAAAAGGCTGGCTGACATACTGGTGGACTACAGTACTGGTGTAAAAGAGGGAGACGTGGTACTAATCACCTCCTCGGAAGCGGCCAAGCCGCTTGTGAAGGAGGTATTCCGCCGCGTTCTGAAGAAGGGGGCCTACCCCAGGTTCATTGCCAGGTGGGAGGAACTTCATGAGATATTTCTCAGGGAGGCAAGTGAAAAGCAGCTTGGCACCCTTCTTGACATTGATTTGGAACAGTACAAGAGTGCCAGCGTAGCAATTAACATAGATGCCCCGGGCAATCTGAAATATCTGTCTAACGTGGATCCGCAGCGTATTGCGCTGAGGCAGAAGGCTACAAGACCCATCATGGACCACGTGATCTCTGGAGCTATGCGATGGGTGGTGGTAAATTACCCCACTTCTGCGCTGGCTCAGGAAGCAGACATGTCCCTTGAGGAATACGAAGACTTTCTGTTTTCCGCGACCAACATAGACTGGCAACAGATGTCCAGGGATCAGGATCGGATAAAGGATTTGTTCGATAGGGCTGACGAGGTCAGACTAGTGGGAAAACAGACGGACCTCCGTCTCAGTGTAAAAGGACGAGAGGCAATAAAGTGTGATGGTCATGAGAATATGCCGGACGGGGAGATCTTTCTTGCACCGGTTGAGGATTCCGCCGACGGCCATATCCTTTACGACTTCCCCGCTATCTACATGGGAAAAGAAGTGGACGGCGTATATCTTGAGTTTAAAGCTGGCAGGGTTGTAACAGCGCGAGCGAGGAAGAACGAGGACTTACTGATAGCCCTGCTTGACTCCGACGATGGTGCGCGGGTCATCGGTGAACTGGGCATCGGCACGAACTGGGGTATTACCAGGTTTACAAAAGACCTCTTGTTTGACGAGAAGATCGGCGGCACGGTACACATTGCCCTGGGAAACGCCTATCCAGAGTCGGGTGGTACAAACCGTTCCGCCATACACTGGGACATGATCAAGGATATGCGCAGCGATGGTGAGATTTACCTGGATGGCAGGCTGGTTCAAAAGAACGGCAAATTCATCTTTTAAAACATTTACCAATGGGAGGAGACGCAGTTGGTTTTGGCAAGCGTAATTGAAGGTCCAGGGCGTCTGCCGGAAGTGCGGTCATTTCCAGAGCCCGAACTGGAGAAAGGGGCAGTACTGCTGCGCACTATCAGAAGCGAGGTCTGCGGTACGGACGTGCACCTTTACCACGGCAGGCTGGCAGAAACACCCTATCCGCTGATACCGGGTCACATCAATGTGGGTGAAGTGGAGGACGTAAACGGTGAAGTGTTTGACGTAGACGGGATCCCGGTTCGCCCCGGGGACCTGGTAACCTTTCTTGATGTGCACGAGACCTGCAACAACTGCTGGTTCTGCCTGGTAGCCAAGGCATCTACCAGGTGCCCGAAGCGAAAAGTGTACGGGATCACCTACGGTGCAAACGACGGCCTTCTAGGTGGCTGGAGCGAGAAGATCTACTTGAAACCGGGTGTAAAGATTATGCGGCTTTCCGTGGATCCCGACACATTCATTGGAGGAGGCTGTGGTTTACCTACGGCGTTTCACGCGGTCTGTCGCGGCCGCGTGGGACTTGGTGATACCGTTGTAGTACAAGGAAGCGGTCCTGTAGGTCTAAATGCCGTGGCCCTTTCAAGGTTGTCCGGCGCTACCCGCGTCATACTTGTGGGTACCCCCCGTGAGCGCCTTGAAGTGGGTCTCAAGCTTGGGGCCGATGCGGTGGTAGACATCGGCCGGTACGGACCGTCGGAGCGTGTGGAAGAAGTGAAGAAGTTGACCGGTGGGAGGGGCGCCGATGTTTGTATAGAAGCTACGGGGGTGCCAGGCGCTTTAACCGAAGGTATGGCCATGACACGTGATGCAGGAACGTATGTGGTGGTCGGTCAGTATACGGATAATGGAGAAGTGACAGTGAACCCTCACAGCGAGATTAACAAGCGCCACCTGTCCATACTCGGAACGTGGGGGATCGATTTTAGTCATTTCTATAAATCCATCAGGGTGATGGAGTCCAACGCACACAACTATCCCTGGCATCTTCTTGTCTCTCATAGATACGGTCTTCATGAGACCGGACAGGCGATTTTGGATGTAGAGGCACAGAAGGTAGTCAAAGCAGTCATCGATCCTTACAAGACATAAAGTGTGATACCACTTGGAAAGAAGCACCGCGGCGGCAGGAGCACACGTACTGAAGCTGAGCTTCAATTACACTGCCGCTATGCCTGCATGCGGTGGTGAGAAACGGCAGCAGTCATACACAGCGAAAGAAACGGTTGCGCATGCACAGCGCATACCGCAGGCGGTCACCAGACATGTATCGGGAGGGAACTATGTACAAGAATCAAGCAGCGGGTGAAGGTGCAGTCCGCCCTGCCCTGGAAGCTGTCCACCTGACCCGGCGGTTTGGCAGTTTCACGGCAGTTGATGCGATCAGCTTCTCGGTGCTGCCCGGCACCATCTTTGGCTTGCTGGGACCGAACGGCGCAGGCAAGTCCACCACCATTAAAATGTTAACCACCCTACTTTTGCCTACTGCGGGTACCGGCCGGGTCAACGGGTTCGATATCGTGAGGCAATCCGTAGACGTACGCCGGGTGATCGGCTATGTTCCGCAAATGGTCTCCGCCGACGGCAACCTGACTGCGTTTGAGAACCTCTTGATTTTTGCCAAACTTTACGGCATCCCAAGGGCAGAGCGCAGGGAGCGAATCATGGAGGTGCTTGCCTTCATGGGACTGAGTGATATGGCAGGGGTATTGGTCCGCAAGTTTTCAGGGGGTATGATCAGGCGGCTCGAGATTGCTCAATCGATCCTGCACCTGCCCCCCGTCTTGTTCCTCGACGAGCCCACAGTAGGGCTCGACCCAGTAGTCCGGCGGTCAGTTTGGGATCACATCTTCACGCTGAATACGGAGTTTGGTGTCACTATCCTTTTGACCACTCACTACATGGAAGAAGCGGAAGAACTGTGCCAGCAGGTTGCCATTATGCACCAGGGTAGAGTGGTCACTCTGGGCGCGCCGGCGGATCTTAAGGCTACTGCTGGTGTGACTACTCTCGATGAAGCATTTGCCCACTTTACCGGAAGTTCGATTCAAGAGGGGGGCACATACCGTGACGCCGCACGAGCGCGCCGTACCGCACGCCGCCTGGGTTAGATCACACTATCTGACCGGTTTCGTATATCAATGTCTGGCTATTGCCGAAGCGGATGTAAGGAAACTGCGCCACGATCCCACCGAATTGGTCACTCGCGCAGTTCAGCCCACACTGTGGTTGCTGGTTTTTGGCCAGGTAATGGGGCGTTTGCGCGAGGTCCCAACCGGAAGTCTGTCTTACCGGGACTTCATGGCTCCGGGCATCCTGGCTCAGTCGGTCCTCTTCATCTCCATTTTCTACGGGATTTCGATCATCTGGGAGCGAGATATGGGTATCCTCCAGAAATTCATCGCCAGCCCTGCACCGCGGGTTGCGCTGGTATTGGGTAAGGCACTTGCTGCGGGAGTGAGGGGGCTTACCCAGGCGGTGATTATATATTTCCTTGCGTTGGTCATAGGGATAAACGTACGAATGGGTATCATGAGCATCCTTGGGGTGTTACTCTCAACCATCCTTGGGGCTGCGATCTTTTCCACCTTCTCGATGATTGTTGCGTGCTTGGTAAAAACCCGGGAACGCATGATGGGTATAGGTCAGGTGCTGACAATGCCGCTCTTCTTTGCTTCTAACGCCATTTATCCACTGGCGCTCATGCCCGCGTGGCTTCAGGCAATCGCGAAAATCAACCCCCTGAGCTACCAGGTTGATCTCCTACGAGCACTCATGATTGAGGGCAGCCAGTCTGCGTTCGGGATCGGAGTGGACCTAACCGTGCAACTTGCAGTACTCGCAGCATTGATTGGCTTGGCGGCCAGACTCTACCCGCGGATTGTTGCATGATGATGGTACCCCGTTGCAGCCGCTGTTGTTTGTCGCGCGATCTCCGGGCAGCGGTTATATCCCCCTATGAGTTCATAATTCACGGAGTGGCTTTGGGCTGACAGGAACTTATTCTCCAGCCTTTCGTCAAACACACCAACAACTACACTCAAAAGGGGCTATTCCTATGAAAAAGGCAGCTGCTTTTCTGGCTCTTGTGCTTTGCATGACCCTCATGCCACAGGTGTTCGCTTCAGACTACATGAACACGGCGGTTTCTTATCTTGTCGCAAAGCATGGCGTGGACGAAAACCAAATAGAGCTCTTCGAGGGAGGCATCATCGAACTTCGGCACATCGGTGAGTCGCTCTGGTTTGCGAAGTACTCAGTCAATACAGGAGAAAGTTCCTCTGTCCGAACCCGACCTGCACCAGTTCCGCCTGCTGACGGAAGAGAACTGGAGGGGAGCGTTGAGCCGGTTTCTCCCGAGTACTACGGCGGCATCTACGGCATGATGTACATCCGGGTGAAGACAGGCGCAGTGCTTGAGATGGAGGAAGCCGAAAGATATTTCGCCGAGGACTACCGTCTTGCTGCTGCCGAATGGGAACGGCTACAAAAAGAAGCAGGCAAGCTCGATGTGAATCTCTTCCTCAGGTTGAAGTCAGCTGCGGCACACGAGACGCTTCTTGTCGTAATCATACCCGCGTTTGTCGAGACACAGGCGATCAAAGACCAGATGGAATCGCTGAAAGCGAAGTATCCCGATTACATCTATGAGATCGACGAGATCGACCCGCGCTGGTGGGCATCACCATATGATGCGCCTCCGTATCACAGGCCTGAGACGTCTGGTTGGCGGGGCGAAGCGTCATTTCCTTCAACCGGCGCATCGCAAGAACAGCCGACAGTGACCATATTGCCACTCCCATTGCCAGCATTGGATACCGAGACGTGGGACGGCGACCCGTACAGGCAGGATTACACGACCTTCAGGGATGAACTTCGTGCGATCATGGAGCAGGGCTATACCGAGCAGCAATCTGCAATAGAATCGGTCCTCGCTGACATGGGAGTTGCTTACTCTCGCCCGGAGTACGGCTTCCTGCTTTACGCGGAACTCAGCGTCTCTCAGATTGATGCAATCGCGGTTTTGCCTGAGGTGGCCACCATCTATGAAGAAGTACCCTTCCGGATGGATGCGGACGTTGCCCCATCGCATACACCGCGGACGCTCTTTCTGAGTAAGGATGCAGCGCGTACGCCTGGAGAGGCGGCGGAGCTGGACTTAGAAAATGCTCCTGCATTTTCACCTTTTCGGTGCGGGTACCTGCTGGGGCTCCTGCTAATCCCGGTTGCAGCCATATCGAGCCTCAGGCTGTGGAGACGGATAACGTAAGGCCGGCCCTGGCTTCACAAAGAAAAAGAGCGGCTTGTGCCGCTCTTTTTTCGCCTTTACTTCTTCGCCATTTCAAGCGCCCTGTCGACAGCCTGCTTCCACTGGTTCGACGTACCCGTCGCGCCTGTTACAGCGTCAACGTTGGTACTCTGCGCCCTCAGGATGTTGGCCGCCATCTTCACGCGGGCTTCGTGATAGGGAAGGTAGGGGTATCTTGGTGTCTTGACCTCTCCGTTCTCTATGAGGTCTTCTGACAACTTCCTTTCAAACACTACGTTACCTGCGTTGTCCTTTACTACCTCACCGTCTGCGCCTCTCTTTGGCGTCGTACCGATAAGTTTGAGGTCGATGATCTTGTCTTCTTCGATGGTGACCCAGGCTATGGCCCAGCCCTTTTCAGTCCTATCCGAAATCGCCATAAATACACCATCAAAGTACTTGTTGGAATTAGAAGGTACGACCAGCGCTTTCTCAAGTGCGTGTGCCACAGCCCTGCGGTATTTTCTACTGCTGCTTGTAGCTTTCGCTACGCCGTCGACTTGCGCAGAGTTTGCTGCAACAAATTGTGCAGGCATTTCCTCGTTGGCCTTCTTTGCCTCTGCATACGGATAGACTGAGAAGTCTTTTTCAAGACCCAGCGCATCAAATTCTTTGAGCTCTACTTTTACGATCTTATCGTCCTTGATTTCTACCTTTGCCCACGCGTAGCCCTTGTCATCCGCCCACGAATAGCCTTCGTAAACCCCATCCTGATACTTCTTCGGCGCAGGCTCTGGCTGAGATGCGGGCTTGGTGCAGCCTGCAAGCAGACTGACTGTCAGGAGCACGATCAATACGATGGATATGGTTCTGCGAAACATAAAAACCCCCCTAAAAAAGACTGGTCGCTTAAGGTACTCGAACACAGAGACTATTCGGATACCGTCCCCCCTCACACAGGATAGATTTCACATTCACATCTTCATATTCTATTCCTATGCTCCCGGTTCCTTCCGACATATAAAATATTTTTTTGTATTTCCCAGTCTTGACAGAGTGTATACATGTATACTACAATACCAGCATACTATATCAGCTGGAGGGAGGCGCCAGGAATGGTATCGCGCAGGGTGTTCATAGTCGACACAACATTAAGAGATGGGGAGCAGACCGCTGGAGTGGTGTTTTCAAGACAGGAAAAGCTCCGCATTGCTATGTTACTCGATGAAGCAGGCGTTGATGAGATAGAAGTGGGCACGCCTGCCATGGGGAGCGTGGAGATGGACGCTATACGGGACATCGTCGCAGCCAGGCCAAGGGCCAGGACGATGGCTTGGAACAGGGCCGTGATCGCTGACATCCAGAAGTCCATAGAGTGCGGTGTAGATGCGGTGGCCATTTCCATACCTGTATCTGACATTCACATCTCAAAAAAACTCAGGTCCTCGAGGGAGAGGGTACTGGAGCAGATGGCAGCTGCGTGTACTTACGCCAAGCAGCAAGGTGTATATGTGTCGGTAAACGGCGAGGATTCCTCAAGGGCAGACTTGAATTTCCTCGCGGAATTTGTGAGGATCGCCAGAGAGTGTGGAGCAGATAGGTTCAGATTTTGTGACACCGTGGGAGTGATGGAACCGTTCGGGACTTATCGAATGATCGAGTACCTCGTCCGGTCGTCGCCGGGACTTAGCGTGGAGATGCACATGCATGACGATTTCGGTATGGCCACTGCGAATGCTATAGCGGGTGTGGAGGCTGGTGCGACCCACATTGGAGTCACTGTAAACGGGCTGGGAGAAAGGGCAGGCAATTCTGCGCTAGAAGAAGTGGTCATGGCACTTAAGCACATGGGTAAGGGGTCAACCTCCGTACGTACGGAGTTGTTGCGGCCACTGGCAGAGTACGTTGCTCGCGCTTCTTCAAGGCCCATCCCTGAGGGTAAGGCAATTGTTGGGGACAATATCTTTGCACATGAATCGGGGATTCACGTAGACGGTGCTCTGAAGGACCCAAAGACCTATGAGGCGTTCGCTCCTTCCGAAGTTGGGGGTAAGCGGAAGATATACGTGGGTAAACACTCCGGGTCGGCCGCGATTCGCGCCAAAATGGAGGCAATGGGCGTGCATCTTTCAGATGCCCAGTGTGACAAGTTGCTGGATAGGGTACGACATGTCTCTGTCGATGTAAAGCGTGCGTTGTCAGACTCTGAGCTAATGTGGCTTTACAGTGAGATCGAGGGAACATCTCTCCCGAGGAGTGGGCAGAGATGAATGTGACTGAACGCCTTCTGTCATCACATCTGGTGGACGAGGACACCACATCGGACGAGATCGCTTTGCGAATCGACCAGACATTGACTCAGGACTCAACCGGCACCATGTGCTATATGCAGCTTGAAGCGCTGGGCGTTGATCGTGTGAGGACAGAGCTGTCTGTTGCATATGTGGATCATAATACGCTCCAGACCGGACCGTTGAACGCCATGGATCACAAATACTTGAGGACCGTGGCGGCAAGGCACGACATTTGGTTCTCCCCGCCCGGCAATGGCATATGCCACCAGATCCACCTTGAGCAGTTCGCCTCACCGGGGAAGACATTGTTGGGCTCAGATAGCCACACTCCCACGTGCGGCGCCGTGGGAATGCTCGCCTTAGGGGCAGGAGGAATGGAAGTGGCGGCTGCCATGGCAGGCGCTCCTCTATGGATCAAGCGCCCGAAAGTCACGGGAGTCAGACTCTCAGGGGCGCTTGAGCCCTGGGTTTCAGCGAAGGACGTTGCTCTTTACCTTCTGGGCCTGCTGGGTGTTACCGGCGGTGTCGGTAGCGTGGTTGAGTACCTGGGGGAAGGAGTCAGTACGCTTGATATTTACCAGAGGGCTACCATCTGCAATATGGGGGCGGAGCTCGGTGCTGTGTCGTCTGTGTTTCCAAGCGATGAGAGGACAAGGGAATTCTTGCGCTCCCGGGGCAGGGAGCAAGACTGGGTGTCTCTGACCCCGGCCATTTCTGCCTCCTATGACAGCCTGTACAACGTGGAACTGGACCGGCTGGTGCCGATGGTGGCCATGCACGGCAGTCCTGACAACGTTCTACCCGTATCTGAGGTGGCAGGGAGAAGGGTGGACCAGGTGATCATCGGTAGCTGCACCAACTCTTCATATAGGGACGTGGCGACGGCTGCGCGGATGTTTGAGGGAAAGAGAGTACACCCCGACGTAGAGGTGGCGCTTGTGCCGGGTTCAAGGCGCATCCTGTCGAAACTGGCTGCATCAGGGGCACTTTCGGCGCTGATAAACGCAGGCGTCAGGATACTCGAGAGCGCCTGCGGCCCGTGCATAGGCATGGGGCTTTCCCCAGGGTCAGGTGCAGTGTCGCTCCGGACGTTCAACCGAAATTTCCCCGGACGCTCGGGTACGCCAGATGCCGAAGTGTGGCTTTCAGGGGTAGAAGTAGCTGTAGCATCGGCGATATCAGGAGTCATTACAGACCCCAGGCAACAAGTGGCCCCACCTCCAGTCATTCAGGACCACCCAGAGGGTGAGCATATCCTTTACCCGCCCTGTCGCTCGGCGGAGGTGGTCAGAGGCCCCAATATAAAACCATTTCCTGTTGCGGATCCTCCCGGCGAGACCTTGCGCGCACAGGTCATCGCTGTACTTGGAGACAACGTATCAACAGACGACATCATGCCATCGCACTCAACGCTCCTGCCGTACAGGTCCAACATACCGGCGCTTGCAGAGCACTGTCTTGAGGCTGCAAGTCCCGGATTTTCAAAAAGGGCGCGTGATGCGGGCACAGGTATCATTGTGGCTGGCGACAACTACGGCCAGGGGTCAAGCAGGGAGCACGCGGCACTGGCTCCGCTCCACCTGGGGATAAGAGCGGTGCTGGCAAGGTCGTTTGCAAGGATTCATAGGACAAACCTAATAAACAATGGGATTATACCTCTGGTATACGATGCCGATCCACCCTCGCAGGGCGACCTCTTGGAGATCCGGGGGTTGCGGGCACTGATCGCACGAAGCACGAGCGTGGAGGTGCACAATCTTTCAACCGGAGAGCAGATCCCCGCTCATCTTCTGCTTACTGCCCGGGAACGAGAGGTGCTGCTCGCAGGAGGTTACTTGAACTGGGTCAAACGCACTGTTTCTACGTTGCAGTAGCCCGTGTGAGTTCAAGGGTCAGCTTGCTTTCAAGGAGGAGTGATCATACAATGTTGGTTGGATACAGTCTTGTGGGGGGATGGGTATTGGCCAGGAGACCTGTGAGGCTTGATGAGTCTGAGCAATACTCTCTGAGGAATAAGCTGACCAATCAGATCCGGGAAGACATCCTGAGCGGATACTTTGCGCCTGGTGAGAGTCTCCCTGAAGTCAAGCTTGCGGAAGAGTACGGGGTGAGCCGAACGCCTATTCGGGAAGCGCTCCGGCAGCTTGAGCTTGAAGGACTAGTTGTTACGGCGCCTAACAGGGGGGCTGTAGTATCAGACATCACGGAGCAGGACGTCATGGATGTCTACCGGATCAGGGAGATGGTAGAGGGTCTGGCTGCATTCAGGGCCGCAGAACACATCACCCCTGAGGAGTTGGAAGCGCTTGAGGAGCTGGTGGACCTCACCGAGTTTTATGTACAAAAAGGTGATTTCGAAAAAGTAGTCAAGACCGACACCAGGTTCCACGAGGCGATCCTTGAAGTTAGTAAGTCAAAGCCGATAAAGCAGGCGCTGGGGGCGCTCATTCATTACGTACAGAGAGCCCGCCTTGTTTCGCTCCGTGTACCCGGGCGGCTCAACAAGTTCATCAACGAGCACAGAGCCATACTTCAAGCGATTAAGAACAAGGATCCCGAAGCGGCAGCACAGGCGGTTTCTGACCATGTGAAAAACGCCAGGGAGAACCTGCTCATCCACCTGCAAGAGGCCACCAAGGAAGAATCGTGACGCCACATTTAGTAGGAAGGCAAGTACATAACGCGCAAATCAAATCGCTCCGAGCGCCTCGGAGCGATTTATCAGTAGGACCTCTTTCCGATTTGTTCTATCCCGCCATGTGGCACGCGACCTTATGACCGGGCGCCATCTCTGCCAGCTCGGGTTCCACCTCTCTGCAGATGTTTTGAGCCAGCCGGCAGCGTGTGCGGAAGCGGCAGCCAGACGGTGGGTTGATCGGTGAGGGCACATCGCCCTCAAGGATGATCCTCTTTCTTTTCAGCTCCACGTCGGGGTCGGGTATGGGTATTGCAGAAAGTAGCGCCTGTGAGTACGGGTGTAGCGGATTTAGGTAGAGGTCACGGCTGGGCGCAAGCTCTACGATCTTTCCAAGATACATGACCGCTACGTCGTCGGATATGTGTTTGACCATCGAAAGGTCGTGTGCAATAAACAGGTACGTGAGGCCCAGTTCGTCCTGGAGGTCTTCAAGCAGGTTGACAACCTGTGCCTGAATAGACACGTCCAATGCTGATATGGGTTCGTCAAGTATGAGAAAACTGGGTTCGACTGCCAGCGCCCTTGCCACACCGATCCTCTGTCGTTGCCCACCGCTGAACTCGTGCGGGTACCTCTGTGAGTGTTCCGGGCTCAAGCCCACCAGTCGGAGCAGGTGGTGCACTCGTGCAGCGCGTTCTCTATCAGAGGTGGCGAGCCGGTGGATATCGATGGCTTCACCAATGATATCCGAGACGGTCATCCGGGGGTTTAGCGAAGAATATGGGTCCTGGAAGACGATTTGCATCTTTCGACGCAGTGCCAGCACCTCATCTTCGCTAGCTGCGAATACATCGCGGCCTTCGTAGTATGCTTTGCCCGAGGTGGGCGTGTACAGCCGGAGAATGGTCCTGCCGACGGTAGTCTTACCGCAACCGCTTTCGCCCACAAGGCCCAGTGTCCTGCCGCGCTTTATGGAAAAACTCACTCCGTCTACTGCTTGAACATAGCCTGCCACTCGCTGGAACAGGGTGCCTCTTGTGATGGGAAAATACTTCTTGAGGTCCACAACCTGAAGCAAGACGTCGTCTGACCTGCTCATGCGCTCACCTCCGTTCCAGGCCTGTTGAAGTGGGTCGCCCTGGGGTGGTATCCCCAGCATGCGACCGCGTGCCCCGCGGATACTTCCACAAGCGGTGGGTCGTGCTCAACGCAGACCTTCATCGCGTGCGGGCAACGAGATTCAAAAGCACAGCCCTTTGGCGGAGCGATGAGATCAGGAGGCTGCCCAAGGATGGGAACCAGCCTTCGCTTTTCGAGAGCATCGAGCCTCGGCACCGACTTCAATAACCCCCAGGTATACGGGTGCTTGGGGTTATAGTACAGCGACCTTACGTCGCCTGATTCCACTATTTGCCCGGCATACATAACCAGTACACGCGCGGCAAGGCCTGCGACAACGCCAAGGTCGTGAGTGATGAGGATGATAGAAGAGTTGAACTCCTGCTTTAGTGCTTTCATGAGCTCGAGTATCTGGGCCTGGATGGTGACGTCCAGCGCTGTGGTGGGCTCGTCTGCTATCAGTAGTTTTGGGTTGCATGCAAGCGCCATGGCGATCATCACCCTCTGTCGCATGCCGCCACTGAACTGATGCGGGTACTGTGACAACCTCCGTTCGGGCTGGGGAATACCCACAATATCTAGCATGTGAATGGCCCTTCTGCGCGCGTCTTGTGCAGACATGCCCTGGTGCAGCCGCAGCACCTCGCACATCTGGGTCGCTATGGTGAGCACGGGGTTTAGCGAAGTCATCGGGTCCTGAAATACCATGCCGATGGAGTTTCCCCTGATCCGCCTCATCTGTTCCTCGCTCTTTTTGACCAGATCCTCGTTCTCAAACATGATTTGTCCTGAAACGATCCGTCCCGGCTCTGGAATGAGTCTCATAATGGACAGCGCCGTTACGCTCTTTCCGCAGCCGCTCTCGCCCACGATGGCGATGGCTTCACCCCTTTTTAGAGAAAAGCTGACGTTTCGTACAGCCTTGACAACACCGGTGTGAAGGGAAAAATGTGTTGACAGATTTCTTACGTCCAGCAGGATGTCTTCATGTTTCATTGTTATCACCCCTTCCTCAGCCGGGGGTCGAGCGCATCTCTCAGCCCGTCACCGATGAAATTGAACCCCAGCATCGCAAAGCTGATGGCCAGGGCAGGGAAGAAGAGCTGCCACGGGTAGCTCCGCATCGCTATATAACCCTCGGAAGCCAGCACGCCCCAGGAAGCCATGGGAGCGGACACTCCGAGCCCGATGTAACTGAGGAATGCCTCAAGGAAGATCGCGGCGGGTATGTTCAGAGTTACTGTAACCAGGATGGGTCCCAGGGCGTTAGGGATCAGGTGGCGAAGCAAGATCCTCCATCTCCTGGCTCCAAGCGCCTGGGCTGCAAGCACATAGTCTTGCTCTTTCAGGGAAAGAATCTGGCCGCGAACTATCCGGGCCATACCGATCCAGTAGGCGATGCCCAGAGCCAAAAACACGTTGGTCAGACCGGGTTTCAGCACTACCATGAGCAGGATGACCACCAGGATGATGGGTATCCCGTAGAGTATGTCAACGATCCGCATCATGATATTGTCCACTTTGCCGCCAAAGTACCCGGCGATGCCTCCGTACAGCACACCCAGTGTCAGGTTGATGAACGTAGCCACAAAACCTATAGACATGGAAATACGTGCACCGTACACGATCCGTATAAACATATCGCGTCCTAAATTGTCTGTGCCGAACCAGAAATCTCTGCTGGGAGGTTCATTAGTGCGGGTAAGATCCTGGTCCGAATAAGATACACGAGAGACATACGGACCAAAGGCAGCAAGCAAAATTAGGAATATAATCATGCCTAAACCGAGCATTGCAAGCCTATTCTTTCTGAACCGGCGCCAAACGTCTTGCCAGTAGGTGACGGTTTCGCGAGCGAACTCGGTTTCCCCGGTGATCTCCCTGTTCAGCGGCTCGAAATACTCCGTAGGCAGGTCATGCGGATAAGACATGAAATGTCACTTCCTTTCGTCCGCGATGGAGATGCGGGGGTCGATCAGCGCATACGTGAGGTCGGTCACGAGGATCATGATGACCAAAAACACGCTGTAAAAGACCGTCGTACCCATAATAGTAGTATAGTCCCTGTTATAAATGCTTGTAATAAAATGCCGTCCCAGCCCCGGAATGCCGAACATGCGCTCTATGACGAAACTACCGGTGAATACATTGGCGATGAGCGGCCCGATGTATGTGACTACGGGGATCAGAGAATTCTTCAGCGCGTGACGGTAAATGACCACCCGCTCGGACAATCCCTTGGCACGGGCAGTCCTGATATAGTCCTGCTGAAGTACTTCGAGCATGCTCGAGCGGGCAAGCCTTGCGATGAACGCCATGGGGAACCCGGCCAAAGCCAGCGCGGGGAGCACGTAGTGCTTCGGAGTACCCCAAAGCGATGACGGAAACCAGCCGAGCTTCAGAGCAAAAACATATACGAACAAGGCTGCCACTACATAGCTCGGGAGCGCCACCCCCAAGGTAGCAAGCCCCATGGCGACGTTGTCCTGCCACCTGTTGTGACGGAGCGCCGAAATGATACCCACAGGTAGGCCCACCATGATGGACAGTGCGACTGCGACCGCCCCGAGCCGTGCTGAGATGGGGAACCCATCCCTTATGATCTGGTTGACCGACCTGGATTCGTACTTCATCGATGGGCCGAAGTCCCACCTCAAGATGTTGTACATCTGGTAGACATACTGCTTCCACAAAGGCCAGTCCAGATGATACCGGGCTTCCAAATTCCTTATAATGGCAGGAGGAAGCGCTTTGTCCCTGGAAAACGGGCCGCCGGGTACGGAGTGCATCAACAGAAAGGTGATGGTAGCGATGACCCAGACAGCCAGCACCATGGATATTAAACGTCGGACCATGTATCGAGTCAGGGTTCTTCACCTGCCTGAAAGATAATGAAACCTGGCGGTGCGAGCATGAGAACCCAGCACCGCCAGGTTTGATCGTTACTTATCTATCCATGCATGCTTGAAGTCGACGGGCCCAAGCGGGCTGATATACACGCCCTTTACGTAATCCTTCATGAGGTAGGAGTCGACATAGTAGTAAATGGGCATGATGGGCCACGCACCGTCTGCAAACAGCATGTCTTCCAGCTCATGCAACATCTGCATTCTCTTGACCGGGTCGGTCTCAAGCCGTGCCTTGGTTACCAGTGCGTCGTATTCTTTGTTAGACCAGCGTGAGTTGTTGTTGCCACCGCCGGTTACCCACATGTCCAGGAATGTCATCGGGTCGTTGTAATCGCCGAGCCAGCCGGCGCGCGCTATCATGAAAGTACCCGCGTCTCTGGTAGCGAGATATACTTTCCACTCCTGGTTAGTGAGGGTGACGTTTTCGATGCCAAGGTTCTTCTTCCACATCTCCTGGATGACTTCGGCGATGGCCTTGTGGGCTTCGCTGGTGTTATACAGGATCTCCAGGGGCGGCATGCCCTTCCCGCCTGGATAGCCGGCTTCTGCGAGCAGAGCCCTCGCCGTTTCCACATCATTATCCTTGAAGTAGTTTCCACCTACCTCGCGGAAGTCAGGACCTGGTTTGGCATCAGGAATGTCAGGTGGCACCCAAGCCAGTGCAGGGAGCTGTCCGGCCTTAGTGACCTTCTCAGTGATATCTTTCCGGCTGATGGCCAAGGTGAGAGCTTTTCTTACCCTCCAGTCGTTAAGAGGAGGCTTCTCGGTATTGAAGATGTAGTAGTATGTGCCGAGCAAAGACGACACCTTGAACACGCCTTGTGCCTTCAGCCTGTCGATTTCGGGAAGAGGCGGGTTGTCGGCGTAGTCGATCTCGCCCGTCTCGAACATGGTCAGCTCGGTGCTGGACTCCTCGACCATGTAGAACACAAGCTTATCCAGTTTTACAGCGTCTTTGTCCCAGTAGTCCGGGTTCTTCTCATACTCCAGTATGCTTTGATGTTCCCACTTTATGAGCTTGAACGGACCGTTGGAGACAAAAGTAGCTGCGCTGGCATGCCAGTCGGGATTGGCCTTTACCACCTTTGACGGAACTGGCATGTAGGTGGGGAATGCGCAAAGGTCAAGGAAGAACGGTGCGTTCGTCTCAAGGTGTACTTCCAGCGTCTTGTCGTCCAGGGCGCGGACTCCTACATCGTCCACTGAGCCTTCGCCGGAGTTATATGCCTCTGCGCCTTTTACATGGTAAAGCATGTAGGCGTAGTCCGCGGCAACTTCCGGATCGAGTGCGCGCTTCCAGGCAAACTCGAAGTCATACGCTGTGACCGGGTCTCCGTTGGACCATTTGGCATCTCTTAAATAGAACACGTACTTGGTGCCGCCTTCGGAAATGTCCCACTTGTAGGCCATTCCCGGACCGGGCATTCCGTCAGCCTTGATGCGGGTGAGACCTTCAAGCGCCGGAAGCACCGCGTTGAACTCCGGAATACCGGTCATCTTTGCCGTGTCCAGCGTCTCGGGCTCAACGCCCAGATTGTACCTCAGCACCATGGGCTCCTTTGGCGCGGGCTGATCCTGCGCAGGCGGAGTGGTCTGCGTCTTGGTACATCCTGCTCCTAGAGCGACCACCATGACTAGCGCCAGGAAGACCGCTACCAGTTTCTTTGTTTTCATGCAAGTCTACCCCCTTAAGATTTTTTCTACCGTTACACCGATGCGCAACACGATCGGGCCGTAGGACCCGGCAACCACCTCCCTGGCTTAAAGTCCTGCAGTAGAATGCTGACAAAACCAATCTAGGCACCGATTCTGCTTGTGAGCGCGGGCGGTGAAAGAATACATGAGTGCATATTCCGCACAATATTTCTAGATCTTGAAGTAATCTCCTTCTTTCAGACCGATACAAAAACTGGCAATTGCGTTTGCGTGTATGCTACTCGGCTGCAAGCACTACTCTGGGAGAACTAGCGTTCACCAGGTCTACTCTGGTTTGTGCGCCCAGTTCCTGCTGGAACAGCCGGGCCAGCTCGTCCCTTGCCGAAATCACCAGGTGGCCGGTGCGGCCTAAGAAACCGTCTACAGGGCAAAAGATGTGCGTTGCGCCCGCGGATACCTTGGACTTCTCTCCCTGGCGCCACACCCACCTCCGTGTTCGGATACCGGCTTCGTCCGCATATACAAGTTCTCCTTCCGGCACTTCTTCAGGGATTTCGGCTCCGAACGGGACGAAGCGCTCGCCCGGACGTGAAAATCGCACTTCGAGGTCACCCGTGATCGAGTCTATGTCATGTACTCCGACCGGTACGAAAAACCTCAAGGCGACGGAATTCGCAAGGTCCACCGGTGGAGTAATGCTGGGTGGTGCGTGTCCTTTCGTCACCCTGTGCAACAAGGCCTCGATTGAACTGGGGAACTTACCCGGGTTAATACCCACTTTGCGGAAAGCGTCCCTCCACACCTCCACCGGGGCGTACTCCTTAACACTGCACCGTGCGGCCTCTAGAAGCCGGACCGCGTCATCGCACGCGGAAGAGAGTACATCGTGCCTGCACGATGCATCCGGAGGGAGCTGTGCAACCACTACACCCACACAGTAATCAGGAAAGAGAGAAAATACCTGTTCGTGCACAGAAAAATATTTCATACCCGTCTCACTCCGTGAATGGTGTCCTCCGCCTTCCGCGAACGATGACATCGGCCACGCGAGCAATATCCACATTGCCTCCGGTGAGCACCGTCACCACCCGTTTGCCGGTCAAGTTCAGATGTCCGCCCAAAACAGCAGCTAAACCTACTGCAGCTGAGCCTTCGAGCACCAGGTGGTGTGTAGCTAAGGCGTAGTACATCGCGCTGTAGATCTCGTCTTCCGGCACAAGCACAAAACCGTCCACCACCCGTTTTACGTGTTCGAAACTGGCTTCTGTTATGGCGCCTGACAGACCCTCGGCTATGGACTCCTTGATATCTACCTCGGTCACTCGTCCTTCAAGAAACGAACGATGCCACGCAGGGGAGGCTTCAGATTGTATACCCAGCACCCGGATGCGCGGATTTATAGCCTTACAGGCTACTCCGATCCCGCCGATCAGCCCTCCGCCCCCTGCGGGTACCAGCACCACGTCCGCTTCGGGCAGTTCCTGCAGTATCTCAAGACCTACTGTTCCCTGTCCTGCTACCACCATCGAGTCTTCAAATGCGTGCACGAAGGTGCGGCCGGTATTGTGGGCGGTCTCCCATGCAGCTGCCTCTGCCTCGTCGTAATCCGAACCAACAAGCCGCACCTCCGCTCCGTATCTCCGTGTGGCCTCTACCTTGGCAACCGGAGTGTTAACCGGTACGCATACGAGCGCCGAGATGCCAAACAGCCGGCACGCCAGTGCCACCCCCTGGGCGTGATTTCCTGACGACGCACAAATGACGCCGCGTTGCCTGTCATCCACATCAAGCGTCATCACACGGTTTAACGCACCCCTGATCTTGAAGGAATGGGTGTATTGCAAGTTTTCCATCTTGAAATAGATCTGTCCGCCGGTGAGAGTACGGAGCTCCTCCCACTCTTCAAGAGGTGTG
>DYEP01000018.1 GCA_020725675.1 Symbiobacterium sp. | reverse complement strand
GGCAGGAAGACATTGCGCGCATTACCTCCGGGAACGCACGCGAATTCTTAAAGCTGCAATAGTATAAGGGGTGAGCAAGGTATCGATGAGGGAGTTTTTGAATCACGTTAAAGCAAGCGACCCGGCGGTTTACGCTGCAATGATGGATGAACTGAATAGGCAGAGAAGCAGCATAGAGTTGATCGCGTCAGAGAACTTTGTCAGCAAGGCCGTGATGCAGGCCCAGGGCACCTGGCTGACTAACAAATATGCTGAAGGGTACCCCGGCCAGCGCTACTACGGTGGCTGCAGTCACGTGGACGTGGTTGAGGACCTGGCCCGTGAGAGGGTAAAGCAGCTGTTCGGGGCTGAGCATGCCAATGTGCAGCCGCACTCTGGAGCACAGGCAAATATGGCAGTCTATTTCACGTGCCTGAAGCCGGGCGATACCGTGCTGGGTATGAACCTTGCGCATGGTGGGCACCTAACTCATGGAAGCCCGGTGAACATATCCGGTATCTATTTTGACTTCTGCTCTTACGGCGTCTCCCGTGAGACGGAGACCATTGACTATAACGAGTTGGAGGAGATAGCCGCTCGTTGTAAACCCAAGCTGATCGTGGCGGGGGCCAGCGCCTACCCGAGGACCATCGATTTTGCTAGGTTTAGGCAGATTGCCGACTCTGTGGGTGCATTGCTAATGGTCGATATGGCACACATCGCGGGTCTTGTCGCTGCGGGGCTTCACCCAAACCCCGTCCCTTTTGCGGACTTTGTAACGTCGACTACTCACAAGACGTTGCGCGGGCCGCGAGGGGGCATTATTCTGTGCCGGACAAAGTATGCCCGGGATCTGGATAAGGCGGTCTTCCCGGGAACGCAGGGCGGCCCACTGATGCATGTAATAGCCGCGAAGGCCGTGGCCTTCAACGAGGCTCAGAAGCCCGAGTTCAAGGAGTATCAGAAACAGGTGATCCTGAATGCACAGGCATTAGCGAGCTCGCTTCAGTCGAGGGGACTTCGCTTGGTGTCTGGAGGCACCGATAACCACCTGATGCTGGTGGATGTATCCTCACTCGGTCTTACTGGCAAAGAGGCGGAAGGGTTGCTTGAGTCTTGCGGCATAACCGTAAACAAGAATACGATTCCGTTCGACACCAAACCACCCGCTCTCACGAGCGGTATCCGTCTGGGAACGCCAGCTGCTACGACAAGAGGCTTTGGAGAGTCTGAGATGGAGGCTATCGGCAGGCTAATTTATGAATGTCTGACTGGAAAGGACTCACCGAACCGGCTTGAATACATCCGTAAGCAGGTGCGCGAATTGGCAGAAGCCTTCCCTCTCTATCCGTAAGAAAGCGTTGCCTCGCCTCGCACAAACCGACACGTTTTCCGGCTGCGGGACATTATAATTAAGTTACGACGCTACCGGAGTGAGCCGCTGGGTCTCAAGGAGGCGAAGAAGTGGTGCAGTACTCGGAGAGGCTGGTTGTGCAGGGAGGCGGGTTCATAACACTGCCCGAAAACCTACGGAGGATGGTGGATGTAAATAGTGGAGATCTCGTAGTCATGTATTTGCGAGATGGGCAAATCGTTATGCAAAAGAAGCAGCGGGATACCAAGGTGTTATACCTGCGCTCGCAGGACTGACGTTGATAAGCGGGTGAGATAGAGCCACTCCTTTAGGTAAAGGAGTGGCTCTTGACCTGAATCCGTTCTGCATAGAGTCCGTTTGGCCTGGCCTCCGACTCTTTTGCGGCCCGGCTTCGTTCATTTGCTGGAAGGTGGTCCAGGGGATCTGGTAACAGAAGGATACATATGTTAAGATGTGTTTGTTGACAAGCGTATTTGGAAGGATCATACGATCTGTTCATCGCCGGCCATGTTGAAGAAGGGAGGGAGCGGCCGCTGCCGTGTCGGGCAGCATGTGAAGCCGTACAGCATTGGAGAGAAGACTTGTAAAGTTGAGAGAGCAGATTGCTGCCAGGGAACTTGACGGATTACTCGTACTGGGACCAGAAAACAGGCGATACCTGAGCGGTTTTACGGGCTCGTCCGGGGCTTTACTGATCACGCAAGATCAAGCGTTTCTAATAACTGACTTCAGGTATGTAGAACAGGCAACGGCTGAAGCGCCGGGCTTTTCGGTAGTGCAACATACGGATCGAATGTCAACTTGCATCGCGCAGATAGTTGCCGGGGCTGTCAAACGCCTGGGCTTTGAATCAAATTTCATGACTTACCATCAATTTGAAGTTTTTGCCAAGGCCATTGAGGCGGAAATGATACCGGTTTCGGGAGTCGTGGAGGCACTGAGAATGGTCAAGGATCCCGAGGAGGTGCGGGCGATTTCGGAGGCAGCACGCATTGCGGATGAAGCCTTCTTGGAAATACTGGGGATAATAAAGCCGGGAGTTACAGAAAAACGTGTGGCACTTGAGCTCGAGTACATGATACGAATGGCGGGTTCTTCGGGAGTGGCATTTGAGTCTATCTGTGTATCTGGTGTCAGAAGCTCCATGCCCCACGGTACGCCTAGCGACAAACCGATAGAGTCAGGGGATTTGGTCACACTGGATTTTGGAGCAGTAATTGACGGTTACAGGTCAGACATGACCCGGACGATAGTCGTGGGTGAGCCGTCAAAGGAACAGGAGCAATTATATGATCTGGTGCTGGATGCTCAAACCCGAGCGCTTTCATCTGTTGCTCCAGGCAAGAAGTGCAAAGAGGTAGACGAAGTTGCAAGGCGCATTATTGATGAAGCGGGTCATGCTGAGCATTTCGGGCACGGCTTAGGTCATGGAGTTGGCCTAGCGGTGCATGAAGAACCCCGGCTCTCTCCATCGGCGGAGGATACGAGCGTACTGGAACCCGGCATGGTAGTGACAGTGGAGCCGGGTGTGTACGTGCCCGGAAAGGGAGGAGTACGCATCGAGGACCTGGTCCTGGTAACAGAGACCGGACACCGTGTGTTGTCCAGATCTCCCAAGCATTTAATAAGCCTGAAGTAGCAGGAAGGGGGGAGAGCCATGATTTCCACAAACGACTTCAGAACGGGTATTACAATCGAGGTTGATGGCGAAGTTTATTCAGTGGTAGACTTCCAGCACGTCAAACCAGGCAAAGGCTCTGCCTTCGTGCGCACGCGGTTGAAGAACGTCAGGACTGGTGCTGTACTTGAGAGAACGTTTAATGCAGGCGAGAAACTCCCCAGAGCACATGTGGAACGACGAGAAATGCAATATCTGTATGCCATGGGAGAGGAACATGTGTTCATGGATACCAGGGATTTCGAACAGATCACGCTAACTTCCGAACAGATCGGCGAGGGACTTAAGTACATAAAAGAGAACATGAATATCTATGTACTAATGTACCAAGGTAACCCCATCGGGGTGGATATTCCGAATTTTGTGGAGCTGACAGTAATTGAAACCGAGCCTGGGGTAAAGGGAGATACAGCAGCCGGCGGTAGCAAACCGGCGAAGCTTGAAACAGGAGCTGTGGTCCGAGTCCCGTTCTTCATCAACACGGGTGATGTGGTGAGGATAGACACGCGCAGCGGAGAGTATATTGAACGAGTCACGTAATGAAGGGAGTTGTCAAGATGGATAATCTGAAGTCCAAGGTAGCCTACTTGAGAGGACTCGCCGAAGGTTCAGGCGTCAATGAATCCACGGACCAGGGCAGAATATTTAAAGGTGTTTTGGAAGTACTCGATGCCATGGCCGACGCAATAGACCAGCTGCAAAAAAACCAGGAGGACATGGAAGCCTTCATGGACTGTATTGATGAGGACCTGGCCAAACTGGAAGAGGACTACATGATCGAGGATGAAGGCATCATGGAAATAGAATGCCCCAACTGCGGTGAGTTCGTTGAGTATCCCGAGGATGCAGTGGACGACGAGGAAGACACGCTCGAACTTCTATGTCCCCATTGCGGAGAAGTAGTATGTGTGGCAGAAGAGGAAAACCTGGACGAAAGCGACGATAGTGACGAGGAGGATGACGACTAATACCGGGATCTTAAAAAACCCGTTTTGGCCCGCACGTGCGGGCCTTTTTGTTTGCTGGCGTGTATGCACAGCTTGCAGCAGGCCAAAGGATGAGCTTGTACCGGAACAAACCAGTTCTGGCTCAAGAAGGGGCTCCACAAGTCGACGACCATGGAAGTGCACGGGGAAGGGTGCGGAACGCCTGAGAGGTTGCGCTGCAGCACAGCTACAGCGAGGGTACCTTCAAAGCCCGGTCCGGAGCGGCAAAGGCGCTGGAATAATTTCCCCGGACAGGAATAGCTATGTTACCGTCAGGAGGTCAACACCAGTGGAACCGGATTTATCCATAATCACCGATCCTCTGGAGCGGGATATACTCCCCCTTCTTCCAGAGACCGTCAAGGCACTTATCTTGAGCATGCCGCGTGATGCCAGACGGCGCACAGAGGAGATACGGTTAAGAGCAGGTCGTCCTCTTGCAGTATATCTGGACGGCACAGAGCTGTTTCTGACTGGACAGAGGGGGCCACACGTGGTAACTGCGCAAGAGGTGTTCCGGACGCTGCAGGCGGCGTCGGGGTCTTCAGTGTATGCGTGGGAAGATGATATTCGCCAGGGGTTTATCACTCTAAGAGGTGGGCACAGGCTGGGGCTTGCGGGTCGGGTGGTAGTGACGGACGGACGGATCGAGTCCATCCAGGATGTGGGCAGCGTAGCCATTAGGGTGGCACGCGAGATCCCTGGCGCAGCGAAAGCAGTGTTGCCTTATGTGGTAGACGTTCCAGGGCGGCGCGTGCGCAGTACCTTGCTCCTGTCACCACCGCAGTGCGGGAAGACCACGATGCTTCGGGATCTCATCCGGTCGCTCTCATGCGGGGACATGCGTGGTGCCAGTTTCAGGGTGGGGCTTGTTGATGAAAGATCAGAGGTGGCCGCTGCCTATATGGGGATACCTCAGAAGGACGTAGGACCGCGCACAGACGTACTTTACGGTTGTCCAAAGTCCCAAGGGCTGCTTCTTCTGTTACGGTCAATGGCTCCTGACGTGCTGGCTACGGACGAAGTGGGCTCAGAGGAAGACGCAAGGGCCATTTCCGAGATTACCCGGGCTGGCGTGGCGATGCTGGCAACGGCCCACGGGGCAGAGATCGGTGACATCGCTGCGAGACCCAGCATGAAATACATTTTGAACGTGGGCGCATTTTCCAGATGCGTCGTGCTCTCCCGGAGGTGTGGGCCAGGCACAGTAGAGGCTATATATGACCTGGCCTCCGGACGAAAGGTGCAGGGTGGTGAGATTGTGCGTGGTTAGTCTGGGAGCGGTCAAGCTGGTAGGAGCGGTGCTTTTTGTGGCAGCCACGACGTCGATAGGGTTCGCAGAGGCCAGGCGGGTAGCTGACAAGGTCCAGTTTCTTGAAGAGGTCGATTCTGCTCTCGGGGTTCTCGGAACTGAGATCGGATACTGCGGCACACCGCTTGCTCAAGCGCTCGTGCGGGCGGCAGACAGTAGCAGGGGGTTTGCTGGCACCATGATGCAAAAGAGCGCAGCTGCCTTGAGTGATAGCGCAGGTTCCACTGCATGTGAGGTGTTCCGTCAGGCGCTACAGGAGGTCAGGGATATGGGTTTAATTGACGATATGCCTTTCTCCATACTCTGGGCTTTTTCGTCGGGTCTTGGGGCATCTAACAGAAATGACCAAATGCGCCTGCTTCAGGCTACCAGAGAAAAGCTGAGGCTCGAGGCAGCGAGAGCAAGGGAGCAACAGATCAGGGAATCCAAACTCTACCGCTACCTTGGATTGCTCGGAGGCGTTGCTGTGGTGCTTGCACTTTACTGACAAGAGACGGGGTGGTAACACGTGGACGTAGACTTGATTTTTAAAATAGCGGGTGTGGGTATTCTTGTGTCGGTACTTCACACTGTATTGAGACAGGCTGGCAAGGAGGAACAGGGACACTTGATCACTCTGGTGGGCGTTGTCATCGTACTTGCAATGGTCATTCAGGTGGTCCGTGACCTGTTTGAGTCTATTAAGGTAATGTTCAATCTCTATTAGGCATTAAGAAAGGCGGTCTGGCGCCTCGTGGAATTGGTACAGATCATCGCTTTGTGTCTTCTGTCAGTGGTGCTGCTTGTACTCCTCAGGAAAGAAAGGCCTGAACTGGCGGTACTGCTGTCACTGGCCGCAGGCACTATGGTATTTTTGCTCATACTCACGCGCATAGTCGCTGTTATTCAGTTCATCACCGAGCTCTCGTTGAGGGCAGGGATAAACACGGTATACCTGGCGGCTGTGCTACGAGTGATTGGTATTGCATACATAACTGAGTTCGGAGCGCAGGTGTGCAGGGACGCGAACGAGTCAGCAATCGCGTCCAAAGTGGAACTGGCAGGAAAAGTGCTGATCGTACTGGTGGCGGTGCCGGTGATCAGAGCCGTACTCGAACTGCTGATGGAACTGATTCCGTGAGGGGGAGGAGCTGTGAAGTTTCAGCTAGTGGCAGTACTTACTATTATGCTTGCTCTGGTGCCGCTTGCCACCGCCCGAGCGTCCGAACAGTCATCTTTGCTTATCAATGAGCGGTTGGACAAAATCGACTTTGCCGAAGTGGAAAGGGTACTCAGGGAAGCGCAGGAAGAGGCAAGGGAATATCTCTTGCCACTTGGGTTTGCTGAAGCGGTAAAACAGGCGGCTTCAGGCAAGTCCTTTTTCGACACGGGGGCGCTAGTATTAAGCCTTAGCCGTTATGTTTTCGGTGAGGTGGCGACCAACCTGGGCCTTTTGGGGCAGATGATATTCCTGGCAGTGATCGCTGCTTTATTGACCAACCTACGCACAGCATTTGGAAGCGACGCAGTGGGGAGATTGGCCTATGCGGTGTGCTTTCTGGTGCTGGCGCTCCTCGCCATTGCGAGTTTCTCGGGAGCAGTAGCCATCGCCAGGGAGGCGGTCACTTCTCTGGTTACGTTTATGCTGGCCTTGCTTCCGGCGCTCTCAACATTGCTGGCTGCGATGGGCGCTCCGGTATCAGCAGCTCTTATCCATCCGGCTATGGTGGCAGCCATCACCATCGTGTCCCAGGTCATATCGGATCTTGTGTTCCCTTTGCTGTTGTTTTCAGCAACACTGGATCTAGTAGGGCACGTTTCGGAAGACTTTGATTTGTCGGGCCTCACCTCCTTGCTTCGTCAGGTCGCCGTGTTTGTGCTGGGGGTTTCGCTCTCGGTGTTCCTCGGAGTTGTGGTGGTGAGAAAGGCGGCTGGCGAGGTCACCGATGGAATGGCGCTCAGGACTGCGAAATTCGTATCAGGGACATTCATACCGGTAGTGGGAAAGATGTTCTCAGACGCAGCTGAACTTGTGTTTTCTTCTTCCCTTTTACTGAAAAATGCAGTGGGTGCCGTAGGGATGATCGGTGTCTTGATTATATGTGCCTTTCCTTTGCTCAAGATCCTCTGTCTTGTGTTCGTCTACCGCCTCGGCCAAGCGTTGATCGCGCCTGTCGGGGCTGGACGACTGGCAAGCTGCCTTGGGAGTATTGCCAACTCGCTCCTGGTGCTTTGGGCGAGCCTTGCATCTGTCGCACTGATGTTCTTTTTGAGCATAACGATTTTGATGAACGTGGCCAGGCCATATTAGGAGGGGCCGCCGTGACTGAGATGGGCCGTTGGGTGAAAGAAATCGCATACCTCACCATTTTTGCGTCGTTTGTTACATTGCTCATTCCCGAGTCAAGCTACAGGAAATACGTACGGCTGGTGCTCGCTACGCTGATCTTGGTAGCGGTGTTACGGCCTGCGATCGGGCTGCTCCGGAGCCAGGATTTTGCAGGCATTTCCGCCCGTATGCCTGCCGAGGAGTCATTTGGCACGGAAGGACCAGCTCGTGACCTTTCCCGTATGTTCGAGGAATTACTGAACGAAAGAGTGAGGGCGCTCGTGGTCTCCCTGCCGGAGGTGGCCAGCGCCCGAGTGAGTGCTGAGGTGAACGTCGAGTCCACCGGGGTATGGGAGGTCCTTCACGTTAGAGTGGAGATCCGCCGTGAAATATCTCCAATCAGGCCTGTCAGCATTACAGGAGCGGATGACAGCGTAACTGACGCCGACCTGGCGCAAAAAGTTTATGAACTGCTGGAACAGCGCCTCGGTATCGGGAAATCCATGGTAGATCTAGCGATCCTCAACTAAAAAGGGGGCGGTTATGCCGTGGTGAAGATAGGCTACTTAAGAACAAAGACCATCGAAAAATACCGGAATCAAATGCTCCTGGCAGCGCTCGCACTCGTACTGTTCATCATTGGCTCAGTGCTGAGCAGCGCACGGCGGTCTCCGGAGACGGCGCCAGCGATTGAAACAGCGAATAGCTCAGGCCGGGGCTATGAGAGGGCTATCGCGCAGGAACTGGAGCGCATATTGTCGCTTGTGGAAGGCGCTGGACGAGTATCCTGCAGTGTGACGCTGGAGGGAGGCGCAAGAACTGAAACAGCGGGCAATACCAGCGTTACGTCAAGGAGGACCGAAGAACAGGACGCCCAGGGAGGCGTGCGTACCATCACCGAAGAGACAGAGTCGGTGCAGGTTGTGATGGCAAGGTCGGCAGGAGCCGAGCACCCGGTCATTGTTTGGGAAACCTACCCGAAAATCGCAGGAGTGCTCGTAGTGGCGGATGGCGCCTCGGACTCCACGATAAAGGCCCAGCTGGCGCAGGCGGTACAGACGCTCCTTGGCCTGCCAGCGCACAAAGTGATTGTATTACCAAGAAAGGGTGGTATGTGACATGATTGGTGTACTTGAGCGCAAGACGGTAATGAGGTTCGCGCTGTTTTTGGTGATTATCGTAGTGCTTTCGTTTTACGCGGCGATTAAGCGGGCTGAATTCAGGGAAAAAAGCCTGCTTGACAAGGTAGCCGATGCAGTTCCCGCTGTCAGTATTCCCACGACCAATACCCAGGTGGTCGTGGACTATTACGTGGAGGCACGGCTTGAAAGGGAGCGCGCGGTGAGCCGCGAAGAAGAAACACTGCGCGCACTGCTTGCTGACGGCAGCGCCGATGCGGCAGCAAAGGCGAAGGCCAGCGCCAGGCTGGTGGAAATCGCGAAGAACAGGACAGCCGAAGAACAGGCCGAAGCGCTCATAAGATCGAAGGGATTTGAGGATGCGCTCGTAATCGCAATACCTAACGGCGCAGTTGTACTTGTCAAGGTACACGATCTGTCAGTTCAAGACGTACGCATCATTGGTGATGCGGTGATGAGGGCTCTTGGCATTGGTCCTGAAAATATCAGCATCTCGGCAAGATGGGAATGACATGCTGCACCGGCTCCTCAAAGGGGTATTTCTTGTAATTCTATCGAAGCTTCAGGTATAATAGTCTTGTCCCACACACAGTATGATTTGGGACGGAGGTGGAGCTTTTGACCGAGAAAGGATTTACCGATGAAAGGAGCTCTGAGGATGTCGGCAGCGTAAGGATATCAGATGATGTTGTTGCCGTGATAGCGGGGCTCGCCGCTTCCGAGGTGGAAGGCGTTGTCGGTATGTCTGGGGGGCTCGTAGGTGACATCGGGGAGATGCTCGGCAAGAGAAGCCTCTCCAAGGGTGTTAAGGTCGAGGTCGGGGACCGCGAAGCCGCCCTGGATCTGTTCGTAATATTGGAATATGGTGTCAGAATACCCGAGGTCGCCCAGAGGATACAAGAGAACGTCAAGCGGGCGGTGGAAAGCATGACGGGGTTGAACGTCGTAGAAGTCAATATACACGTACAGGCCATTTCTACTTCAGAAACGCACGATGAGAGGGTAAGGTAGCCGAAAGGAGTGGAATGATGGGCTTATTTGACAGAATTGTACTTGCCTTGTACTCCATGGCTGTATCAGTTGTGGCAGGAGTGCTGTTTCTGGTATCCGTCGGTTGGACAAGACCTCTGACTGCTTTCGCCGGACTGTTCGGAGTATCATCGGGGAGGCTCACTGTAGCGGTAGTTGCCTTGGTATTTGTCGGAGTGAGCGCTAGAATGCTTTTGCTTATGCTAAGAAGGGCACCAGCACGCGTTGGGGCGATCGTACACGATTCCCCGCTCGGTGAAGTCCGGGTTTCGCTCAGTGCCATCGAGAATCTGGTAGGGAGGACGGCACGTCAGGTGCAGGGGGTCAGAGAAGTCAAAAGCAGGGTATCCGCTGGTAGTACAGGGGTTGCAGTCTCCATACGCGCGTGGGTCAGCCCGGATATCAGCATACCTGCGGCCACAGATGAGATCCAGAATCGTGTTAAAGATTATATCGCGAACGTAGTTGGAGTGGGCGTGGAAGAGGTACGCGTCCTGATTGAGAACATAACCAGTGAACGGAAGTCCCGGGTTGAATAGCCTCAAATAGGGACAAGAAGGAGGGAGCGGCGTACTTCCCCGAAGATGGGGACGCAGACGTCCGCGGGAGCGTTGGTGTGTCCGACATTGCGAGAGATCATGAAGGAAATTTGGGTAAACCACCGGGGCAAGTTCCTTGGCTCACTATTCGGTTTGCTTTTTGCGCTCTCTGTTATGGCCATTGGATTGTTATGGACACTTTTTTGGATGCTTTGCGTATTGATTGGTTACCAGGTGGGCAAGAAGATGGATGAAGAAAAGGAGAACCTGGTGGACGTGCTGGAACGATACCTGCCTCCGGGCGGACGCTAAGCAGGGAAAAGGGATACGTTATGTCAAGAAGGACAGCAAGAGAAATTGCACTTGCCGCACTATACCAAATAGATATTTCAAGATCAAGCACACGCGAGGCGTTTTCCAGCGCTATCAGTTTTTTTCCGGGCGCCGTAGAGAAGGCGGTGACATACGCCATGGAGATCGTTGAAGGTGTGAGCGAGGCCCGGCAGGACATAGACGCAGCCCTGAGGGGCGTACTGGAAGGATGGGAGCTGGAGAGGCTGCCCGCAATAGAGCGCAATATCATGCGGATGGCGGTCTACGAGATCTACCGGCGGACTGACGTTCCGCACAGTGTATCCATAGACGAGGCTGTGGAGCTGGCGAAGATCTATGGCAGCGACGATGACTCACCCCGTTTTGTGAATGGGGTACTCGCCAAGGTGCTGAAGGGACTACCCGAAGACGGCACGGAGCAGTGCTGAAGACAAGATGACGCGATTCCTCCCCTGCATGTAGCCTGCGTAGCTGTGCTCATAGCGATGGGGCAGGATTTTTGATTTTGTGGGCCGGCAACGCGCTGCTTATGGAGGAAAAGACAACTCCATTGTAGAAGGAAACGTGATGTTTGAGCATGTTTCTGGAATAACGGGGAGGGAACAAACGCGGTGTTTACTATCGAAGCCAAAAGGGTTCTGACTCCAGTCACCAAACTCATCGTGGTTCAGGCACCGATGGTAGCCAGGAAAGCAAGACCTGGTCAGTTCGTGATCCTGCGGTGTACAGAAAGCGGGGAGAGGATTCCCCTGACAATAGCCGACTACGACCGGGAGAAGGGGACAATTACCCTTGTTTACCAGGAGGTGGGTAAGACAACCAGGTTGCTCGGTAGGATGGGCGTGGGAGATGCAATACTTGATCTTGTGGGGCCGCTTGGAATGCCCGCAGAGCTGCCAAGAGAAGGCAGAGTGCTGTGTGTAGGCGGTGGAGTTGGCGTAGCGCCAGTGTATCCCAAGGCCAAGGCCATGCATGAGATGGGAGTCGACGTGGTCTCTATCATTGGTGCAAGAAGCGCTGACTTGTTGATACTCGAAGAAGAGATGAGAGCGGTTTCCACCGCGGTTTACGTAGCAACCGACGATGGGAGCCGAGGACACCACGGCTTTGTCAGCGACGTGATCAAGCAACTGCTGGAACGCGGAGAGCAGTTTGATGAGATCATAGCTGTGGGGCCCATCCTCATGATGCGCGCTTGCGTGGAAGTGACCCGTCCTTATGGTGTGAAGACGTGGGTCAGTATGAACCCGATCATGGTAGACGGTACAGGTATGTGCGGAGCCTGCCGGTTGTCAGTTGACGGCAAGACCAAGTTTTGCTGCGTTGATGGCCCCATGTTCGATGGACACGCAGTAGACTGGGCGGAGGCAGTGAGACGTTCACGCATCTATCTTGAGGAAGAGAAGATAGCGGTTGACCATATGAATTGTGCGGAAGGCGGGTGCAGGCCATGACATCCAAAGGCAGCAGGGTAGAAATGCCGAGACAGGCACCGAAAGAAAGGATAAAGAACTTCTACGAGGTGGCGCTCGGATATACTCCGGAGATGGCAATGGAAACTGCCCGGTACTGTATCCAGTGCAAGAAGCCTGGATGTGTCAAGGGGTGCCCCGTAAACGTCAAGATTCCCGAATTCATCGAAAAGATCGCTGAAGGCGATTTTGCTGCTGCCTCGAGGATCGTCAAAGAGACCAATTCCCTGCCGGCCATTTGTGGGAGAGTATGCCCGCAGGAGGAGCAGTGCGAGAAATACTGCGTGCTCGGGAAGAAGGGTGAGCCTGTTGCAATAGGAAGGCTTGAGCGGTTTGTTGCTGACTGGGAAGCGGAAAACATGAAGATTGATACACCCCCGGAGCCCGTGCACCCGACCGGGAAGAAGGTGGCAGTGGTGGGGTCGGGACCTGCAGGCCTGACGTGCGCCGGAGACCTGGCCAAGATGGGATATCGGGTGACGATTTTTGAAGCGTTGCACGCTGCAGGAGGCGTGCTTGTGTACGGTATACCCGAGTTCCGTTTACCGAAGAGTGTGGTGGCACGTGAAGTAGAGTACGTAAAGAGTCTTGGGGTTGAGATCCTGACAAACGTGATAGTTGGACGCACCATCACCGTGGATGACCTGTTTGAGGAAGGCTACGAGGCCGTGTTCCTGGGTACCGGTGCGGGACTTCCGAAGTTCATGGGCATCCCCGGTGAGAACTTAAACGGAGTATACTCAGCCAACGAGTGGCTAACAAGGACGAACCTGATGAAAGCGTACCTATTTCCAGAGTACGACACTCCGATAAAGACAGGCCGCCGGGTAGCGGTAGTAGGCGGCGGTAATGTGGCAATGGATGCGGTGCGCTGCGCGCTCCGGCTCGGTGCCGAGGAGGCCTACATCATCTACAGGCGTTCTGAACAGGAAATGCCTGCGCGCGCTGAAGAAGTGGAAAATGCGCACGAAGAGGGCGTGGTGTTCAAGTTCCTCACCAACCCGGTGGAAGTGATAGGAAACGAGGCGGGCTGGGTGACCGGACTTAAGTGCATAAAGATGGAACTCGGTGAGCCAGATGCATCGGGTAGAAGAAGACCCGTACCTGTGCAGGGGTCGGAGTTCGTGATCCCAGTTGATACGGTGGTCATGGCCCTTGGAACCAGCCCCAATCCGATTGTATCTCAGACCACCCCGGGGCTCCGGATCCATGACTGGGGCGGGCTGATCGTGGAAGAACAGACGGGACTCACCACCCGTGAAGGGGTGTATGCGGGAGGAGATGCGGTGACTGGTTCGGCCACCGTAATCCTGGCTATGGGAGCAGGGAAGACGGCAGCGTCTGCCATTCATAGGTATCTTACCGAGAAGCAAGGGAGGTAGTCGCATGGCGAAAATTATCGACGGGAAGGCCATTGCCGAGGAGATCCGGGCGGAGTTTGTTGAAGAGGTAAAAAAGATCCAGTCGGAAAAGGGGATCACACCCGGTCTGGCAGTGATCCTTGTGGGGCAGGACCCTGCATCCAAGACCTACGTACGGAACAAAGAGCGCGCGTGTCAGAACGTTGGTATCTACTCAGAGGTCCACAGGCTGCCGGAAGAGACCTCTCAGGATGAAGTGCTCGGGCTGATCCGGAAGTTGAACCAGGACCCGAAGATCCACGGGATACTGGTGCAGTTGCCGCTTCCAGATCACATCGACGAGACTGCCTGCATAAACGCGATCGTGCCCGAAAAGGATGTGGACGGTTTCCATCCCATTAATGTGGGTAAGCTTATGATCGGTGAGAAGTGTTTCGTACCGTGTACTCCAGCAGGGGTGATTGAACTCCTGGACAGGGTAGGCGTAGAGTTGAAGGGGAAAGAGGCCTGCGTGGTTGGGAGAAGCAATATTGTGGGTAAACCGGTATCACTTCTGCTGTTGCAAAGACATGCGACTGTCACTATCTGCCATTCCCGTACCCGCAACCTGGGTGAGGTGACACGCCGGGCTGATGTACTGGTTGTTGCAGTGGGCAAGCCGGAAATGATTAAGGGAGATATGGTCAAGGAAGGCGCTGTAGTAATTGACGTTGGGGTCAATGCGGTGGACGGCAAGCTGGTGGGTGACGTGGAATTCGCTACGGCATTCGAACGGGCTTCGGCCATCACTCCGGTTCCAGGCGGCGTCGGACCTATGACCATCACCATGCTGCTAAAGAACACCATCCAGGCTGCCTGGCAGGTGTAATGCAAGGTAGGTAGCGCTTTTGAAACACGTCATTTCGGTTTCAGAACTCACGCTCTACATCAAAGAATTGGTAGAGTCTGATGAGCAAATGTGCGGTATCTGGGTCCGGGGAGAGATTTCAAACTTAAGGCGGCATTCCTCGGGTCACAGCTATTTTACACTCAAGGACCAACGGGCATCTCTGCGCTGTGTGATGTTCAGGTCGTGGGCAAGCAGCCTCCGGTTCATCCCGCAGGACGGCATGGAAGTGCTGTGCTACGGGTCGATAGGGGTGTACGAACGCGATGGCAACTATCAGATGTATGTGCAGAGGCTGGAGCCCTACGGAACTGGATCTTTATACGCCGCATTTGAACAGCTTAAGAAGAAGCTCGAGGCCGAGGGGCTTTTTGACGCTGCACGCAAAAGGCCCCTTCCTGCATTCCCTGAGCGGGTAGCAGTGATCACTTCCCGGAGCGGCGCTGCGATCCGGGACATACTCTCAGTATCTCAGCGTCGCTGCCCTTGTTGCAGGGTCGTAGTTTTTCCGGTGTCGGTGCAGGGCGATGCCGCGGTCCCCGAAATGCTGAAGGCGCTTGCTGCAGTGGAGGACTATGGGCCTTTTGACGTGGTCATTATCGGTCGGGGCGGCGGTTCGCAGGAAGAGCTTTGGTGTTTCAACGATGAGGCGCTCGCCAGGGCAATAGCCTCTTGCAGTTTCCCGGTAGTCAGTGCCATTGGACATGAAACGGACTATACTATCGCAGATTTTGTAGCAGATGTAAGGGCGCCGACGCCTTCAGCTGCTGCAGAGCTGGTGTTTCCGGATAGATCCGAACTGTTCCGGCAGGTTGAGCACCTCTCGCACAGACTGAGGTCTGGAGTGATGAAGAGGGTAGAGCGCCACAACGAAAGGCTCAGATTGTTATTGAGCAGACCCGTACTATCACGGCCAGCCGCGAGCCTGAAAGGACACATGCAGCGGGTTGACGACCTTGAGCACAGGCTCAGGATCTCAGCGGAGCGCAGGCTAGACAGCGCCCGGGGGGCATTGTACGCAGCTGCGGCCAAGCTGGATGCCTTAAGTCCCCTCGGAGTTTTGACACGAGGATACACCATTACTCTGAAACGCCCGGAGGGCAGGCTGCTCACTCGACCGGGTCAAGTGGTGCCGGGTGACAGGCTTACCACTGTATTCCGTCACGGCGAGGTTGTTTCGCTCGTTGAGGAGGTTTTGGGAGATGAGTGAACCGGAAGAGCACACGAAACAGAGATTTGAAGACGCCATGCGGCGCCTTGAGGAGATCGTGCGTCTTCTTGAAAGCCAGGAACTAGCGCTGGATCAGTCCCTGGCGCTATTTCAGGAAGGGGTCGGACTGTCTCGCTTCCTCAAGAAAAAGCTGGATGAGGCCGAAAGACGCATAGAGTACCTTCTCGCTGGGGAAGACCAAGAGGACGGAGCGACAGGTGACAGTGGAAGCGCATGAAGTGATTGCACGAAGGTCAAGAGAGATAGACGCCGAATTGGCAAGGACTCTGCCCACAGACGGCGTGCCCGAACAGCTGCGCGCCCCAATGGAGTATGCGATATTTTCAGGAGGGAAGCGGCTAAGACCCATCATGATGTTAGAGATGTGCGCTGGGCTCGGCGGGGACGAGCGTCAGGCGTTGCCGTTTGCGTGCGCCCTAGAAATGGTACATACGTATTCGCTGATACATGATGACCTTCCCTGCATGGACAACGATGATTACCGCCGCGGAAAACCTACTGTTCATCGTGTGTTCGGTGAAGCGCTAGCAGTACTGGCCGGTGATGCGCTATTGACCCACGCGTTCTGGATAGTTGCCTCCGCCAGAGCTACTGAACGGCTCCGTGTGGAGGTCGCGCAGGAGCTAGCCAGGGCGTCTGGCCCGGCGGGCATGGTGGGGGGCCAGGTACTTGACATGCAACTTTCGCCAGACAGAGATGGTGACTTTGTCCTGACCACACATCGGATGAAAACTGCAGCCATGTTTTCTGCTGCTGTGCGCATAGGAGCCCTTGTAGCTGGCGCGAATGAGGCGGTGCTCGGGCTTGTGTCGAGGTTTGGGGACATGTTCGGCCTTTGTTACCAGATTCGGGACGACTTGTTAGACTTTACGAAAGCCCGAGAACGGTTCAACTACGCCCGGGCTGTGGGAGCCAATGAGGCACGAAGCATGCTGCGTGAGTTTTGTGACACAGCGTACGGCCTGCTTAGGGTGATTCCAATGAACGAATCATTTTTCTTGAAACTTATGGAAGAGCTGTTCGGCGGATACGATTGAATGAAAGGGGACACAGGTTGAACTTTTTTCAGGCAGTATGGTCGAATAAAGTCCTGGCAGTATCGTTAACTGCCTGGTTGATCGCACAGGCGCTCAAGGTGGTTACCTCGTTTTGGGCACACGGAAGGGTGGACCTGCGGCGTTTTGTGGAATCAGGAGGGATGCCCAGCTCACATACTGCGCTTGTCACCTCGCTATCAGTCATTGTCGGGTACGAAGTGGGGTTTGATTCGGCGCTGTTTGGAGTTACAGTGGCGTTCGCTTTGATTGTTATGTATGATGCAGCAGGAGTTAGGCGGGCGGCGGGAAAGCAGGCGGAAATCTTAAACCAGCTAATCACGGAAATTTACGTTGAACATGAGTTCAAGCACGAGAGGCTCAGGGAACTAATTGGACATACGCCGGTAGAAGTGCTTGCAGGTGCGATTATTGGCGTGGGCATCGCCATATTCTTTGCGACTAGATAAAGATAAGCGTTATGCGGAAGTGCCAGGCTTTATCGGTGACTCTGGCTATGGTATAATGCTTTGGCAGGTGGCGCAGTATCCTAGTCAACATCACCCTTCCTGAAGGCGGGCCTAAAAATCCGTCGAGGGCACATCGATGAAGCCTCTGGTGCCGGCTGCCGACGCCCAGTCGGGGGTCGGTGCTGGAGGTAATACGGAAGTAGGGGCGATCTGCAATGGCATGTGGGCGTTGACCCCTCTTCCAAGGAGGCCTAAGATCGTGGCAGCGACGCTACGACTTAGTGTTATACCTGCATATCGGTGGCGATATGCTGCTGGGTGCAGTGTAGCCTGCCTTGAGTGGTCCAGAAGGATGGCATGCACATGGTTAATCCGGCGTCTTTGGGCCCGAAGACGAAAAGTAACCATTCGCCTGAAATCTGGACTGCAAAAGAGGCTAGGGATGAGCGTGATGTTGTCGAAGAAAATTCCTAGGCTGTTCTATACGAGGCGGACGGGGATTACAGTGTGGTCTCAGTGGTAATCTAGCACCGCCGGACGGTGACGCCGCAGAAACGGTCTGAAAAGGAAACTGCCCGGTGCGGCGACGCCCGGGTGACCGTTTGGGAAAGCCTGCTAGACCTAAGCCGCAACATTTACCCGCTCCGCTGCCACCTGCCTACATCCTCCGAGGTGAAATGCTATTGGGTGCAAGTCACCCCTGCAACCGAAAACCAAAAGTTCGAACAAACAGTGCCCCACTTCGGGCATCGATTATACTGGGCATATGGACTTTTACCGCTGCAGTAGTGATAACACTGCCATCCCAGCGTGCCATGCTGGGACTGAGCTTTTTTGTAGCCTTGCCTATACTACTGTTGATTATTCTCCTTGGCGTACTGTTCGATATCATAGGTGTGGCGGTGACCGTGGCGGACGCTGCATCAATGCATGCGCTGGCTGCGAAGAAGATTCCTGGCTCGAGGCAGGCACTCGCCTTATTGAAAAACCGAAACTCGGTGTCAAGTTTTTGCAACGATTTCGTGGGGGACATTGCCGGAACAGTGAGCGGGGCAGCCGCCACCGCACTGGTGTTTCAGGTAGCTAGGATCAATCCCACGATTAACGACGTGATTTTGGGAACAGTAATTGTAGGACTTGCCGCAGGCCTTACAGTGGGCGGAAAAGCTGCGGGCAAGAGTATTGCGATCAACCGCGCGAACGAGATTGTTCGTAAGGTTGGCGAAATACTTTACTACATCGAAGAGACGACTGGACTTACCGTTCTTCAGACCGGCGGACGGCCAAGACGAGGAAGGTGAAAAGGTGTCGTTATTGGAAAAGGTCCACAGCCCTTCCGACATAAAAGCAATGGACGAGGAAACACTGAGGCGCCTCGCCCGTGAAATACGCGGGTATATTATCCAGGTGGTCTCCCGAAATGGGGGCCATCTTGCGCCTAACCTGGGAGTTGTCGAGCTTACGCTGGCTCTGCACTACGTATTCGATGCACCCAGGGACAAGATCGTATGGGACGTAGGCCACCAGTGCTACACGCACAAGATTATTACAGGGCGTAATGAGGCGTTCACCACCCTGAGGACACTGGGGGGTATTTCCGGTTTTCCAAGGCCGGCCGAGAGCGAATATGACGTGACAGTTGCAGGTCATGCCAGCACCTCAGTATCTGCCGCACTGGGTCTTGCTGTTGGCCGGGATCTGGCGGGCCAGGACCATCAGGTAGTTGCGGTAATCGGCGATGGCTCGCTCACAGGTGGTATGGCGTTCGAAGCCCTAAACCATGCGGGTGATTCTGGCACGCAGCTTATTGTTGTCTTAAACGACAACCGGTGCTCCATTGCACCCAACGTGGGGGCGCTATCGTCATATCTGGGCAGGTTGCGTACCAGTCCTACCTACAACCGGGTCAAGAGCGACATAGAACTGGTGCTCGGGAAAGTCCCTGTTGTTGGTAAACGCCTTGCTAACACGTTCGGTAGGGTGAAGGATAGCTTAAAATACCTGGTGGTACCCGGGATCATCTTCGAAGAACTGGGGTTTACATATCTGGGACCCGTGGATGGACACGATCTGGGCGCACTGATAGATGTATTCAAGCAGGCAAAACACGCCAAGGGGCCCGTGCTCGTTCACGTGCTGACGGTGAAAGGCCGCGGATACCTGCCGGCGGAGAGAGATCCAGCGGCATTCCATGGTATAGGCCCGTTTTCTGTCACCACTGGGCAGAGTATGCAGACAAAGGGCGTCACATTCAGCCGGGTATTCGGGGAAGCGCTGTGCGAGCTAGCCGCACAGGATGAACGGATAGTGGCTCTCACTGCTGCAATGACGGACGGTACCGGGCTTTCGGAGTTTGAGTCCAGGTATCCCAGGCGTTTCTTTGATGTGGGGATCGCCGAGCAGCACGCAGTGACATTTGCTGCAGGTCTGGCCAGCAGCGGGCTCAGGCCTGTGGTTGCCATTTATTCCACCTTTCTCCAGAGGGCGTACGACCAGGTGGTACACGACGTGTGCATCCCTGGCCTGCCCGTGGTATTTTGTCTGGACAGAGCCGGCCTGGTAGGAGAGGACGGACCCACCCATCATGGTGCGTATGATATAGCCTACCTGAGACACATTCCAGGCATTGCATTGATGGCGCCCGCCGACGGGGCAGAACTCGTTGCGATGCTGCGCCGCGCGATAGAGATGAGTAGCCCTGTGGCAATCAGATATCCAAGAGGCTCCGTACACGAACCGCTTTCCGGTTCCTCCGCCCCAAATATCGACCACGCCCAGCTTGTACGGGATGGGGACGCGTGCCTGATCGCGGCAGTGGGCCCGATGGTATACACTGCGCTTGAGGCTGCATCAGCGCTCTCCAAAAGCGGTATTGAGGCGGCAGTACTCAATGTGAGATGGCTTAAACCCCTGGATGCTTCCACGCTTGAGCCGCTGCTCGCGCGCTTTTCGAAAGTGGTAACACTGGAAGAGGGTTCGGCAGCAGGTGGGTTCGGCAGCGCTTTGCTTGAGTTCATGGTGGAAAGGAATATCAGGGCGGAGACGCGGATCCTCGGCCTGCCCGATACTTTCATTGGACATGGGAAGCGTGATGAACTTCTGGCACTGGTGGGGTTGACGCCAGATGGTGTGGAGAGATCCGTCGCCCAGTTTGTTACTCAGGGAAAGTACCGGAGTGTACGCCGCGCGGGGGCTGGTAGAGGGCATGGCCAATAAAGAAAAGGACAGGTTGGACCTGGTGTGCCTTGCGCGAGGATTGTTTCAGTCCAGAGAGAGGGCTAGGGCAGTGATCATGGCAGGATCGGTCCGTGTAAACGGGCAGGTATTGGATAAGCCAGGTGCAAGGATCTCAACTGATGCGGTCATAGAGGTGATGGATGAGCCGCACAGCTATGTCAGCCGCGGCGGGCTAAAACTGGCCCATGCGCTCTCGACGTTCGGGATCGATGTACAAGGCGCTACGGCTATAGACGTAGGGGCCAGTACGGGAGGGTTTACCGACTGCCTTCTGAAGAACGGTGCGGCGGTTGTGTACGCTGTAGATGTGGGGTATGGGCAGCTGGCATGGGAGCTGCGCTCAGACCCACGAGTGATCGTGATGGAAAAAACGAATGCGAGATTTCTGCGGAACACTGACGTAGCACCATGCCACATCGCTACAGTGGACGTGTCCTTCATATCTCTCAAACTGATATTGCCTCCGCTTTTCGATATTGTGATTCCCGGAGGAGATATCGTCGCGCTGGTCAAACCGCAATTTGAAGCAGGGAGAGAAAGAATTGGCAAAGGCGGTGTGGTGCGTGATGCGGAGGTGCACTTTGACGTGCTGAAAACGCTTGTGAGTTTTGTTTCCGATTCGGACCGCACTGCGAAGGCCATATGTCCGTCGCCGGTGCGGGGACCCAAAGGTAACGTGGAATTCCTTCTTCATATTATAAACGGGCCTTGCAGGGGCGGTGTTGACATAAGAGCAGAGATTGAACGTGCAGTACAAGAGGCCCACGTCCAATCAAGGGGGAGAACCCGTTGAGAAGTGCAGGCATAATCCCTAATCTTGACAAGCTCGGTGCTCGGGAGATCACTCTCAGGGTGGCTGGGTGGCTTGAAGAAAACGGATTTCGGGTATGGATGCCTCCGCGGGAAGCAGTGGCTGTCGGCAGGGAGGAACTTGGCGCGCCGCTTTCTAGCTGGGTGTCTTCTGTTGAGATGGTGCTGGTGCTTGGCGGAGACGGTACTTTGCTCAGCGCAGCAAGGAGCATTGCTCCTTCGCAGGCACCACTGCTCGGAGTAAACCTCGGACGACTGGGTTTTTTGACTGAGGTAGAGCTCCCCGAATTGTTCAGAGTGCTGCCGACCATACTGCGGCGGGAATACAATCTCGAAGAGCGCATGATGCTTGAGGCGTTACTGTATCGAGGGGGCCAGATTACACAGAGGCTGCTTGCGCTAAATGAAGTAGTTGTCGCTAAGGGCTCCTTTGCCAGACTGGTATCGCTGCACGTCACTATAGACGAATCATACGTGGACACCTACCCGGCTGATGGGCTCATTATATCTACGCCAACTGGGAGCACTGCTTACAGCCTTTCCGCAGGAGGCCCCATTGTCAATCCTAATCTGGAAGTTATGATTATCACTCCGATCTGCCCCCATACGCTGTACTCGCGGTCATTGGTAATTGCCTCTTCCGAGACGGTAAAGGTGCAGATAAGCCCCATTTATCCGGGTAGCAACCTGACGGTCGACGGGCAGTACGGCGTGGCGCTGGAACCGGGGGACGAAATCGTCGTGCGAAGGGCCGAGTCAAGTGTCAGACTGGTGAGGTTACCAGGTTGGAACTTCTATGAAGTCCTCAGGCGGAAATTGAAAGAGGGAGACTCGCGTTTTCAGTAAAGAAGGAATTCGCCGAAAAAACGACGAAACCAGTGACGGATAATCGCTTTATGGCGGACCTGGCGACTCGGGGGGTGCCTTGTTGAAAAGCAGACGGCAGCTGAAGATTCTTGAGATCGTGAGAGATGAAATTGTAGAGACGCAGGAGGAACTCGCCCGAAGGTTGGGCGAGGAGGGGATCAGCGTAACGCAGGCTACTATTTCGCGGGACATAAAGGAACTGCAGCTCATCAAGGTGCCTGTGGGAGACGGCAGGTATCGGTATGCGCTGCGTGAGGAGTCCGCGCCACTTGGCCCATCTGATCGCTTTCGCCGGCTGTTCAGGGAGTGCTGCGTCGGCATAGACCACAGCGAGAATATCGTTGTGGTAAAGTGTCTTACGGGTACTGCCTCAACCGCCGGAGAAGCCATTGACGGCCTGCGGTGGCGCGAAGTGGTAGGCACGGTAGCCGGGGATAATACCGTGATAGTGGTGGTTAAGCCCAAGGAGGCCACGCTCGGTACCGTATTGAAGCTGAAGGAACTTTTGGAGTGATCAGGTGATACGCGAACTCCATGTAGAGAATTTTGCTATAATCGACAGCCTTTCTCTTGAGCTTGAACCGGGTTTGTGTGTGCTTACTGGCGAGACCGGGGCGGGCAAGTCTGTCCTTATAGACGCGGTTCTTGTAGCTCTAGGAGGGAAGACCAGCTCTGAATTCGTTCGCTCCGGATACCAGAAAGCCCGCGTGGACCTGGTTTTTGAACATTATGAAGGGCCTCTTTCAGGTCTGGACGTGACGGAGCTTGCGGAAGACAACGAGCTGATCCTGAGCAGGGAAGTGTCCTCAAACGGCAGGAGCACCGCGAGACTTAACGGCCGTCCAGTTACTGCAGCAGTGCTCCGGCAGGTAGGTGCACGGCTCGTAGACGTGCACGGCCAGCACGAACACCAGAGCCTGCTTCAGCCGGATGCGCACCGGCTGTTCCTGGATCACCTCGCGGGAAAGGAACACCTGGCAACCCTCGCCCGTCTTGCTACTGTACACAGGGAACTTACGGAGTGCAGGGCACAGAAAGAGGAACTGCTCAGGCAAGAGCGCGACAGGGAGCGAAAGATCGACCTTCTAAAATACCAGATCGAAGAGATCGACAGGACGCGCGTTGTGCCCGGGGAGGACGAAGAACTCGCACGTGAGATGAAAGTGCTGGAGCACGCAGAAGCGCTGAAGCAGGCAACGGCTTCAGCCATAGGGCTGCTGTCGAGCCAGGCGCGGGGTTATGCCGCAAGGGACCTGTTAGCCGAGGCGAAGACGCAGCTGGAATCAGCAGCTGCTCTGGACCCGGCTGTTGCAGCGTTTGTCGGGTGTGTTGAGAACTGCCTGATACTGATCGACGAAACCGTGCGCGACCTTCGCCAGTATCACGAGCGCATTGAAGCGGATCCGGCACGTATATCATGGGTGGCAGATCGGCTTGAACAGATACGCAGGCTAAAGAAGAAATACGGGGCTACGGTGGAGGAGATCCTGAATTACAGGGATTCAATTGAAAAGGAACTCGCCTCACTGACGCATATGGAATTGGCTTTGGAAGAACTCGCCAGCCGCGAATCTGCCCTGTTGAGAGCATACAATGAGTGCGCGGAGGCGGTGACCCAGAACCGACAAGAAGCAGCAAAGCTTCTCCGTGAAATGACTTTGGCCCACCTCCGTGAGCTGGGTATGGGCAAAGTACAGTTCGGCGTGGCGATAAAGCCTGCGTTTCCCGGTCCTTCAGGAAAGGATGAAGTAGAGTTTCTATTCTCAGCTAACGTTGGAGAAGAAATGAGGCCACTGGCCAAGATAGCTTCAGGTGGAGAACTGTCAAGGATCATGCTTGCGCTGAAGGTGGTGTCTGCGGGCAATATTCCTACTTTGATATTCGATGAAATCGATTCGGGAGTCGGAGGACGGGCCGCTACATGCGTGGCGGACAAGCTAAGGCTTCTTGCTGACCACTGCCAGGTGCTTTGCGTGACTCACATGCCTCAGATCGCTTGTGCAGCGGATGTGCATTATGCCATTGAGAAACAACGTGTGTTTGAAGCGGGAACAGAGAGAACAGTCGTCAGGGTCAGGCGGCTTGACCATGGTGAGAGAGTCGAGGAACTGGCCCGAATGCTGGCCGGAGAAAGTGTGAGCGATATCACCAGGGCGCAGGCCGAAGAGCTGCTGGCCAGGTACCGCAGGTATTGATTTTTAGGTCCTCTAATGGTGCCACTTGCAATCCCCAGTCCACTTTTTGTTTTTTGGACAAGCTCCCCCCTCTAATTTAGGTTTCCAACGACTTTCCAATCAGCGTTTTTTCATCAGCAACCAGTTCATCCGGTATGTGTTTGTTGTGTTATGTAGACATTGCGGGATACTACAGCACGTCCAATGGACACTTTAAGTACGTACACAAGACGCAAAAAAACGAGGTGAGAGCCAAAGGGGACGGGAGTGCAGGAGGCAGGAAACGTTGCGTATTACAACCAGAAAACGCATTATGTGTTATGCAGTCATCATGGCGATTTTGGCCTTTTGCATGACGCCGCAGTTCAGACTCTTTGTAGAGTTCCCCCAAAACATCCGGATATCTCAGGGAGAAAGCCACTTGATTGACCCCGGGTTCCGCCTGCCGCTCAGCGTCCAAATGGATCACCAGGGTGTGGTACGTCTTGGAGAACTCAAATCCAGCGCGTCGCAGCCCATTTCTATCGAATCGGAGCGCGAGGGTACCGTTAACCTGTATTTCAGACTCTTTGGCATCATTCCATTCAAAAGAGTCACAGTCGAAGTACTTCCACCAGTGAAGGTATACCCTGGCGGCCACTCCATTGGGATTTTGCTACGCACCGAGGGGGTGCTTGTAGTAAAACTGGCTCCAGTCACGACCAATTCGAAGGTGACATACCCCGCGCGGGATGCGGGAGTACAGGTGGGCGATATCATCATACGGGTTAATGGTTTCTTGATTCAGTCAGACGAGCAGATCGCTGCACTGACAGACGCTGCGGGCAGGGCCGGTCAGACTGTGGTGCTTGACATAAAACGTGGACCGGTGATGCTAAGACGTGAGGTGACTCCCGCTTTTTGCTCGGAAACCGGGCGTTACCGCATCGGTTTGTGGGTCAGGGACGGTGCAGCGGGTGTTGGTACCTTGACCTTTTACGACGAGGAACAGCGGACGTATGCAGCGCTCGGACACATGATCAGCGATGGAGAAACCCAAACTGCGCTGGACGTCAGTGAGGGAAGGATCGTGCGTGCGACAGTGTCGGGCATAGAACCCGGCCGCAGAGGTCAGCCGGGAGAAAAGATCGGTGTGTTCGTCCAACAGCGTGACGTGCTGGGCACTATTGACAGCAACACCGAGTTTGGGATCGTGGGCACTCTTGTGTCTGTGCTTGAAAACCCTCTGTTTCCCGAACCTGTGCCGGTGGCTGCGTGTTCGGAGGTGCGCGAAGGACCTGCAGAGATCATCACCGTAGTGAAAGACCAAAGGCTTGAACGTTTCAAAGTGGAAATTATTCGTGTGAACAAACAGTCGTCGCCCGATACTAAAGGATTGGTGATAAAAGTAACAGACCCTGAACTCCTGAAGATTACTGGAGGAATAGTCCAGGGCATGAGCGGCAGCCCGATTATCCAAAACGGGAAACTGGTGGGAGCGATCACACATGTTCTCGTTAACGATCCCACAAGAGGGTACGGAGTATTTGCCGAATGGATGCTTGATGCAATGAACAAGAGCCGGCTGAAGGCAGTAGGTTAGAGTACCGGGGCAGGTCATCCTCAACGGATCGCCTGCCCTACAAAAAGTCATGACAAAAACTGGAAATATACTGTATGTTACGGCAGGAATTAGCAGGATTATGTAGAATATTCCATAGGAAAGAAAGGGGCGATCTTGACTATGATTAAATTAATGTTGGCAGATGACAACCGTGAGATGTGCGAGCTCTTAAGACAACACATTGCTTCCCAACCAGATATGGAGCTCATCGGCATTACTCATGTTGGTTCAGACGTCTTAGAGATGGTCAATACCTTGTCTCCTGATGTACTCATTCTTGATATCATAATGCCTGAACTTGATGGAATTGGGGTACTTGAACAGCTATGCAGCTTGCGGCAAAGACCCCGGGTGGTTGTGCTCACCGCGTTTGGACAGGAGAAAGTGACTCAACAGGTCGCCCAACTTGGAGCGGATTACTTTATCCTAAAACCTTTTGATCTAGATGTACTTGTGGAAAGAGTCCGGCAGTTGTGCTCGACCAAGACAGCGCCAAAGGCGGTCAGTCCTCCAAAGCCTCAGAATGTGGACCGTGAGGTCACGCAAATGATTCATGACATAGGCATCCCGGCGCATATTAAGGGTTACCTTTACTTGCGGGATGCCATCACAATGGTGGTCGAACGAGTAGAGCTTTTGTCAGGTGTCACTAAGGAGCTGTACCCTGCTATAGCCACCAAGTACAAGACGACTCCGAGCCGGGTTGAACGGGCCATACGCCACGCTATCGAAGTTGCATGGAGCAGGGGCAACCTGGATACCATCAATGGCTTGTTTGGCCACACGGTGAGCCAGGAAAGAGGAAAACCCACTAACTCTGAATTTATTGCAATGATAGCGGACAAGCTCCGCATGGAGCGCCGGGCTTCATAAATTAAAAGTACACCAGAGAAAGCGGCAAGCCTGCCTGACAAGGCAGGCTTATATGATTTCTTGCGGACTGGGGATATTAAATGGTGGGTGTGCCTGTTGAAAGGGATCGTGAAGAAGGACAAACGAACGAAGAACCTTGTGTGCCGGCTAAAGCCTGGAGACATAGCGCTATTGGACCACGAGGATCTTGATGAAGTGGCTGCGAGGACTCTGGCGGAAATTGGCGTAGGAGCTGTACTCAACGTTGCACCTTCGATGTCAGGCAGATATCCAGCTCTAGGTGCGTCAGTACTTGTCGACGCCGGGATTCCCCTTTATGACCACTTGGGTCCTGAAGTCTGGGATATGCTGCACGATGGCGATGAGATTTCAATAGAGGGTAGTAGCCTGAAGACACCCAGGGGCACCATCGCGATCAGGCCGTCTTTAACGAAGGAGGAAATCACGGAAAGAGCCGAGCAGGCCAGTGCAAGGCTGAACGAGGAGCTAAGGCGTTTCCTTGAGAACACGCTAGAGTATGCAGCCAGGGAGAAGGATTTCATATTCCGCAGACAGCGACTGCCGAAGGCATTTTTGGAGTTAAAGGGACGCGATGCAGTGGTGGTGGTCAGGGGGCCGGAATACAAAAGCGATTTGATGATGATCAGGGCTTTCATAAGACAGCAAAAGCCAGTTCTCATTGGGGTGGATGGCGGAGCAGATGCCTTGCTGGAGATGGGACTTACACCTCACATCATTATAGGTGACATGGACAGTGTATCGGACAGGGCACTGTCTCAAGGAGCGGCGCTAGTAGTACATGCTTACCTTTCGGGTATGGCGCCGGGACTTGAAAGGATCAGGAAATTGGGCCTAAATTGCGAAGTATTCCCGTCGCCTGGCACCAGTGAAGATCTGGCTCTGCTTTTGTCTTACGAGGCTGGGGCGAAGCTGATCGTCGCAGTGGGAACCCATTCAAACATCGTGGACTTTCTAGAGAAAGGTCGTCCCGGGATGGCAAGCACCTTGCTAGTGCGTATGAAAGTAGGACAGAGGCTGGTCGACGCAAAAGGCGTCAACAGGCTATACTGTCCCGGGTCAGGCATAAAGAACGCAGCGCTGCTTGTGGCTGCGTCTTTTGTACCTGCACTTTTCATAGCTGCGACTTCCCCGCAGGTCAGGCAGCTACTGCGACTTATATTTCTCAGATTAAAGATAGCCCTCGGAGTTTAGGAGGATGACAGGTGTTTGATCACAGGTCACAGATTCTCACTGTAGTCGCCGTGTTTTTGTCTTTGGGACTTGGTGTATTTATCGGGACGGTGCTTCTTGGAGATGATGTGATCATAAGAGAGCAGGAGCAAATGATCGCCGTGCTGGAAGCTGAATTTGAAAAGCTCAGGCGCGACAATCAAATAAAAACGCAGGAATTGCAGAGCATAAAGATGGCGCTTGAAGACCTCAGGCAATTCGTGTGGGCCACTGAAGCGTACCTGTTATCAGGAAAACTCGAAGGCAGGCACATAGTCTTCCTCTGCGCGCAGGACGCAGATATTCCCACCGGGGTGATTCGCGCAGTGAGAACAGCAGGGGCCACGGCGTCCACTCTGTCCGCTGCTGAGCTGTTATGTGGAGAACTGCAGCCCGCACTCGATCAAGTCGTCGACCTTATCGGGGGGTCCGGACCGATCGACGGTCTTGTGCTTGTCTTAGGGGACAATACCCCAAAGAAAGTGATAGACGATATATATGTTCCGCTGGTATCACGCATTGCAGCCAGCGGGATTCCGGTAGTGTGCGGCGAGACCCAAAACGCGTCGTCGCCCCTTTCTTCATTCGCTGATCATGGAAGTCTTGTGGACCACATGGACACAGTATTCGGTGAAATATCCACGGTTTATGGTCTTCTTGGCATAAAGGGTCATTATGGAAGCAAAAAGGGTGCATCAATGCTCTTTCCTGAGATAGGGAGCGTTTTAAAGTGAAAGTAATAGCAATTGTGCCAGCGTTCAATGAAGAACGTACTGTTTCTGACACAGTAAGCGCACTGCTAGACACCGGTGTGATTGATGACGTTGTAGTAGTGGATGACGGCTCCCGCGATGCCACTGGACAAAGAGCGGAAATGTCCGGGGCACATGTGTTGAGCACAGGAAGTAACAGAGGAAAGGGCGGTGCAATCAACATGGCGCTCAAGAAAGAGGCAGCAGATCTGTACGTGTTTGTGGATGCAGACATCGGAAGGCAGGCCAGGGAGGTGACCAAGCTGGTGGAGGCAGCGTCAAATGGTGCAGACATGGCAATCGCGCGGATCGCAACAAAACAAGGCAGCGGCGGGCTTGGGATAACGCGGAGGATCTGTGCGCTTGCTATCTGGGCGCTTTGCGGGTTCTTACCCAAATGCCCGCTTTCTGGCATCAGGGCGGTGAAGCGAGAAGTCATCGAGCGTGTGGGCAGGCTGGCAGACGGGTTCGGTATGGAACTTGCACTCACGGTGGACGCGGTGAGAGCCGGCTTTTCGGTGGTAGAAGTGGATACGGATATAGTTCACCAAGGTACTGGTAGGGACGCCGCAGGTTTTGTACACCGCGCCAGACAACTCGTTCATGCCATGAGGGCGGCTTGGGCGCGCATTATCTAAGCACGGCAGTTTCACTGCTTGCGCTGCCTGCCGCTATACTCATGCATGCTTCGCTCACGCCCCTTATGCAATCGCGCGGGCTTACAAAAACCAATTACCGGGGGCGTCAGGTACCATATCCTTCTGGAGTCATCCTCATTTTTTCCTCCAGTTTCGCCGCCTTGCTTGCAGTAGCACTAACGGGACGCTCGTGCTCCGCCAGCAGCACATCAATACTGGCGCCCGTGCTTGTTGGACTTGTAGGGCTAGTGGATGACCTGTTCGGTTCCACCGACAAAGGTTTCAAGGGCCACATACGAGCTCTGCTCCGCGGCACAGTTACAACAGGGGTGCTGAAAATGCTGGGGGGGTTCATCACAGGCATTTTTGCGTCTTCCGTGGTTACTGGACGCAGCGCATTGTTCTGGCTGCCGGATGCCTTTTTGTTCGCGCTGGCTGTAAACTTGTTGAACTTGGTGGACTTAAGACCAGGGAGAGGGATGAAAGTCTTCCTGCTTTTGGCGATTCCCGCCTGGTCTTTTGTTTATACCATCTACCCGATCGTGAGCGCGTCATTGTTTGCGGTTGCAGGTCTTATTCGTCATGACCTCTCAGAAAGATCAATGATGGGTGACACGGGCGCCAACTTCCTGGGCGGTGTAGTGGGGCTCCTGGTCCTGCTCATCGGCCAAAACTGGGTAAGAATCGGATGCTTGCTACTGCTTGTGTTCTTGAACGCACTGTCTGAGATGATCTCATTCAGCACCATTATTCAAAAGAACAGAGTACTGCAATGGCTTGACAAACTGGGAAGGCAAGACTGAGATAACCGGCATTTCGTCCGGACAATTCAAACAGTTTAATGCGGATTGAAGGGAATTGAGGATCGCATCGAGAATATCGTAATAATGGAAAAGGAGCATAACGTAGATAGGTGCCGTTACCCGGGACCTATCTTTTGTGCGAGCCGCAACCGATAAATGGGCCAGGAGGGTTGAAAATGGGCATCTTTGACAGTATGTCCGAGTATGGTCATGAACAACTGGTGTTCTGTCATGACAAGTCCAGCAAGTTGAAGGCTATCATTGCTGTTCACGACACCACGTTGGGCCCTGCTCTTGGAGGTTGCAGGATGTGGCCTTACGAGAAGGAGGGTGACGCCGTCAACGATGCGATCAGGCTTTCGTACGGGATGAGCCTCAAGTCTGCAGCCTGTGGTGCGAACTATGGTGGGGGCAAGGCTGTGATCTGGGGGGACCCTCACAGTGACAAGTCGGAGGAGCTGTTTCGAGCGTTCGGACTATTCGTCCAGACCCTGAAAGGTAGATTCATTACGGGCACCGATGTGGGTACCACCGCGTACGACTTTGTATATTCTCGGGCAGAGACAAGTCATCTCGTGGCGCTTCCTGAGGAATTCGGCGGTAGCGGCGACTCATCTATCATTACGGCGTACGGAGTCTTCAAAGGGATGAAGGCTTGTTCGCACGTGATCTGGGGAACAGACTCACTGCGGGGCAGGACCGTTGCTGTACAGGGGCTTGGCAAGGTCGGCAGGCATCTGGTACGCCATCTGATGGATGAAGGGGCCGAAGTGGTCGCCACGGACACGAGCGAGTATGCGCTGAAATGGGCCCAAGAGTCCTCAATCGCGCTTTGCGAGCCCAGCGAAATCTACGATGTAGCCTGTGACATTTTCTCTCCCAATGCCCTCGGAGCGGTACTCAATCCAGTGACTATACCAAGACTCAAGTGCAAGGCCGTGGCAGGGGCGGCCAACAATCAGCTCGCGGATGAATCAGACGGAGAACTGCTTCATGAGCGCGGGATACTGTACGCACCGGACTTTGTAGTGAACGCAGGTGGACTGATCCAGGTGGCGGATGAGAGGGAGGGCTTCAATAGGGATAGAGCATTCAGGAAGGCCGCGCAGATTTACAACAGGTTGCTTGAAATCTTCAGTATTTCGCGGTCTGAAGGGATACCGACGGCAGCAGCCGCCAGGCTGATGGCAGAGCGTAGGATCGAGAACCTGGGCAGACTCAATCGGATGTACGTACCGCACAGATGAACACCCGGAGGTGCGCGTCATGGAAATTTTCGATTATGTCTCAGAACACGGTCATGAGCAGGTGGTATTCTGCTACGACCGGGCATCTGGCCTTCGTGCCATTATCGCCATACACGATACCACGCTGGGTCCGGGACTTGGTGGGTGCCGCATGTGGCCGTACAAGAATGAAGACGAAGCCATTCTCGATGTGCTCAGGCTTTCAGAGGGGATGACGTACAAGAACTCCGTGATGGGGCTTAATCTGGGAGGCGGGAAGGCGGTCATCATCGGTGACCCCCGCAGGGATAAGAGTGAGCAGATGTTCAGGGCATTTGGCAGATTTGTCGCCACTTTGGGGGGGCGATACATTACTGCAGAGGATGTCGGTACAAGCAGCGCCGACATGGCTATTGTTCGGTACGAGACGCGCTATGTAGCGGGATTGCCTGACTCAAGCGGTGACCCGTCACCTGCCACAGCATTTGGAGTATTCCGTGGCATGAAGGCTTGTGCGAAGCGCGTGTTCGGAGAAGAGAGTTTGAAGGGAAGGACAGTAGCCATCCAGGGCATGGGGCATGTAGGATATCACCTGGCCAGACACCTGCACGATGACGGCGCACACCTCGTTGTATCAGACATCTTTGAAGACAGGGCAGCAAGGGCGGTGGCCGAGTTCGGTGCCACAAGGGTGGACCCGGACGACATATACGGTGTAGAGTGTGATATATTTGCTCCGTGCGCGCTGGGTGCCGTGGTAAATGATGACACTGTGGACAGGTTCAAATGCAGGATCATCGCTGGTGCAGCCAACAACCAGCTGGCCAAGCCTGTTCACGGTGATAGACTGACTGAGAGAGGCATTCTGTATGCTCCTGACTTTGTGATAAACGGCGGTGGCGTGATCAACGTCGCCGATGAGTTCGAACCGGGAGGCTACAGCCGAAACAGGGCGTACGCGAGAGTTGCTCAGATATACGATAAAGTTACTCGGGTGTTTGAAATCTCAGATCGGGACGGGATCCCCACGTACAAGGCGGCCCAGGTAATGGCTGAGGAGCGGATGTCCAGGCTCTCAGGGCTTCGGAGGATATATGTGGGATGAACTGGAACTGCCCCGAAGGATACTAATCTTTTTTGGTGGATACGGCAGCGGCAAGACAGAGATCTCTATTAACTTAGCCGTACACTTCGCATCCCGTGGCGAACAGGTCACCTTGGTAGACCTTGATACAGTCACTCCGTTCTTCCGCACGCGCGAGAGGCAGGAGGAAATTGAAGCATACGGGGTCCGGGTGGTAACGCCTCCGGATGCTGTGCGCTCTTCGAGCCTGCCCATTCCGCCTTCGGGGCTTCGCTATATTCCCGAAGCAGTCAAGGGCCGCGTCATTTTGGATGTTGGAGGCAATGACCCCGGGGCGAGGGTGCTCAGGTCGATAAAGGACAAACTGGTCCAAGGAGAATTTGAGGCCTTGTTTGTGGTTAATACGCAGAGGCCGTTTACCCGTGACGTACCCTCCATACAGTCCATGCTGCGTTCCGTGGAACATGCTTCGAACTTGTCAGCCACGGGCCTGGTCTGCAATACTCACCTGGGCCCGCTCACTGACGTTTCCACCATTACGCTTGGGCTCTCCATTGTGCTTGATGCTGCAGCAGAGGTAGGCAAGAAGGTGAGATTTGTGTCATGCGCAGATACGCTTCAGCACGCGGTTCGTCAGGTTGTACATGGTGTTCCCGTACTCGGTCTACACCTTTACATGACACCTCCCTGGAACCGCACGAAGGGGGAATAGTGTTGGACAAAAGGGTAGTGTTTGATGAAGAACGGTGCAAAGGGTGCGAGCTATGCGTTACGTTCTGCCCTAAGAACATTATCTACCTCGCTGACCGACTGAACAGGCAGGGGTACAGGCCTGCTACAGTCACGGAGCAGGAGAAATGCATTTCGTGTGCGATTTGCGCCAGGATGTGCCCGGATTGTGCCATTGAAGTCTATAAACACTGACGGATCTTGGGCCGCCAAGGAGGGGATTTAATGGGCGAAAAGATGCTGATGAAAGGTAACGAGGCAATAGGGGAGGCCGCCATAAAGGCCGGGTGCCGGTTCTTCTTTGGATATCCCATCACTCCCCAGAACGAGCTACCAGAATACATGTCAAGGAGGCTGCCTGAGGTGGGCGGCGTTTTCCTTCAGGCGGAGAGCGAAGTGGCCGCTATCAACATGGTATACGGGGCATCTTGTGCAGGCGGGCGAGTGATGACGTCTTCGTCAAGCCCGGGGATCAGCCTGAAGCAGGAAGGCATTTCCTACCTGGCAGGGAGTGAATTACCCGCGGTTATCGTAAACATCGTAAGGGGCGGACCAGGACTTGGAGGTATTCAGCCTGCGCAATCAGACTACTTCCAGGCGACCAGGGGCGGAGGGCATGGTGACTACCGCACTTTGGTGTATGCGCCATCGACTATTCAAGAGATGGTTGACCTTGTGATGATGGCGTTCGATAAGGCGGACGCGTATAGAAATCCCGTGCTGGTGCTGGGTGACGGGATCCTTGGGCAGATGATGGAACCTGTCGAGTTCCCGGACGAGCCCCCTCCCGAGCCCTTGGCCAAACCGTGGGCGACGACAGGGGCGGAGGGAAGACCACCGAATATCATCAGTTCCATCATTCTCGATCCGGAACTGCTTGACAAGCACAACTGGCATCTCATGGAGAAGTACGAGCAGATCAGGAAGAAAGAAACGAGGTGGGAGATATACGACCCTTATGAAGCCGAAATCTTCCTGGTTGCGTACGGTACGATGGCGCGGGTGGCGCGAGCTGCCATTGAGGCAGCGCACTCCCGCGGGATTGACTGCGGGCTGGTGAGGCCGATCACGCTGTGGCCTTTCCCAGAGCGCGCCTTCGATGAACTGGCAGACCGGGCCAGGGCTTACCTTTCGGTGGAAATGAGCACAGGCCAGATGGTAGACGATGTAAAGATTGCGGCTGCCGGACGCGCCCCCGTATACTTCTATGGGCGGGCCGGTGGGGTGGTACCAAGTCCGGCAGAAATAGTAAAAAAAATCGAATTGATTTTCGAAGAAATCAAGGGGGGCAGTAAACGTGCGTAAGATCTTTGAAAGACCGAAGTCTCTGGCAGAGGCCGCCCAGCATTACTGCCCCGGTTGCACGCATGGGATCGTTCATCGTTTGGTAGCAGAGGCCGTGGACGAGCTGGGCCTTGCTGGAAGGACTATAGGGGTATCGCCAGTCGGATGCTCTGTGTTCGCATATAACTACTTCAACCTTGATTTCGTGCAGGCCGCACACGGGCGGGCACCCGCAGTGGCCACCGGGCTCAAAAGGGTATTACCCGATCGCGTCGTATTCACATACCAAGGTGACGGGGATCTGGCCTCCATCGGAGCGGCAGAGATTGTGCACGCAGCAGCGAGGGGCGAGAAGATTACGGTGGTTTTTGTAAACAACGCTATCTACGGGATGACAGGTGGGCAGATGGCGCCTACGACCCTGGTGGGTCAGAAGACCACCACTTCTCCATACGGAAGACAGCAAGAAGTGGCAGGCTATCCCATCCGGGTAGCCGAGATGCTATCCACGATGGAAGGAGCGGCTTACATTGCCCGCGTGGCGGTCATATCTCCGCAGTCTGTAGCCAGAGCCAGGAAGGCCATGCTGAAAGCATTCACAGCGCAGCTCGAAGGGAAAGGCTTCTCCCTCGTTGAGGTACTTTCAACGTGCCCCACCAATTGGGGAATGACCCCCGTCGAAGCGCTCAAGTGGGTGGAAACCGCAATGATGCCCGTCTTCCCGCTCGGGGTATTCCGCGACTGGGAGGTGGGGGAAGCATGACGTACCAGGTTATTATGGCTGGTTTCGGAGGCCAAGGAGTTATGCTTATGGGAACTCTGCTTGCGTATGCGGGTATGCTGGAGGGCAAATTTGTGAGCTGGATCCCTTCATACGGCCCTGAAATGCGAGGCGGTACGGCAAACTGTATGGTGGTCGTATCCGACGTAGAGGTCGCTTCCCCCGTGGTTACCGAGCCGAACTGTGTGATAGTCATGAACAGACCGTCGCTTGACAAGTTTGAGCGCGTGCTTTTGCCCGATGGGTTGCTCATTATAAACAGTTCGCTGATCAGCAAGGAAGCGGAAAGGAGCGACATCAGAGTCCTCAGGGTGCCGTGCAACGACGAGGCGATGGCCGTCGGTTCTGCGAAAGTCGCGAACATGGTTGCGCTTGGTGCTTACCTGGCAGCGACGGGCGCTGTGTCCTTTGAGTCTGTGGAGAAGTCGCTCAAGAAGGCGCTGCCAGAACGGCGGCACGATTTGATTCCTATGAACATGGAAGCGTTGCGCAGGGGCGCATCGTACGTAAACCGATAAATATGTACTGAGGGTGGGAGATTCGTGGGCGAACAGAAAACACCGGTGACCGTCAGCGAGATTGAGGAGCTCTTGACGAGACTAGTGGGTGTGATCTCGGCCAAAGTCGTTGTGAATGACTGGGGGGGCATTGAGGAGATCCACGTGCTATCCTCTATGGATAGAAGTCCCAAACAGGTAGTGCGGGACATCGAGAGTTCCCTGGCAGCGCAATGGGGTATTGCCATAGACCACAAGAAGATCAGCGTTGCCCAGCTGACAGGTGTCAACGCCCAGGTCGCGTCTCCCAGAGTGGTAATAAGAAGTGTGGAAGTGGCCAATGATATGAAGAGAAATAGCCTGACCGCCAGAGTGACACTGGTAAGATCTGAAGATGCTGATACGGAATACGTGGGGGAATCCGCAGGCAGCGCATTCAAGGGGCAGGCAGGCAGGCTGGCAGCTTATGCAGGAATCAGTGCGGTCAACTCCATGCTGAGGGACGGCTACATGTTCAATCTGGAGGGCCTTGAAACCACTCAAGTGGGGGGGAACGATGTTACGCTGGTTCAGGTAGTGCTGCTGACTCCACGGGGTAGAGAGGAAATCTCGCTCGGGGCGGTGTTCACCCGGGGGGATCCGGCCGAATCGGCGGTCAGGGCAGTACTCGATGCGGTGAACAGGAAACTGACCAAGCTGCCACTCAAACGAAAGAAGGATGGATGAGTGAGACCGCCCCGGTCCTCCTGGCGACCGGGGCATTACACTAAATGGAGGCCAAAATGCTGTGAATATAAGCTGGCGGACAGCGACAGTACGACAGGTGACCCAGTGCGGGACTGCGCAGGAGCTGGTTGTTGAGGTGCTCGGGCAGCTTGAGAAGGCTGTCAACTTTCAGCAACTGACAGGGAATGTAAGTCCTGGAGATAGAGTCATCCTGAATACTACCGCTGTTGAACTTGGCCTTGGAAGCGGAGGCGTGCACTTTGTAGCGGCCAAACTCCCGCCCTCTGCAGAACCGCTGTCAGGACCGGGACACATCATGAAACTCAGATACACGCCGCTTCAGTTCAAATGCCTTTCAGTGGAGGAGCAGGCCTCGCCGCATCATGACGTGATGACCAAAGCCCGGTCGCTCGAGGGGACACCAGTGATAGCGCTTGAACTGCACAGTCAGCTTCTACCCGCGCTGTTTGGTGTAAGACACGCATGGCCGGATGCGAAAGTGGGTTATGTGATGACCGATGGAGGAGCGTTGCCTATCGCCCTTTCCCGAACAGTGAGGCAGCTTGAACGAGACGGGGTCATCGACTTTAGCGTAACTGCGGGGCACGCGTTCGGCGGCACATACGAGGCCGTGAACATCGCCTCTGCGCTGCTGGCTGCCAGGGCGGTGGGCCGGGCGGACGTAATCGTCGCTGGCATGGGGCCGGGAATAGTGGGGACGGCAACAGCGTTTGGTCACACGGGGGTGGATCAGGCAATGATAGCGAACACCACTCGTGCGCTCGGGGGACGTCCGGTGTTCAGCGTGAGAATCAACGCCGGCGATGTTCGAGCCCGCCACACGGGGCTGAGCCACCATACCCTCTCTGCGCTGGCACTGACGCTGCTCCCGGTGGTTGTGGTGTTCCCGAAGGGATGTCCGGCTGCTATAAGAAGGCAGTGGGCGCGTTCCCGGGCGGGCACAAGACATCCTGCAGTTGTGGCACCATGGGAAGAGGCGATGACAGCAGCCTGCGGTTCGGGGTACCAATTATCCACCATGGGCAGAGGGCCGTCAGAGGAGCCATGGTTTTTCCGGGCTGCGTGTGCCGCCGGCGTGTACGCGGGGAACATGGGGAGGAAGAGAGCGAATGGAAAGAACAATAGAGACCGAGCGGGTTTATAAAGGTCGGATTGTCAACGTGAGGCGCGACATTGTGCAGACCGAAAGCGGCAGAAGAGTCGACAGGGAGGTGGTGGAACACCCGGGTGCAGTTGCCATTTTGGCTGTAGATGCAGAACACCGCATAGCGCTGGTGAGACAGTACAGGCACGCTGTGGCAGAGTCGCTTTGGGAAGTCCCGGCTGGCAAGCTCGAGCCTGGTGAGGATCCGGCTGCATGTGCGGTGAGGGAGCTGGCTGAAGAAACGGGCTACAAGGCCCACAACGTCCGGCAGCTCAGCTGCATCTATTCGACCCCGGGGTTTTGCGACGAAAAGATCTATCTCTTTTACGCAAGCCTGCTGGAACAAGGGACCTCACAACCTGAAGAAGACGAGGCAATAAGGGTCGGTTTGTTTTCGCCCGAGTCGGTACTTGAAAAGATCAGAAACGGGGAAATCAGGGACGCCAAGACAATTGTGGCGATGCTCTGGTATACAAGTCTGCTATGAACAGCGCCCGGAGAGCGTACGCGGACCTACATATCCACGTAGGATACACCACGTCTGGATGGGTGAAGATGGCATCGACCCGGAGAATGACGTTGGACGGAATCCTGACTCAGTGTGCGGAGCGCAAGGGAGTAGAGGTCGCTGGTATAGTAGACATGCACTCACGGCGAGTGCAGGAGGAAGTCAGGCGGTTGCTGGAAACGGAAAAGATGGCGAACACGCGCGCTGGACTTATTTGGCACCAGGGGGTACTGGTACTACCCGCGTGCGAAGTTGAGGTAGCCTGTTCAGAGGGACCGGCGCACTTCATATGCTATTTTCCGTACAATGAGCGTATCGTATTGTTCTCCCGTTGGCTCGGCAGGCATATGGCCAATCCGGACCTAAGCAGCCAGCGTGTGAGGGTGACGCCAGACGACCTTCTGCGTTCGGTGGAGGATCACGGAGGAACACTTGTACCCGCCCATGCGTTTACACCATTCAGGAGCATCTATGCCTCCAGCGGTGGAATAGGGAAGACCTTCACGCGGTCTGAGGCGATACACGCAGTGGAGCTGGGCCTGAGTGCGGATGCGGAGATGGCTTCCAGGGTACCGGAACTCGAGGGCAGAGTGATGCTCACCAGCTCAGATGCCCACTCGCCAGAGAAGATAGGCAGAGAAGTCAATGTCATGCGACTTTCGGCGTTCAGCGCTGAGGCGGTGATGGATACCATATGCGGGCGGGGCCCATCTTGCATCGAAGCCAACATCGGGCTTGACCCAAGGCTCGGGAAGTATTACCGCACCAGGTGCGAAGTCTGCCAGCACAAGGCGGATACCGATCCTCCGGTGACACACTGCCCATCATGCACAAGTAGCCGCGTTGTGTTGGGAGTGCTGGACAGGCTGTACCTCATCAAGGGGGATAAATTCCATCCTACGACCCCGTACATCCACCAGGTGCCCCTCCAATTCATACCGGGAGTGGGGCGCGCGAAGATAGAGAGTCTTGCCGGGAAGGCCAGCGAATTGTATGTGCTGCATGAAGCGGATGAGGGGGAACTGCGCCGGCTGCTTGGCGTACGCGCAGCATCGTACGTGATGCGAGCGAGGGCACGGCAGCTGGACGTAGACGTAGGGGGTGGAGGGATCTACGGCAGGTTAAAGTCAATAAACCCACACAAATGATGCAAATACACAAAGTGCGGACGAGCTGTGAGAAGCACCCGGCTCACCAACTGCTATATGTTCGAATCGGTCCACCTGTTTTTGGAGAACAAGAAGAAAGATACAAGCGCTCGAAGCAACCAGTCAAAAACCATTACCCACCACACCTGCGCGAGCGACGCGCCGAGAAAGCGGATAGCCACATACGTCAGGGGGACTCTCAGCCCCCACGCGCCGATGGCAGAGACCCACATAGCTGTAGCGGTTTTCCCAGCGCCTCTGAAGACCCCGCAGAACACCTCGGTGACGGCCATGAGTGGTTGCATGAAGGCGGATACCCAAAGGCACGCAGCCGCAAGCACCACTACCTCGGGGGCGTTGGTGAACAATGCTACAATCGGCCGCGGAAACAGAAGGAAACATACCCCCACCGAGCTCATCACGGCAAGTGCAAGGTACATCGACTGCCTGGCGTCCAGTGAGGCCTCCCGCGGTTTGCCTGCTCCCAGGTGCTGCCCTGTGAGCACCGTTGCAGCGATGGTAAATCCGTAACCTGGCATGAAAGACAATGACTCAGCCGCGATAGCCACTTGTGCTGCGGCCAGCGCAGCGCTACCAAGCTCTGCCAGAAGAAACATGTTGAACACCCTAGCGCCGTCCATAAGCAGCGTTTCGGCGCCTGCCGGGATACTTAACGATACAAGTTCCCCCAAGAGGCGTACGTCAACCGGTCGTACGGAGGAGACGGACAACCGGAGCCTTGAGGCGCCGGGCCCGGTCAGGCGGAGCATGAGTAAGACTGCGGCCATGACCTGTGCGATAAGGCTTGCAAGACCCGCCCCGGCTGCTCCCATTGCAGGAAATGGTCCCACACCGAAGATAAGAACGTAGTCCAACAATACGTTGGTAGCGTTTGCAAGTCCCCATATTACCATCGGCGTGCGGGTATCTCCAGAACCCCTGAGCGCAGCACCCGCGACGAACGCGACGAGCAAAAAAGGTGCTCCGGGTATAATGAAGCGCATGTACGAGACGCCTAGCGCTTTCACCGCCGGTTCGAGTCCTGCAAGGTCGTAGATCCAACCTTTGAGCGGGTAGGCGACGATCAAGATGAAAATGCCCAGCAGAAGTCCGACAAGGAGGCCATGACCTGCGTAGCGCTGGCATCGGTTCCAGTCGCCTGCACCGTGGTGACGGGCGACCAGCGCGACTGTGCCGGTAGCGATGCCGCCGAGTATCCATGTAGCGGTGAAATATATGTTGGATCCAAGTCCCACCGCACTCAGCGCCTGTGCTCCGAGCCTGCCGATGAACATCGTGTCCACGATCCAGACGAACATGTGGAGGCACATCTCGAGGATGGCCGGAAACGCCAGTTTGAATATGCGATTCCTTCTGTGCCCCAAAGACTCAGGCGCAGGGTGCGTATCAATGCTCATGTGGTGTCACTCTCCTAGTTTCGAAGCCACTGCGGCAATGCGCTTTTCTGTTCGACGAAGCCTCGCAAATTCACCTGGATGGACATTCAGTGCTCCTGCCTAACATGGAGTTCTTACCTGGTGGTAACAGAACCGACTGTCTGATTCCGCACAAACAGGAGAAGGGCGGCACGGCACCCAGACACACGTACACCCATATCATAACAGAGCAAACATCCGTTCGCAACAAAAATCCCCCACAGAGCGCGTAAATGCACACCCGCGAGACATAAAGTGCACTGGAAAATCATAACTTTGTACGGGAGGGTGGCAATGTGAGGCACGTACGAGCCACGAGCGCGGGATGGAGCATCAATTTTAGGGAGAACACTGGCATTTACATATTTGTACTAATGGTGTTCATTGTCGGCGTCGTGCTGGGGTCTATGGCGATGAAATCACTTGACTACACTCAGAAAGCGGAACTCTTTTCGTATGTCTCGCTTTTTGTCAGAGGGCTTGTGGAGGGCACCAGCTTGAAGTCTCCGGGGTTTGGACAGGTGGCACTCTCGCATGTCAAAACGTCTGCTCTGCTCTGGGTACTTGGGCTTTCCGTTGTGGGAATGCCTGCGGTCGCGGCGGTCATATTCATGAGGGGGTTCATTCTCGGGTTCACAGTGGGCTTTCTCACGCTCGAGATGGGCTGGCGGGGGATGCTGTTTGCAGCGGTATCGGTGTTCCCCCAGAATATTCTGGCTGTGCCTGTCGCCCTGGCGGCGGCGGCATGGTCTGTGTCTTTCTCATGGTACCTGGTGCGACACAGGAGGAGTGCGGAGCCGCTGCTGCCGGAAGTCGTCCGGTACACCGTACTGTGCGCAATGGCAGCCGCGGTGCTTCTCATCGCTGGGATGGTCGAGGCGTACATATCACCGGCGCTCATGAAGCTGGTCAGTGGCTACATCAGCTGACGCGAGTGAATGTGAAAAGAACAGATCGGGTCGATTTCAGTGCCGTAAGAGGTGACTTTCGACCCCGAAAAAACGAAGAACTCTTGCAAGACATTTCAATCAAGAAGTGATTAAATCAAACGTGTTACTGGCAATCCAGATTACAGTTCTATCTCCCTTCCTGATCTCTCCACTACATCTAAGAACGCACGCACCACGTTGGGGTCAAACTGCTTGCCCATACACCGCTGAAGTTCCATCGTCGCCCAATCACGCGAGTATGCCTTCCGATAAGGTCTTTCTGACGTTATAGCATCATAGGCGTCCGACACCCGAATAATCCGTGCCAGAATCGGTATCTCTTCACCAATAATGCCTTTGGGGTAACCACCGCCTCTGTAGTCCTCGTGGTGGTATAGCACCGCCTCAATTACTTTCCTGGGAAACTTTGCCGGTTCCAGTATCCGGGCCCCCACAACGGGGTGACTTTCCATTTCCTTTCTGTCCTCCGGAGAAAGCGCCCCGGCCTTCAAAAGAATCTCTTCCCTGACTCCAATTCTCCCTATGTCGTGCAAAAGACCCGCCAGGTAAACGTGCTCCTGCTCTTCCTCCGTAAGCCCCATCTCACGAGCACAGACCTTCGCCCAGTGCGCCACCCGCAGCGAGTGGCCCCCCGTGTACACATCCCTAGCTTCCACTGCAGCAGCCAGCACCCGCACAGCGTTTCTATAGGACTCCCGCAGCGATTCGTAAAGCCGTGCGTTCGCCACGGCCACTCCCGTCTGAGCAGCCAATGTTGCCAGATGTAGTTTTGCAGCATGGTTATCCCCGATCCTGCCCACTGGGTTGCACACTCTTTGGGATGCCGAATGATTGGCGAGACCTTCCAGCGTGCTAAGATT
>DYEP01000125.1 GCA_020725675.1 Symbiobacterium sp. | reverse complement strand
CGGGCTTCTGGAGTCCCGCCCGAAACAGTCACCGCCAAACCGGTACGTCATCCGGCAGACCCGAAAGGCCCACCGTCTTTATCCAGCCTGACAGCTTCCAAACGGCGGGGTGGTTTTTCGCCCCAGCACTCAATACCCATCGCAACACTCGCCTTCCGAGTGTTAAGTTAACCTGGATGTTGAGTGCTGGGCTCCCACCTTGAGGACAGGAACGGTTTGGCTGACCGGAATGCCGTTTCCCGTACACCCCAGCGCAGGCTTCCCGGCAGTGCTCCGCTTTCCGTAAAGCCGTCTCAACTTAAGGGTCAGTGTGGCTACGTTATCACCATCAGCTTCAAAACTACATTTTCGGCACTCAAAAACGTCCCCGCAGCGATTCTTCGCGTCCACCCACCCGCACACGGGGCACGTCTGGACTCCTTTGTTCCGGTGAATAGTACGGTCACTAACTCGTTGCCCATTCGACGTTCACAATTCCTTCATGATAATGGCATTGTCATATGCTACGGCATGTGCTAAAGCCCGGGTCGCTTTAGGCGGTTTCACCACCGTCAATCGGTATGTACTGACCCGTGATGTACGCGGCTTCGGACGAAGCCAGGAAGGCAAACAGTGCAGCCACTTCCTCCGGGTCGGCGTGGCGCCGTAGTGGGATGCGCTGGTTCACCTGTTCTATCATTTCCGGTGTATACTCCGCCTTTTGCATGGGTGTAAGCACGTATCCGGGGCACACAGCGTTCACTCTGAGCCACGGCGCAAACTCCAGCGCGATAGTCTTGCACAGCAGAATAACGCCTGCCTTTGACGCATTGTAGTCGGCATAGAGCGGGTGTCCCTCCATACCGTTGGTGGAAGCTGTAAACAAGAGCACTCCTGACCGCTGGGGCAACATGCGTTTGATCGCCTCCTGGGCGCACAGGAACACGCCGCCCAGGTTTACCCCGAGCACTTCTGACCACTGATTAAAATCGATCTCAAGAAACGGTCGGCGGTAGCTAATCCCCGCATTTGCGATGAGTACATCCACACCGCCCACCAGCTCGTCCACCTGAACGAACGCGTCGTGAACTTCATTGGGCGAACTCACATCGCACCGCACACCGCCTGCCAGCCCAGGTGTCGCCGTAAGTATCTCGTCAAGCGCCTCCTGGTTCCTGTCCAGGATCACTACTTGAGAGCCTTCCTGCACAAATCGCCGGGCAGTCGCAAGACCGATCCCGCTCGCCCCGCCCGTGACCACCACTCTCTTGCCCGCAAGATCCGGATACCTTGCTCCAACCGACATATCCGCACTCCCTTCCTTCCAGTCTTTTCTCAGTCTGCTTATTGCTTTAAATGCTTGAGTCTTCCCGAAGGTACACTACCGCTTATCGCAAGACAACCGACGGTTGATACGGCAAGCAGGAACACACACGACCATAGCAGTGTACCCATTCCGTAAAGATCCCCGATGTAGCCAGTGAGCGTAACGCCGATCCCTCCAAGTCCCCATGCAGTCCCTTGGATGATCCCTGACGCCATGCCTGACCTTTCCGGATAAAGCTCCTGGGCAAGTACCGTGGCGACAGGAAACGCAGCATGTGTTAAGGCGCCCGCCACAAGCCACCACCACCACGAAGCCACACCCCTGGTCAGGAGAAATAACGCAGTGGCCACTGTGCATGCCAAGCCGGAGCCAAGCAGGATCGCTCGCCTGCTTGTCCGGTCAGAGGCTGCGCCTGCCACAATTCCGCCCAGCGCGCCAGCAAACAGGTACCCGAACAACAGCCAGCTCACTGCGGTTTCGGAATACTGCAGCGTGTAGAAGTAAAATGCTGCATAACCTAAAATCGCGCTGGCCGCCCATGCACGAAGAAAAGCCACGGTACCGAGGATAAAGAGCGCAGTGCCCGCCCTCTTCGCACCCCATGTGCTGCGTTTCAGACCAGACGTCCGTCGCGCCATATCCAATTTGTGTACGCCAAGACCCAGCTGTATGATGATCAAGAGGAGCGCTGGCCAAAGCAAGAACCTGAGGCCGGGCACACCGTGACGCACAACCGCAGGTACGACCAGCAAAGGGCCAAGAGCGTAACCGGCAGTGCCCAGCGCGGAATACCAGCTCATGGCCGTCCCCCTTGATTTCGTCGCCACCCTGCATACAAGAGTCGCTCCGTATGGGTGAACGAACGCCGCCCCCAGCGCTGCGAGCACACAGAGAAGCAGTAACACATAATAGTTGCGGGCGTATGCGATTGTTGACATGGCAAGCCCGGTCCATATGACCGCCACAGGTAGCATCCACGGCCGGCCACGCCGGTCGGCGAGCTGACCAAACAGCGGCTGGGTAACACATTCCGTGACTGCAAGAGAGGTCATCAAGAAACCGCCGGCTGTAAGAGACAGTCCGAGCTCCATAGATATCTGCGGCAATATGGGGTAGATGAACGCCATGTAAAAGTCTACTGCAAAATGGCTCAGGGATATAGCGGCAAGGGCAGCGAATGCGCGTCTGGTACCTTGAGGCGACGACCGGGGCATCAATGAGACCGACCTTCTTTCAGTATGGGTACTTTAGTACTTCGTCTCGTACGATCCGTTCCAAGTGTGCCAGTGTGTTGCACTCAAACATCTTCACGTGCCGTGAAAACCGCGCCACAGAGGGAATGCGATCCCACTCCTGGCGCGGCAGGGTGTTCAGCCACAGGGTATCCCGTGTCATCTCCCCAAGGAGCGCTAGCTTTGCCTCGGCTTCATCAAGGCACAGTGTTTTTGTATCACTAACAATTATAACCACCGTGTCAGAAGTTGCATAGGACCTGTGTTCGGTCAAGAAGGTCTGAAGCGATGCCGCCAGGTTGGTACCCTTTCCCCACTGAGCCGAATGCTCAATGATGCGTTCCGCAGCCTGCCTCATTCCCATTTCGGGCTCGAGCAGCTCGGTCACATGCTCAAGTTCCTCAGCAAAGAGGAACACCTCAATTGTGTCCACCACCGACGCAAGTCCCAGCAGGAACTGCACAACAAAACCTGAGTACTTGCTCATTGAGCCGGAGATGTCGGCAAAAAGCAACAACCTGGGCTTTTGAACTTTACGTGCCCGGAACTTAAGCCGAAACGGCACCCCGCCCTGACTGATGCTAGCTCGAACCGTCCTCCTTATATCTACCTGAGCGTTCCTTCTGCTCATTCTGTAACGACGACTGAGCCTTGTGGCAAGCCTGTGCGAGAGTTCGCGAGTTACCCGTTCAAAGTACGGGAGGTCCTCGTCTCTGACCTGCCCGAGGTCCCTGTGCAGGAACGAGGAGTCAATATCCATCCCGGCGATTTCGTCCAGCAGCCCGTCCACCAGCGCATCACCGGTTACCGGCACAGGTACCGCTACTTGTATCCCCTCTTCCCTGAGTTTTTGTCTCCAGCGGTCCAGGTGCCCCTGCACGATGCTTTCGATGAGCGGCCGGAAATTCGGTCCCACCTTCTTTCCATGGGTGCTCCTGTCTAAAAACTCTCGTATCCGCTCCTGGTCCTCGGGTTTAAGCCGCGCGTATGTGCTCTTTTGAAGATCTGTCAATTCCACAGGTTCTCCAAGGAACAGCAGTTCCTCCGATGCCCGTGAGAGCTCTTGCCGCTTCTTGGACAGCATGAGTTCGTGTTTCCCTGCATACTCAGCGAGTACCTCGGGTGGGGAGAAGAACAGATCAAACGCGCGATTGAAGGCGGGCATCTGCTGGCTGTCCTTCACTATTGCGCTTGCCAGAGCGACCCTGACCCGCTCCCGGTCGGTTACACCCACTTCGACCAGCGCCCTCGCTGCGTCCAATAGCTCCGCAGTGGTAACACGGATACCAAGTTCCCGAAGCATCATAGCAAACCTGGCTAGCGCGAGGTCAACGCTCAACGTTCGATCCTCCTCGATGCTTCCATCAACGCACAAAGACAGCCTTTTTCCAATAAAGCAGAAAAATCATCCTTGTGCTTTACCACCAGATTCAACGTGGAGCGGATGGCATGTGCGTCAAGCTCGCTTGCGCCCATAGCCAAAAGCCCCCGTATCCAGTCCAGGCTCTCCGCTATGGAGGGCTTTTTCTTCAGGTTGTCCATGGATCTCATCTGGTGGACCGCTGAGGCTACCTGTTCTGCCAGTTTTTCGCCGGCCTCGGGGACCTTGGCTTTCAGTATGCGGGTTTCTTTCTCTACGGACGGGTAATCAATGAACAGAAATAGGCATCTTCTCTTCAGGGCGTCAGACAGCTCCCTCGAACGGTTGGACGTCAGTACCACGATGGGAATATGCCGCGCAACCAGAGTGCCCATTTCCGGTATTGATACCTGAAAATCGCTTAACACTTCGAAAAGAAACGCCTCGAATTGCTCGTCGGTCCTGTCCACCTCGTCTATCAAAAGAACGCTTTTCTCAGGAGACCGTATGGCGCGGAGCAAAGGCCGCTCGAGCAAGAACGCATCCGAAAAGATCTCGTCCTCCACGTGCTGTGTATCGTCGTACCGGTCCTTTACAATTTGTATCCTGATGAGTTGCTTTTGGTAGTTCCATTCATAAAGCGCTTTGTTCTCGTCCAGACCCTCGTAGCACTGGAGCCTGATCAGGGGACACCCAAACAATCTTGACAGCACCTTGGCCAGCTCCGTCTTTCCAACTCCCGGAGCACCTTCAACAAGCAACGGCTTGCCCAGCTTGAGCGCAAGGTACACGGGGACGACAATGTCATCATCGGCGATGTAAGACTGGTGTTTGAACCCTTCCCTGAGTTTGGATAGCGTCAATTCAGCGATCTCCACTATTCTTCCTCCTGATCCAGGACTTGATATTCCTCCTTAAGCGTCCGTTCCCTCACCTTAGCCCACCTTCGTACGTAATGGACCACCCACCTGCGGACGCGAGCGCGAAATGCAGGGAAAAGGAGCGCAAACCCAAGCGCATCAGTGAGCAGTCCAGGTGTGATTAGCAACGCGCCTGCAATGAGAATCATGACCCCATCCGCGATCAATGCGGAGGGTAACTCGCCAAGCAATACCTTATGCCATATTCTCTCAAGAACCGCAAGCCTCTGCATCCTCACGAACAGAGCACCCAGCACGCCCGTACCCACGATAATGGCCACAGTATAGGCGGTACCGATCCGCCGCCCCACTGCAATAAGAAGGGCCAAATCTACAGTGGGTACGAGCGTAAACAGAACCAGGAGCCGGGGGAGTATGGACCTTTGCAATTATATCACCTGCGCCTCGCCTCTGTAGATGAGCCCCCTGGGCGTGTCAATAGTTACGCGCATTCCGTCCTCGAGGATGCCGAGCGCACCCTCGGCCCCGACGATCACCGGGATCCCGAGGTTTAAGCATACGATGGCGGCATGCGAGGTCAGCCCCCCTGCCTCAGTGACCACTGCGGAGGCGCGCTGCATGGCGGGGACAAAGTCTCTGTCCGTAGCTGCTGTCACAAGAATTTCACCTTGAGATAACTTCCCAGCTTCCTCGGCGTTCCTGATGAGCCTAACGGTGCCGCTCACAGGCTTTGATCCTATGCCCATCCCGCGCACAAGGATTGAGCCGACCGTATGTACTTTGATCATATTGGTGGTACCCGGCACTCCCACCGGAACCCCGGCGGTGATTACCACGAGATCGCCTTCCTGTATCAGTCCTGCATCAAGCGCAGCCGACCAAGCTTCTCGCATCATGGCATCAGTGTCTTTCGCGGCCGGCTCGACACAGGAAGTGACGCCCCACACCATGCTGAGCCTGCGAGCCACCCGCTCGTTCGGTGTGACCGCCACGATGGGCGATCTAGGCCGGTACTTGGCGACCATCCTGGCCGTGTGACCTGACTGGCTTGGTGTGATAATGGCCGCAGCTCGAAGAGACGCAGCTATGCTTGTCGTGGCATAACTGATGGCGTCAGTGGTCGTGGTGGCTGTTGACATCGCTGTTCTCCTTCTGGCCAAGATCTCTTCGTATGCGAGCGCTTCCTCAGTGCGCGCAGCGATTTTCGCCATGATCGTCACAGCTTCGACTGGGTATGAACCTACTGCAGTCTCTCCAGAGAGCATGACCGCATCAGTGCCGTCAAGTATGGCGTTGGCCACGTCAGAGGCCTCGGCGCGCGTAGGTCTCGGCCTGGTGATCATCGACTCAAGCATTTGGGTCGCGGTGATTACAGGTTTTCCCGCTCTGTTGCACCGCTCTATTATGCTCTTTTGAATCAAGGGGACTTCCTCTGCCGGAACTTCCACTCCAAGGTCCCCCCTGGCTACCATGATGCCGTCGGAGACCTTCAATATTTCATCTATGTTCTCGCATGCTTCCTTGTTCTCGATCTTGGCTATGATCAGCTGGTCACCGCCGCGAGACTCAAGCACCTTTCTGACGCTAAGCACGTCGTGAGCTGAGCGGATAAATGAAGCGGCGACGAACTCAGCACGCTCGGATACGGCGAATTCAAGGTCAGCCACGTCTTCCTCCGAAACAGCAGGAAGACTCACACGTATGCCCGGCAAGGTCACCTTCTTCTTGTCCGAGACCATCCCTTCGTGTACTACGGTGCATACCACTTCGCTACCTTCCACCCGCTCGACCCTTAGTGTCACGTTACCGTCGTCCAGCAGTATGGTAACACCCGGTGCCACGTCAGAGATAATGCCAGTGTGGGTGACGTGGCAAATGGTATCATCGCCCAGCACAGGCTCGATGGTTAGCCTGAAAGTAGTGCCCTTCTTCAGTTCGGCCCGCCCCTCCCGGAAGCGTCCCAGGCGGATTTCTGGCCCCTTGGTGTCAAACAGCACTCCCACATGCTTACCTGTAATGTCTTCGGCCTCCCTGAGGGCGCGCAGCCTCTTTCTGTGAATTTCGTGGTCCCCGTGGGACAGGTTGAACCGTGCTACGTCCATGCCGGCCCGGATCAAAAGAGCGATCGTATCCGGGCTTTCCGTAGCCGGGCCGAGCGTACATACTATCTTGGTTCTTCTCAAGCTGCATCACTCCCAATTCTTCACCTTTAAGTCGCCAGCACCCCGGCCAGATCGTACAGCTCGCGGTCGATCTGTTTCGTTGCCGAGAGCACTTCGTTGTATGGTACGTCTACCACCCTGCCTCCGGCAAAGCCCACCATCACGCCATGCTGACCCGCCAACGCAAGATCTACTGCCCTTCCTCCCAACCTACTGGCGAGTATTCGGTCAAACCCCGTCGGAGTACCTCCCCTCTGGACGTGTCCAAGCACGATGACGCGGGTTTCAAGCCCGGTGCGCACGCGTATCTCTTCCGCCACAGAATAAGCAGAACCGGCCCCTTCGGCCACTATGATGATACTGTGACGTTTGCCTCGTCTGTAGCCGCGCATGAGCCTTCCGCAGACGTCTTCCATATTCACTCCCGACTCCGGAAGCAGAATGGACTCGGCACCTCCCGCAAGTCCGGAATACAGCGCAATGTACCCGGAGTGCCTACCCATGACCTCAATGATGAACGTGCGCTCGTGTGAGGTAGCAGTGTCCCGGACCCGGTTTACTGCCTCAAGTGCAGTGTTGACCGCAGTGTCAAATCCCACGCTGTAATCGGTGCCCGGAATATCATTGTCGATGGTGCCGGGGACGCCCACGGTACGAATGCCTTCACCTTCAAGCGCCGCGGCTCCTTTCAACGACCCGTCCCCGCCTATTACGATGAGACAGTCCACTCCCAGTTCCCTCAGGGTCCTCGCCCCGCGCTTCACACCTTCGGGTGTCCGGAACTCATCGGAGCGGGCGGTATGGAGAATAGTCCCTCCTCTGTGAATGATATCAGCCACAGAAGCGACGTTCATCTCGATAAACTCTCCTGCAAGCAGCCCCTGGTAGCCTCTCCTTATACCGTACACGCTGGCGCCCTCATAAATCCCTTTTCGGACCACAGCCCGGATGCAGGCGTTCATCCCAGGTGCATCTCCGCCGCTGGTCAGTACCGCAATCGTCGACACACAACCACCCCTAACCACCCCTATACTTCGCTCAGGTTGCACGCGAGGATATCGTGCGCCTCCCACGCTTCGCTCTCAGGTACCAGCACTTCGTACGCTCCACATCCGTACGCGCTGAGCCCTTGACTTCGTATCCTGGCCAAGAGACCTTCACGGGCCAGTATGTCCCTTGCCATCTCAGCCAGACCCTGGTTCGAAGTCATGTAGACTACAACCCACACGATGATTGCCCCCCCAAGACCCTTCTTAGTGTAGATTGACCTAAAGCGTCTCTATTTTCACCGAACTGCTTCCCATCAGCTCGCGAAGCCGCTGGATGAATCCCTCGTCCGGCACAACCCTATACGAAGGAGGTAATTTCAGCCGTTTTTTCTCGCCCGGAAAAGCCAGCACTACGGGACATGTTCCCGGCCGGGACTCGAGCGTGCGCTTCAGTTCTGGCAATGTACTTTCGTCATTCACCGTTATGTTAATCACAGAAGGCGGAAGGTCTGACATTTCTTCGCAAATAAGTTTCACATCGTCCTCCTGAATGGACATTCTCCCCCGGACAGACACAATTCTTTCCGCAACCAATAGGTCGCTGCAACGCTCGTATACCCTGGGAAACACCAGCACTTCCACAGAACCTGTGAGATCCTCGAGAGTTAGAAAATACATGGCTTCACCCGAGCGCGTCGTCACGCGCTTGTATGCGGTGATCATGCCCGCCAGCACTACTTCTGCCTGATCCGGAAGCTGAGCTGCTTCTGCCGCCTTCGTCGTGGCCACCAATTCGATGGCAGCCTGGTGTTCCGTAAGGGGGTGCCCGGATACATAAAACCCGAGCGCCTCGTGTTCCATGCGCAAAAGCTCGCTCTTTGTAAACTCCGGTCTGTGGGGTATGCCGCTGTCTGCAGCGAACGCGTCAAGTTCAAACAGGGTAAGCTGGCCTTCTCTGAGAGTCCGCTGCAGCCGGCTGCTTGCATCCAGCACTGCATCAAGCGCCTCCAGCATGGCCCTTCTGGATGCACCAGTGGAGTCGAATGCCCCAGCTTTGATCAACGCCTCCACGGCCCGCCTATTGATGCTCCGGCTGTCCACCCGCTCACAAAAATCACGAAGCGAACCGAATGGCCTCTGCCTTCGTGCTGCAACAATAGCCTCTACAGCGCTCCTGCCCACGCCTCGCGTGGCGCCAAGTCCGAACCGGATGGAATGGCCCTGAACGGTGAAGTCGAACTCGCTTTCGTTCACGTCAGGAGGCAACACCTGTATACCCATCCTGGCCGCTTCTCGAATATAGAGGGCTACCTTGTCGGAGGAGTCCTGCACGCTCGACAGCAAAGACCCCATGAATTCCGCGGGATAATGAGCCTTCAAGTATGCTGTTTGGTAGGCGAGCAGCGCGTATGCGGCAGCGTGGGACTTGTTGAACCCGTAATTGGCAAACTTCATGATTAGGTCGTAGATCTCGTTGGCAGACTCTGCGCTGATCCCCCTGGCCAGACAACCCGAAATGAATTCTTCCCGCTGTTTGTCAAGCATGTCCCTCTTCTTCTTGGATACAGCCCGCCTCAGCAGGTCTGCCTGGGCCAGAGAAAAGCCTGCGAGCCTTGCTGCTGCCTGCATGATCTGTTCCTGGTAGATCATGATGCCATGCGTCTCCTTTAGAATGGGTTCGAGCGCAGGGTGAACATATTTTCCCTTCCCCCGCCTGTTTTCAAGGTATTCGGGGATATGTTCCATGGGGCCGGGCCTGCACAGCGCAATGCACGCAATAATGTCGGTAAACACCTGCGGCTTCATCTCGCGCAGCACGTCCCTCACCCAGCTGCTCTCCAGTTGGAACACCCCCAATGTGTCTCCCCGGCCAAGCAGTTCGTAGGTTTCCCTGTCATCGAGAGGAACAGCCTCTATATCAATGCGTTTCCCCTGGCGCTTTGCCGCCTCCACAGTATGGTGGATCACCGTGAGCGTGCGCAGCCCCAGAAAATCCATCTTCAAAAGACCCAAAGACTCCAGCGTCTCCATGGAGAACTGGGTAACCAGGGTACCGTCATTCATCCTCTGGAGCGGCACATGTTCGTAAAGAGGCCTCCTGGATATTACCACGCCCGCGGCGTGTACCGATGCGTGCCTCGGGAGACCCTCAAGTTTCTCCGCCACATGAAGCAATGCGTTGACCTTGGGATCATCTCTCTTCGCACGGGCCAATTCCGGCACTGTGGACACCGCTTTCTCCAGGGTAATGCCCATCTCCATCGGCACCAATTTGGCGATACGGTCTACATCCGCATAGGGCATTTCCAACGCACGCCCCACGTCCCTGATTACGGCGCGGGCGGCCATGGTACCGAAGGTGATGATCTGCGCCACGCAGTCTTTGCCATACTTGTTCACCACATAGTCTATAACCTCGCCCCGCCGTTCAAAGCAAAAATCGATGTCCATGTCAGGCATCGTAGAGCGCTCGGGATTTAAGAACCGTTCGAACAGCAGCCCGTAAGATAGTGGATCGATGTTGGTGATTCCAAGAAGGTAGGCGACGACAGAGCCGGCAGCCGAACCCCTGCCGGGTCCCACAGGTATGCCACGCTCTTTCGCATATTTCACAAAGTCCCACACGATGAGGAAGTATCCGGAGTAGCCCATCGATGAGATAACGGAAAGCTCATAATCAAGGCGCCGCACGACCTCGGGGTTCGCATCAGGGTACCTCAGGGGCAGGTTTTGCTCGCAGAGCCGTCGGAGGTAGCTGTCGGCGTCGATCCCGTCCGGCAGCTTATAGTCCGGAAGGTGAATCTGGCCGAAACTAATCCTTGTGTTGCAGCGCTCCGCGATCTCAAGCGTGTTCCGAAGCACCTCGGGCACGGCCGCGAACAACCTCTGCATCTCGTCCGCAGACTTCATGTAAAACTGGTCTCCGGGAAACCGGAGCCGGGTGCTGTCAGATATGCTCTTGTTTGTCTGAATGCAAAGAAGGATGTCGTGGGCCTGCGCGTCAGAACGCTCCATGTAATGCGAGTCGTTTGTAGCCACGCAGGGAACGCCCATCTTTTCAGATAGTGCTTTGAGCGCCGCATTCACCCGCGCCTCATCCGGGATGCCGTGGTCCTGTAATTCGAGGTAGAATCTCCCGGGTCCGAAAATGTCTAGATAGCGGCCAAGCGCCTTTATTGCCTCTTTTTCACCACCGGCGAGATATGCCCGGGGTACCTGACCCGCTATGCAGCCGCTGGTCGCAATAAGCCCCTTACTGTACTCAGCCAACAGTTCCAGGTCCACCCTGGGCTTGTAGTAAAAGCCTTCGGTATAGCTCCTTGTCACCAGCTGGATAAGGTTCTTGTACCCTTCGTCTGACTCAGCCAGCAATACCAGGTGGTGTGGGTCGTCGTCCACACCGGGATCCTTCGAAAACCTGGACCGGCTCGCCACATATACCTCGCAGCCCAAGATAGGCTTCACCCCCGCGTTTTCACATGCGCGGTAGAACTGGACAGCACCGTACAGCACCCCGTGATCAGTGAGCGCACACGCCGGCATACCCATGCGGGCTGCAGCCTGTGCCAGCGCTTCCACTCTGGACAGCCCATCTAGCAGGCTATATTCGGAATGAACATGCAGGTGGACAAAACCCTGTTTCAATATTCTTCACCCCGAAAGCGCGACATGGTATAATTCTTGACAGAAGGGAGGCTTGTCCTGTGCCCTGGAAAAGGTGCCCCCACTGTGAAGGCCTGTCATATTCAGCTGCCACACGCTACACCAAATGGGTTTGCCCCTACTGCGACAGTGACATCACCGATGTTAAGGAATGTGAGCCCCAAAGACAGCCGGAAGGTGATAAGCAGTACCGTCAAGACCAGGAATAAGGCTGTTTCTTTGATGGAGTGATTTCTAGTCTGCCCGCGTCAATTCCTTCAAGACTAAAGATTGTGGCGCTGGTGTCTGTTATGTTCTTCACATAGTCCAGTGAGTGAGCAGTCATCACACCGCGGGCTTTTTGGTACGCAGATTTTCCTGCCGTGCTTGATCAGGAAAACGTGAAGGTCTCTGCAGATGTCAGGATCTATCTCTGACTCCACGGCCCGCTGCACCGCCTCTCTGCTCTTGCCAAGGGAATACCCAGTCAGCCGGCTCAGCACGCGAAACACGTGAGTGTCCACAGGGAACGCCGGATGCCCAAGTCCAAAGAGCATGACACACGCGGCAGTCTTTGGTCCTACTCCAAGCAGCGACAGAAGGTATTGGTACGCATCTTCCGGACGCAGATCGCGCAGGTGGTCAAGGTCGAGGCGGCCGGTATCAGACCAGATTTTTTCGAGGGTATGCCTGATCCGCTCTGCCTTCTCGTTATGGAGGCCAGCCTCTCTTATGCATTCTGCTATTTCGGTAAGTGGGGCCGAGAGTATCATGTCCCACGAGGGATATCGGGCTTTCAATTTCTGAAATGCCCTGAGGCTGTTTCTGTCCGTCGTCGCCTGTGACAACATCGTAGCAACAAGAACGTCCATTACGCTGCAAAACGGCTCTTCCATGAGCGTATCAGGCACGTGGCTGCCTGCGTAAAGCGCCGAAAGCGCATAAGTAACCTTGCGGAGGTATTCAGGAAGGTTCTTCATTTACCCACCATCTCGCGGACCAGCTGCTTGAAACGCTGTCCCCTCTCCTCAAAATTCCTGAACATGTCGTAAGAAGCCGATGCCGGCGAAAGCAGCACAGTGTCCCCGGCCCGTGCCTCTTCGTGAGCGCGCATCACCGCCTGCTCCAGACTATCGACCCGCCGGATGGGTATGGCATCATCCCCGAGTTCCTCCTTAACCGCGCGCTCGATCTTGTCCGCAGTCTTGCCCAGAGTAAACAGCATGCGGACCTTGCCCCGCATCTCTCTGGCGTAGTCCGTGTAGGAAAGCCCCTTATCGTAGCCGCCCGCAATCAGCAGGATGGGGGCAGGCAGTGCTCGGAGAGCAGCAATTGCCCTGACGGGAGAAGTGGCGATGGAGTCGTTTATGTACCTGACGCCATCACACTCACACACAGTCTCGAGCCTGTGTTCAACACCTTTAAAAGACGTAAGTACCGAGGAAACCGCATCCGCAACCGCTCCAGCGCTGATGGACAGAAGAGATGCAAGCAGCGCATTCTCGAGGTTGTGCGGTCCGGGTATACCGACTTCAGAAGCTTTACAAAGCACGTGTTCTCTGCCATCCAAATGCACGTGCAACCGATCATCCTTCAAAAACGCTCCCTGGTCCAGGTGGATTTGCCTTGAGAAGAACAGCACACGGCCCGGGCACTCGGACGCCAGGGAGCGCGTGATCTCATTGTCGGCGTTCAGCACGGTAATATCCTCTGGTCGCTGGAACCTAAATATGTTCTTTTTTGCATCCCGGTACGCCTCAACCGAACCATGAACGTCTAAATGATCAACCCCGATGTTGGTGATCCCAGCCACCTGCGGGCTCACCTTCGTAAGCTCCAGCTGGAAGCTGGAGAGCTCAAGCACCACAACATCCTGCTCAGTAATTTCATCGAGGCGTTCAATGAGGGGCGTGCCAATATTTCCCCCTACAAACACGTTGCGGCCTGACGCCTTCAGCATCTCTCCTGTCAGCGTAGTTGTCGTGGTCTTGCCTGCGCTGCCGGTCACGGCGACAGTCCGGCCTCTGCACAGCGACAAAAACAAACCCATCTCACTCTCGATCCGGGCTCCGCTTTTCTTGGCCTTCTCCACCTCCGGGAGGTCCTTTTTCATTCCCGGCGTAAGAAACACAATCTCGTACCGGTGGAGCTCGTCCAGGTACCCGGGCCCGAGCCGGAGCGTCACCCCCTTGGCCTCCAGTGTTGCAGCGGTTTGGCCCAGTTCCTCTCGGGTCTTTTTATCCATCGCAAAGACCCGGGCGCCGTGTCCAAGGAGGTAGTTGATGAGGGAAAGGTTTGATACCCCGATCCCCACCACTGCAACCTCACGATCAGAGAACACAATGCCACCTGCCTGTTCGTTATAGTACTGCTTCGATGCGGTCCAGCCCCGCCTTGATCTTCTCCATGGACGTGGCGTAAGAGAACCTGAGGTTGCCCGGCCAGCCGAACGCGACGCCCGGTACAACCGCTACCTTTGCGACTTCCAGCAGCGCCTCCGCAAGCGTGGTGTCATCGCTGATATGTCTTCCACCTACGACCCTGCCGTAAAGCCCCGTAATGTTGGGAAACACATAGAACGCACCCTGCGGGCGCCTCGCCGTCACGCCTTGCATCGAGTTCAACCTGTCAACGATATAATCCCTGCGCGCCGCAAACTCCCGGACCATGGCGACCACAGCGTCGTCCGGACCAGTCAGTGCCTTCACGCTCGCCTTCTGGCACATAGAAGCAGCGGAGGATGTGGCGTGGCTCTGAAGCGCGCCCATCGCTTCTATGATTTCCTTCTCCGCTGCAGCATACCCGATCCGCCAGCCCGTCATGGCGAAGGCCTTTGACACCCCATTGATGGTGACGGTCAGTTTCTTTATCTCAGGTCCCAGCGACGCGATGGACACGTGGCGGGCTCCGTCATAAATCAGTTTCTCGTAGACCTCGTCCGAAATCACATAGATACCGTGCTGCTCGCATACACCGGCGATTGCCTCGAGCTCCTCTTTGGTATAAACGGCGCCCGTAGGGTTGTTCGGGGAGTTTAGAATAAGCGCTTTGGTGCGCTTTGTTACCGCACCTTCCAGCTGGGAACGGGTGAGCTTGAAGTCGTGCTGCTCCAAAGTGGGCACAACTACTGGAATACCACCTGCTAGCTTCACCTGTTCAGTGTAGCTCACCCAGTAGGGAGCAGGTACGATCACCTCATCGCCGTCATCGACCAAGGTCAAAATGGCGTTGTACAGGGAGTGCTTGGCTCCCATGCTCACCAGGATACAACCTGGCTTGTAGTCAAGGTCGTTTTCCATCCTCAGTTTTTCCGCTATCGCTTCTTTCAGGTCAACGATTCCGTTTGACGGAGTATACTTCGTAAACCCCTCGCGGATAGCGGCGATGCCTGCTTCCTTTATATGTTCAGGGGTGTCGAAGTCCGGTTCTCCCACCCCGAACGTGATGACGTCTATCCCCTGTCTCTTCATTTCTTGTGCTTTGGCATCAATGGACAGAGTGGGTGACGGACTGATATTCCTTGCGCGACGAGACAACATAACGATCCACCTCCGGTTCTCAGCTTGTGGCCTGGAGTACTACTCCAAGGTCCTCTTTGAACACCTTTTTGTGCTTTGACTTCCTTAGTGCTTCTTCAAGACCTGAAATCTGCTCGGGCCCCAGAGCGTTCTTAAACAGGTACCTGTAAGTAAGCAGAAGATCACGGCTCTTTGACCACGCGTCCTTCACGTGACCGAGCGCCTCCCTGTACCTGCCGTTTCTTGCAGCAAGTACACCTTTCAGGATAAGCGCCAAACCCTCGCCCTTGTCCATACGTAGCGCTCTTTCGCACGCACGCAACGAGCTTTGCTCATCGCCCGCCAGAAGATAGGCCTCCGCGAGCAGCGCGTGGCCTTGCGAATCGTGCGGCTCCTCTGCGAGGAAGCGCTCCCAGTACCTGATGGACTGCGCCATATCCTGCATCTGCCGGTACGCCCTGGCGAGCTTGGCCAAAATGGTATGATCATCGGGTTCAATCCGGGAAACCGTCTCCCAGAGGGTCACCGCCTCTTTCCATCGGCCCTGACCGCTTCTGACCTCTGCTAGTTCCTCAATGATCAGTGAGTTGTCTGGAAACATTGCATGTGCTTTTTCGATGCAGTGGGACGCCCTGCTCAGGATGCCCGCACCCCGGTACGACTGCGAGAGGATCCAGTAACCCTCGGGCATTGTGGGGTCTTTTGAGATCACCATCCTCGCTGTGTCCTGCGCCCTGTCGTACTGACCGAGAATGTTTTCGGCGATAGCGCGGTTCAGCAGTAGCTTTGGATGCCCGGGCACTAGCCTTAGCAGCTTGTTCACTGACTCGAGTACACTTTCAGGTTCAATATCGGAGTAGGCGATGGTCAGCGTCTCCAAAATGTCGTCCAGCAACCGGTCGGGTACAGGGTGCTCAAAGGCGCCCTCCAGCACCGCCACGCACTCTCTCGGCATGCACTGAAGGATGTAGCACTGGGCGAGCGAGTACCTGATAAACGCGTCGCCAGGCTCGATCTCAAGCAGCGCCTTCCAGGTCTCTCTCGCGCCTTCCACATCTTCGCGCTGGAAATATAACCAACCAAGCAGGGTAAGCGCCCGCCTTGGGTCAGCGCCGCTATCCATGGCGCAAATGAGGTAGTGCTCTGCCTCGTCCTGGTCTCCAAAATGGGCAAGCAGCTCCCCAAGCGCCAGCAGCGAGGGGCCATGCGTTGGATCGGTTGCCAGCACCGTCCTCCACTCCCTCTCGGCCGCGTCAATATCCCCTACCATCTGATAGGCAAGACCAAGGCAGTGCCTGGCTTCGGAGAAGTCGGGACGGATGAGTAGCGCCTTCTTGAACTGGAGAATGGCCCGGTTCAGGTTCTCGGTATAAAACAGGTAGTAGCGCCCTAGATGGAACTGGGCTTCGGTGTACCCGGGATCCTCTTCCACGACGCGCTTAAAATAGGTGGACGCGCCCGCAGCATCCCCTGACTCGATGGCCCAAAGGCCCATAGCGAGCAGCGCAGGGGCATAGTCGGGTGAAAGGTCAAGCGCCTCCTGGAACTCGGCCTTTGCATGTTCCATCTCACCGCAGTGCAGGTAGGCATGACCTACGAGCAGGTGTTTTAGCGGGTCAGCCGGGTCCTTTAAAAGCGCCGTGCGGTAGGCTTCGACAGCAGCAGAAATATTACCGGAACGTGTGAGCACGTGGCCGAGCGCCACATGCGCCTCCCCATCGTCATCCGTGTCGAGTATGGGCTCAAGTACAGCCATGGCTTCGCTAAGATCCTTTTCCCCGCGGAAGTCATATACCATCGCCCCTACAAGCCCGAGGCGGGCTTCACGGTTTTCCGGTTCCTCATTTATGGCCTGTCGGAATGCCTTCCTGGCAAGGTTCGCTTTTCCATTGACCAGGTGACGCAGGCCCCTTCGGAGCAGGGTCCCCAGCCGTCTCGTCAATTCCGGTCCCTCCCGGTGTGCTTACCATGATACGTTAGTGTATTCGCTTCACACCTCTACAGTCCTACCTTCATAAGCAAAATCCGTATTCTCAAAAAACTCTTTCGCAGCTTTCACCAGGTCACCTGGTTTGTGCAGCGGAAAGATGTGTGTAAGCAGCAATCGGCCAGCACCGGCCGAGGCGGCCGCCTGAGCCGCCTCTTCAGCGGTCATGTGCCAGGGCATCTCACCTTCGCGGACAGGACCCAGCGCTGCCTCACACACAAACAGATCCGCGCCACGGGCAAACTCGGTGATGCGCTCGGTGAGGCCCGTATCTCCTGAGTATACTATGACCGACCCTCCGCTGCGAACCCTTACCGCCAGCCCACAGATAGAGTGCTCAGTCCTGGTAAAGTCAAAGCAGAGGTCGCCCACCCGAACTTGTGCGCCATCCACGATCCGCTGGACTGACACCGCATCCTTGTAAAGAATCATTTCTTCTTCGTGACCGGGTGATTCGGGGGCGTAAACCAATAATGGCCTGTCTGCTTTCGAAAGCAGCATCCAAGTATACACTGCATATTTCACAACCAGCATGTCACCGAAATGGTCACCGTGATAATGGCTTAAGATGACAGCGTCAGGGAGCCGCGTGCCGTGGCGTGCGAGGTAACGGGAGAACACTCCCGGGCCGCAGTCCACAAGTACCTGTGTGTTTCCCGATTCCACAAGATACCCCGAACACGCACCGCCGCCCGGCGCGTACGGGCCGTAACTCCCGAGCGTGGTCCAACGCATGCGTCAAACCTCCTTCAGCAGGTCGTAATACAGTTCTTCCCTGGTTCTAGTCAAATAATCCTTACGCCTGACCCAGTCTCTGGCAGTATTGAGAAACGCGCATACCCACTCGTCTCCCGGCGTGGGAAATACCCGAGCGGGGTGCTTTCCGGCCGCTTCAGGATCCCCGTAGATACCCGCGAGCTCGCCGGTGACATCTGCGACTACGAAGTAAGTGTTGTTACAAGCCCAGCGATCGGCCAGCAGGTACCTGTGCTCCGCGGGCAGCGTTCCAAGGCTCATCGTGATAATATCCACGCCCCGTTTTGCCAGGCACCTTGTAGCTTCGGGATAGTATAAGTCAAGTCCTGAGAGGAGTCCCACACGGCCGAAATCGGTGTCGAAGCTGACGAACTCAGTTCCGCCTGTTTCCCCGGGCAAAGGGTGCACAGGCGAATAACTGTAAGTGCGACCGTCAGGCAGTGCAGCAACTATTTGCGTCTCTTCACGGTGTAAGCCGGCTACCAGCACACAACCAGACCGGACCGCAACCCCGGTCGCTTTCTCCTTCAGCCAGTCCACCGATATGCCCTCTGCCTGGAACACGGGAAGCACCACGAGGTCTGCGCGCATGTCGCCTTCTTCAATACGCCTGAGCGTATCCTCGATGCCGAACGCGGGCGAGCAAAGCGCCCGTGCAGAGCACACTCTTCCGTGAGGTAAACGGAGGAGCCCGGGGGATATGTAAGTGCGGAGCCCGATCTCCGCATAGAGCCCGGGACGTCTTCCGCCCAAGTAGCGCGGGGCGGAAGGGGCGTTGAGCTCAGACACGATGATATCGTCGCCTTCCCTGATGGAAGCGCTTATGCTGCCGTCAGGCGCGATGATGGACGTACCCCCCGTGAAGCGCCATCCACCTTCGACTCCATACCGGTTCGAGGCCAGCACCCATACGCCGTTTTCCAAAGCACGGGCGCGCCATGATTTGCTGGGAGATGGTCCCACCCAGTTCGTCAGCAGCGCCAGGATCTCCGCACCTTGGAGAGCTCCGACCCGCGCGGTCTCAAAGAAGTCTGCGTCCATGCAGATTAGCGGGCAGACACGACCTGAAGGCGTCTCGTAAGTCCGGATGGGCAGATTCCCTGGAGAAATCCAGAGCGCTTCCTCGGGAAACAAGTGAGTCTTCCGGTAATGCCCGATGAGCCCGTCAGGTCCCACCAAGGCGCAGGAGTTGTATAGCACACGCCCTTCCCTCTCCAGAAAGCCGTAAATCAGCGTGCAGCCGGTCTCCTGCGCCACCCGGCGGAAGGCATGAAACGTCGGACCATGCACCGGCTCTGCCAGGGGCAGCGCAGATGATACGCTCTTTAGCGCATACCCCGTTGTGGCAAGTTCAGGGAGCACGCACAGCCGGGCGCCGCGCTTGCCGGCCTGTACGATCATGTGCGAAAGCCGGTCAATATTGGTCTGTTTATCACCGTAAACGGGCTCATACTGAATACACGCGGCAGGGTGTTTTCTCATACGATCCCTCCCTGCCGTACATTTTCAACCCATATACGCTTTTCCCTTCAAGATGGCCGGAAATCTAATCTTTCCGAGTCCTTGGCTTTCTGAGCACACGGTTCATGAGCCCGCCGATCCTACCGCTTTCCGCAGCGGAGAGTCCTCCCCAGCCCATCTTGCGCACCTTGTCCGCAAGCCCCAGCTCTTCCGCGATTTCCCACTTGATCCTATCAAGCGGGTTTTCCTTCTTCTGCCGTTTTGGTGCATGTGATTTCTTACTCTTCTGGTGTGTCATGGCGTACCTCCCGCAATATTGTTCCCAAAGAGGAGGTACCGTTATGCCGGCACAGCGCACCGAGCACGCAGCCTGCGCAGATAGGCCGAGTCTTGCAGCAGTTCTTGGCCAGCTCCACGAACCCCGCATGTAGCCTCATGAAATAATACACGTCGGCCTCCGTAAGGTTTTCCGTAATCTGTTGCTGAAGGGAGGCGTAGGCCAATTTCTGCTCAGGTAAGCCCAGTACCCGGGTGAGGATCCTGTGAGTGTATGCATCCACCACCAGCACGGGCAGTCCTGCTCCGTGACATCCTCCCCTCACTAAAGTG
>DYEP01000124.1 GCA_020725675.1 Symbiobacterium sp. | reverse complement strand
TTGTCGAGTTCTGTACATTCCCTGCAGTACTCATCAAATACTCTCACCAGGGGCGGGGTATCATCCTCACCTTCAAAAAGCAGGCGGTCCAGGTGGCGACGTATGCGGCGGCGTACAGCCTCCTCATCCATCTCTCCGGCGTTGTAACACTCTTTCATTACCTTTTCCACCAGATCTGCCTTGTCTACGTTTCCTGCTCTTATGGCCCTGGCGACATGCACCATGAGCCTGTATGCGTAGTTGTTCACCGGACAGTGCCTTGGCTCCCTTTCGGCGGCTATATCTTCTGCCAGATTAGTGTTCGCTAAGATTGGGGTAACATGCAGCTTTTTGGGTAGTCGGACTGGGGGATAGATGAACGAGGCTTAAAGCATGTAAGACGCACTCGAAGGACAGCGGAAGAATGAGCACGCGTCTGATGTTATGTCGTTTCTACCGCGTGATGCTCACCGGTTTACCCCAGCTCAGGATTAGGTCGTTGTGAGAGAGGATGATGAACTGCCGCCGCTTTGACTCGTCTTCGAGGATGGCCCGTATGTTGTCCAGGCGGCGCTTGTCAGTGCTGGCAAAGGAGTCGTCGAATATGAAGGGGAGTCGCACGTTATCTACCAAGAGGTCAGCCACGGCGAACCGCAGCGCGATATACAGCTGGTCCTCAGCCCCTTTGCTGAGCTGCGAAATCTCGCACGGCTGCCCGGCTTCTTCTACTTTCACATCAAAGTCCTTCGTGATGAGGACGATCCGGTCATCCACCCCAGTTATCTGCCTGTAATATTGGGTCGCCAGGTCCTGTAGGTGCTGGCGGTAGGAGTGCTGGTAGTCAGCAATCGCCCCGTCCAGCTCCTTGTATGCTTCGGTGAGCGCGTCGGCCAGCAGCTCTAGTTCCTGCTTCCGCTGTTGGAGCTCATGAAGCTCCTCTTCCGCCTGAGCAATGTTGATGGGGTCTTGACCCTGCAGGCGGCTTTCATCCTTCAAAAGCTGGCTTTCCTTTTCCTTGAGCCCATTGAGGCGCACCTGGAGCCTCTCCACATCATCCTGTAGCGCGCTTACCCTACTTGAGACCTTTTCGACATCTCCCGCTTCAGGTATCTCGGGAAGGCCCGGGTGATTCTGGATGTGGTCCCGCCATTCCTTCATAGTTATACCGGCCAACACCTCCGCTTGCTTCCTGCGCTGTTTCAGATCCTCCATCGAGATGGCGCTGTTCTGCTCCAACACGCCGTCCAGGCGTTCTTTCTTTCTCTGTATCTCCAAAAGCAGCGCCCGGTATGATTCCCAGCGCATCCTGGCCTTGCCGGCGTCGCCGTCCGCGGCTTCAAGGATCTGCGCAAGGCCCGCCGCAGTGCGCGCATCGTCATCTTCGAGCTTTTTTATTCTTTCGGTGTATTCTGTCTCATGCAGGACATTGGTGGCAGCTGCGGCTTTCAGCTCCCGGAGCCGCTCCATAATGCCGGCGTATGCGGCAGCACGCCGCTTGAGCGCTTCCCACCAGTCCTGTGTACGCCCGCGCAGGAAATTCACTGCTGAACCCACGCAACACAACGCATCATCTGGCGCAATTATGTTAAGACACCGGAACATCTCGAGCCACGTGTCAGAAAGCCCGCTATCGGATGTTCTGATAGAGGCTGCCAAGTCTGGCTCACACCCGAACGATGCACGCGATATCCTCAGTGCAGTGTTTAGTAGCTCCTCCTTACGGTTCACAAGCCCCTGCCACTCCATCAGGGCGCTCTCCACGTCTTCGAAGGCGTCGCTGAACTTGCGCATCCGGCCGGTGAACGCATCAAATGCCTCCCGAGCAGCGCGTTCACGTTCAAGCAACCGCTTCATCTCCTCGTCAGACGGCAGATCTCTCTTTAGGTCCTCAGCTTTTGCGAGGTCTTCCCTGCGCTGTCTCAACCTCTCTATCAATGCTCCGAGCGTTGCAGCTCCGGCTTTAGCGTAACAGCCAAGCTCCCCGTCCAGGACGGACACGTGCGCAAGGCACGCGGCAAGATCCTGTTCAAGCGCGAGAAGCTCTTGTCGTTTTCTGGCATCAAGCCTGCTCTTGACTTGGCCCGCAATCATGTAGCCTGCGAGCGCTCCGACCAGGGCACAGGCAAAAAGCATAAAAAGCCTCTCTGGACCTGCCAGCTTCCACGCAAGAGCTCCAGTGCCTATGGCAAGCAACGCCGCTGCGGCAAGCTGGAGCCCACGCCTCGGCGCGATCTCCTTCCTGAGTGACCCGGCGTCTTTTTCAAGCGCCTGTACCTTTTCCAGCATTACCAGTTTCTGTTCCGCTGCTTCACAGGCCCCAGGACCGGTACTTTCCAGATCCATATACCTGTCGCAGATTTCATCAAGCACCTTCCTATAGATTTCCACCTTTTCCTCTGCCCGCTTCCGCTCCCGTACGGCCTCCTCAACACCAGCACTGAGCGCGTGAAGCCTTCTTGAGTAAACTCTCAAATCCTCGAGTTCTTCCTTGTCCGCTTGCTGAAATATGGCATACTCGTCCTGCAGGCCGGTTTCGCACTCCCTCATGCGCTCAATGGTGTTTTGCAGGGAGTCCCATTCTCTCATCAACGCATCCGAGTCGCGCCTTAGCATTTCGACCCTTCCTACCGGGTCGCCCCCTAGCTCTTCCCACCCGGGATACGCCGCGAGCTCCTCTTTGAGCGCCTCTTCCTCGATTCGGGCCTTCTCGATGGCGTCCTTCAGTTCCGCCAGGTACTTGTTCGCCTCGTCTCTCTTCAGTCTAATGGCTACCAGCGCGTGCAGTTGCTCGCCTACATCTTCCGGGACATCGAGAAATTCCGGATATACCCGTCTCAGCTCTTCAAGGAACGCATCTATATGCTTCTTCAGCTCCTCTGCCTCTTTCACCGCTCCGTCCAGTTTCTCAAGGTCCTGGTTGGCCCTGTTCGATTCCTGCCTGAGCCTCCTCCAGTCTGACAGGGCATCCAGGGTCTTTTTCTTCCTACCCAGTTCCTCTTGTGTCCTACCGATCTCTGCATCCAGCTGTTTCAGCTGCGCCCTCACCTCATGCAGTGAGTTCACCGTGTTGCGCCCCTGGTTGATCTTATCCTCAAGCTCCCTTATCCGATCCTGAATCTCCTCAAGCGCCCGGTCCTTGACCATGTTTGATTCCGTGACTCCCCTGTCCCGCGTATACTTCGTTATAGTCTTCAGCTCTTCGCTCAGGAAAGAGAGCGCCTTATTGAAATCCACCCCCCCGCCTGAAAGAAGCTCCTGTACGCTTGCACCAAGCGTGTCTTGCTCGGGCATGGGTTGCGTTACGCAGAACGTAGCGGTGTAAAGGTCCTGGGCCGAAACGCCGAAGTGCTGTGCAAGGAACTCCTCGTAGGTTTCGTTACGTTTCCCTGAAGGCTTGTGAGTACCGCTGAGGACGTTCTCCCACTTTCCACGAGAGAGCCGCGACACCGTCACATGGCCTGTGCTGAATTTCCGCTCGATCCTGTACTGCTCTCCGCCCGTGCAGAATTCTACTTCCCCCTCGAACTTTCTTGGGTCATCCCAGTTCTTTAGGGTATTCATCCTGGCTGATAGCCCGAATATGACCGCCATCAGCCCCCTGACCAGCGAAGACTTTCCAGACTCATTGACAGCCACCAAGTTGTTCATACCCGGAGTGAAACAAAACTCCACCCGGTCCCGGTAGGGCCCCACCCCTTCAAGAGCAACTCTGGTAAACATAACGCTGTTTCCCATTATCTGCTCTCACCTCCGGAGAACGCGGCCAGCCCCCGAAGGAGCGCCATCTTCAACATGCGGCGCTCTCTCTCATCTTGGGCGCTATCCATCCGGGCTGCGAGCCTTCTTACAAACTCGCCCCTCACGGTGTGTTCACCAGCGTACCGCGCCACCATTTGGGGGGTCAGGACACTGGTGTTGTCTTTGAACTTTAGATAAAAAAACTCTCTGCATAGCATGTTTTCGAGCCGAACGGTATCTACAAAAAACGAGGGGGTTCCTGTCAAGACCATCTCCACCAGCGCCTCAGGATCCCTTTTTTTCCGGCACAGTTCTAAGAGGTCCTCCTCGCCTCCCACCACAGAGATGTCCAGCTCTTCGCTGCGGTATTGTCTCACTGCTACTGGGTGTTTCTTCAGGTTCACCTTGTCCTTTTCAAATTCCACTATGGTGAAATGGCCAACCCCCGGGTCTGACAAGCTCTTGCCCTCTACTGCCCCGGGGTATATGGCGGGGGTGCGGCCTGCCCTCATCTCGGCGTACCGGTGAATGTGGCCGAGTGCGATGTAGCTGTATCCCGCTCTTGCAAGGTCTTGCGAACGGAGCGGAAGGCTCCTGTCTCCTGCGTCCCAGTCAAGCGAGCCGTGAAATGCAGCGATATGCAGGCCCGATTCCGCTGAGCGCGGGAAACTGCCAAGCGCCTGGACGTTCGTGAGACCAGCGGTATATGCCATGGAGTAGAATCTGATTGGGACCCCCCTCACCTCTGTTGAGGCAACCAACTCGGGCATGGGGTTCCCCACCAGCACCCCCGGCCATGAGTTCCGTTTCTCCCGGTAGACCGAAGTATGGTAAGAGATTTCATCGTGGTTGCCGGGTACGGTCACCACAAACATCCCCGCCATCTGAAGCCGTCCAAGCTGCTGCATCACTTCCTGCACCAGGGCTCCCTCCGGCTTATGAGTCTCAAACAGGTCCCCCACAATGACGACCACATCGATGGCATTCGCCGGATCAATCGCATAGTCCACAGCACGCTTAAGCAGAGCATCCCGTTCTCTTTGCCGTATTCTTGACTTCTCATCGTCAAGCAACGCAGGCTCATACCCAAGGTGCAAGTCAGCAAGGTGCAGCATTCGGAGCACGTTCAGGTCCCCCTCTCGCAACCTACATTACAAACCGAGGCCGGTCTGAAGCGGCTCGGTGACATCCTCCCCTCAATAAATTGAGGGGCATCCCAACGTGGGACGGCGGCTTTAAGCCACAGGTTAGCCAGCATTCCCCGGTCTACCCGGTTCATCACCTTGGCCTTAAGGGGTGCCACGCTCCCCTTTCTCCCGGGGTCAT
>DYEP01000123.1 GCA_020725675.1 Symbiobacterium sp. | reverse complement strand
CCAATGAACTACATGGCAGCGCTCCAACTCGCCAGGGCCAGGATGCAGGCGCTTGATCCTGCAGAAAGCGCAAGGCTCGCGGGTGCCAGATACGACGGTGAGCACATACATCTCACATATATCGGCCGGGAATTCTCGGTGGACTCCAAAGAAGGCCTGGTATATCTATGCGGGGAGCGATTTGAAAGTCCTGTGGACGAGATCCTAATGCTCCATTACCTGGCGGGTGCCAGCGGCCTGCCTGTCAGGGGCGAGCGCCTGTCCTTTCGCCAGCTACCCGGAGGTGAGATCTACGCCGGGCCGTTCTTTGCCCGTACCGTCCAGCCGATGGTGCGTTTTTTCGCCGCGCGCCCTGAAGTTTTGGTCAGGGCAGCGCTAGCCCTGGGAGGAAGAAAGGAGGAGATGGGACACCACTCAGTGGCACTTGACGCATTGCCCAGGGTGCCCCTGACTTTAGTGCTTTGGCAGGGTGACGACGAAGTGCCTGCTCAGGGTAATATCCTCTTTGATGCCACGGCGCCCACCTACCTGTGTACAGAGGATCTTGTGGTACTGGCAGCACAGACGGTGTACAGCCTGATGGGCCTGGCTCGCTCTATGGGATGATTTCCCAGCACATACGGCAAAAGCCTGGGGAACGAGAACGTTTGGTAAAAGGATTTGTGTAACAATTGTCGAAAGGATACACGGCCTGTTTTTGTATACAAACTGCTAGGAACGTAGCTTAGATCCGTCGCGGCTCGCATAGGCGCGTCGGTTAAGACATTATGTAAAGGGGGTAAACCTAAGTGCCGAGATTCAGGAACGTTCGGCTCGGTGACTTGAAGAATCAGGCCACCAGCAGGCAGAAGATTACCGACCCCAAGCGCACGTCCGACGCGGCATGTCACGAGGTGCTCTGCATCGCGGAGGAGCAGGGCGCGATCACCGCATTCCAACGGTACGTCGCACAGCAGCCTCAGTGCGGCTTCGGGCTGACAGGTATCTGCTGCAGGAACTGCATCCAGGGTCCGTGCCGCATCAGTTCAAAGAGTGAGGCGAATCAGAAGGGTATCTGCGGTGCATCGGACTACACCATCGTCGCACGTAACTACGCGAGGCTGGTGGCAGGGGGCGCGTCATGCCATTCCCAGCACGGGCACCACGTAGCCAAGACCGTGCTCAAGATGGCGGAAGGCAAGGCGCCAGATTACAAGGTTTCAGACCCGCAGAAGCTTGTCGCTGTCGCCCGGCAGATGGGCATAGAGACAGAGGGAAAGTCAGACCGTGAGCTGGTTCGGGAGGTGGCGCTTGCGGCTCTGAACGATTATCACGGCTTCACCGACGACCCGCCCAAGTGGCTGTGGAACAACATCACGGAAGGAAGAAGGAAGAAGTTCAAACACTGCGACATACTGCCCACTGCAATAGACCGGGCCGTCGTGGAGATCATGGACCAAACCACTATGGGCATGGACTCCGACCCCGTGAACATCGTATTTG
>DYEP01000122.1 GCA_020725675.1 Symbiobacterium sp. | reverse complement strand
TTGACCCGGGAAAGGTGGCTCTTTCGCAAGCAGTCGAACTGCCAGGAGGTAAAATCCTTTTCCCGGAAACCTTTGAACTACTTTTGCCAACTTAGGCAGGTATTCCTGCTATCTAAGTTGAGTTTAACAGATAAGGAGGTAATAAAGTGGCAGTCTTTGTCTGCTCAAACTGCGGGTTTGAGAAAGATACGAGGTGCAAGCCAAAAAAGTGCCCTCAATGCGGACAGGACGGTACCTTCGAAAAGAAGGGATAAGAACCCACGGAAGGAACGGTGCCTGGTCTACAGCCAACAGGGCTGGTAGGACCGGGCACTGCGCTTTCTTGGAGCCGGCTACGTGAGCGTTGGTTTCGCGGCAGTGTCAGATAGTCTAGGTTACATGCCGCCGCATGATTTGGGTTGGTGCCGGGCATTTACCCCCCGAAAATGGCATAGCCATGAAGTAGTGTGTCTCTCGGAGGGATGAGGGATGATACCGTGGCATGCCATGGAAACGCAAGAAGTGATACAACGTCTCCGGACGGATTATCAACGGGGGCTCACCCAGTCTGAAGCTGCACGAAGGCTTAAACGTTGCGGACCCAACGTGCTCAAACAAAGCGCAGGACCAGGAGTGGCAGAGATCTTCGCCGGTCAGTTCAAGAACTTTATGGTACTGCTCCTTTTGTTTGCTGCTGGAGTTGCGTTCTGCCTTGGGGAGACCGCTGATGCTGTGGCAATCATAGTCATCGTGGTGGCCAACGCGGTACTGGGATTTGTCCAGGAGTACCGGGCGGAAAGGGCGCTTGAAGCACTCGCGAGGATGTCAGCTCCGCGGGCGAAACTCATCCGGGAGGGCTGTGAGAAATCTGTTCCCAGCGAAGAAGTAGTGCCGGGCGATGTGGTCATCCTTGAGGCCGGTGACAGGGTCCCGGGAGATGTCAGGCTAATTGATGTGTTTGGCCTTGAAGCGGATGAGTCCGCGCTTACCGGCGAGTCGTTTCCCGTCAGAAAGAGCACAGAACCCGTGGAGAATGAAAAGGCAGGTCTTGGAGACAGGCCTTGCATGACATATTTTGGCACTGTGATCACCAGGGGCCGCGCCCGGGGTGTTGTGGTGGCCACCGGCATGGAAACAGAAATCGGAAACATCGCCAGGATGTTGCAGGAGACCGAGAGTGAACCGACGCCTCTTCAGAGACGACTAGAAGAATTGGGCAAATTATTGGCGATCGGTTGCATCCTGATCTGCGGAGTTGTGGCAGCGTCAGGCATAGCGAAAGGGGAACCCGCATTCAAGATGTTCCTCATGGGAGTTAGCCTGGCCGTGGCTGCGATCCCGGAGGGTCTACCGGCAGTGGTAACGGTTGCACTGGCTGTCGGTGTACAGAGGATGGCAGCCAAGGCAGCTATTGTAAGGAGACTGCCGGCAGTGGAAACACTGGGTTGTGCCACTGCGATTTGTTCTGACAAGACAGGCACGCTCACCCAGAACGTCATGACAGTGCGCGAAATCTGGGCGGACGGAGTCACATTCCACGTCGAAGGGGTAGGATGGGATCCAACTGGCCGGCTGCTCTTGAATGGTAGGCCTGTAAGACCCCGTTCGAATACCGGGCTTATGTTCACTCTGCTTGCAGGGGTGTTGTGTAACAACGCAAAGATTCAGATGGTGCGCCAAAGTGGAAAGACAAGAGCACACAGCAGGTGGCAAGTATGGGGGGACCCCACTGAAGCGGCCCTGTTAGTGGCCGCAGAAAGGGCCGGGCTTGATCGAGAACTGCTAGGTAGCCGATGGGTCCGGGTCGCCGAAAACCCCTTTGAATCCAGCCGGCGTATGATGTCGGTTGTATGTGAAGACTCGAACGGGAGAATGGTCTATGCTAAAGGAGCTGTGGAAACCATCCTGGAGAAGAGCTCTTTCATACTGACAAACGGCCGGGTATTTTCCCTTTCGACCGAACTCAGACAACGGGTGCTGAAACAGGCTGATGAAATGGCAGACAGGGCGCTGAGGGTGCTCGCATTCGCTGTGCACAAAGTGGAGGGGCACACGACGGCTGACCCCGAAGCGGAGATGACATTCGTTGGGCTATCAGGGATGTTCGACCCGCCAAGACCCGAAGTGGCCGAGGCAGTTGCCAGGTGCAGGGTGGCTGGAGTACGTACGCTGATGATCACCGGCGATCACCCGGGCACGGCAAAGCAAGTCGCGCGGGAGATCGGCCTGTACGATGGAAAATCCCCTGTAATCACAGGCGTCGACTTGGACTCAATGGATGACCAGGAACTATTGACCGTAGCGGCGACTGCCAACGTGTACGCGCGGGTCACGCCTCTCCACAAGCTCAGGCTTGTAAAAGCCCTAAAAAGGCTGGGTCATGTGGTAGCGATGACAGGGGACGGCGTCAACGACGCACCTGCAGTCCGTGAAGCGGACATCGGTATCAGCATGGGGCTGACCGGCACGGAGGTGACCAAGGAGGCGTCCTGCCTAGTTCTGGCTGACGACAATTTTGCTACAATTGTGAGAGCGGTTGAAGAAGGGCGGGCGATATATGATAATATAAGGAAGTTCATAAGGTATCTGCTTGCGTGCAATGTGGGAGAAGTACTGGTGATGTTTCTTGCAGCGCTGGTAGGAGCGCCCATGCCATTGGTTCCCATCCAGATACTTTGGGTGAACCTGATGACAGACGGGCTGCCTGCTGTCGCGCTGGGCCTTGATGGCCCTGAACCTGATGTAATGAACAGAAAGCCCCGCCCCCCAGGCGAGGGGATATTTGCCGGGAGACTTGGAATCAAGGTGCTGACAAGGGGGATACTTATAGGCGTGACGACCCTTGCTGTATTCATGTGGAAGCTCGATTCCGGTGCGTCACTGGCTGTGGCGAGGACTCACGCCTTTGCGGTGCTCGTGATGTGCCAGCTGTTTCACGTGTTCGACTGCCGTTCCGAGAGGCGTACGCCGCTTGAAGTGGGGTTGTTTTCCAACCCTCTGCTATTACTCGCTGTGGCCAGCTCGGCGGGGCTTTTGTTTGCTGCGATATACAGCCGCAGCCTGCAGGCGGTGTTTCAAACGCAGCCGCTTAGCGCTGAGGATTGGGCGGTAGTGATAGGGGCTTCAGCAGTAGGTTCGATACTGGTGACTTTCCGCCGCCGGATCCTGCGGGTAACCGGCGCGGTAAGCCGCGCGGTGAAAGTGGGGAGGAGACACAGGTGAAGTTTAGAAAGATGCACGGGCTTGGCAACGACTACTTGTTCATCAACGGGTTTCAGGAGGGAGAAGACCACGACTGGCCTGAATTGGCCAGGAGAATGAGCGACAGGCACTTTGGCGTGGGGTCAGACGGCATTATCCTCATACTCCCCTCGGATAAAGCGGCGTTCAGGATGCGCATTTTCAACGCAGACGGTTCAGAGGCGGAAATGTGCGGAAACGGCATGCGTTGCTTCGCCAGGTACGTTTACGAACAGGGAATGACCGGGGATACTGAGTTTGACGTGGAGACTGGTGCAGGGCTCATAAGGCCACACCTCATTCTTGAGAACGGAAGAGTTAAGGCCGTACGTGTGAACATGGGCCCTCCACGCTTCGCAGCTCATGAAGTACCCGTGCGAGCTGAGGGGGAGGTGGTAGACACCCCGCTTAATGCGGGCGGAAAGACATTTCTTGTTACCGCCGTCTCCATGGGCAATCCGCACTGCGTAGTGTTCCTGGACGACCTGGATGGTCTTTCTCTGGAGATATCAGGACCTGTGCTTGAACGCCATCCCATATTCCCCAAAGGCGCCAACGTGGAATTTGCGAAGGTGATGGACAGGGAATTCGCCAGAGTGGTCGTGTGGGAGAGAGGTTCGGGAGTGACCATGGCGTGCGGGACGGGCGCTTGTGCAGTCCTGGCCGCAGGGGTGAAAACGGGGAGGCTTAATCGTTCTTGTGTTATCAACCTGCCTGGGGGAGACCTCATGATCGAATGGGCTGCAGATGGCAACATATACATGACGGGACCGGCCGTTGCGGTGTGCGACGGTGTGTTCCTGAGCCCAGAATCAGGGAGTGTCCCATGAAAAACATTGACTTTTGGAGGGGTTTTTATGCTGAAGAAGGCATCTCGTGTGGACAAGATACCCCGCTACGCGTTTGCAGATTTAGATAAAAAGAAGCAGGCGCTCAAGCAGAAAGGGGTTGACTTGATTTCATTGAGCATCGGGGACCCCGACATGCCTACCCCCGATTGGGTGGTGGACGAGCTGATAACCGAGGCACGCATACCGGCGAATCACCAGTACCCTGCATACGAGGGTTCAGGCAAGTTCCGCCAAAGCGTGGCCGATTATTACCTGCGGAGATTTGGAGTCCGGGTCGACCCTTCCACGCACGTCATGGCGCTGATCGGGTCAAAAGAAGGTATCTCACACATCATCTGGGCGTTCGTGGAGGACAACGACGTCTGCCTCGTGCCGGACCCAGCCTACCCCGTGTATAACGCTCAGACGCTGCTTGCGGGCGGAATCCCATACAAAATGCCCTTGCGCAGGGAAAACGGTTTTCTGCCGAAGTTTGAGGACATTCCCACAGATGTGGCCCGGCGGGCGACGTGCATGTTCCTGAACTACCCCAACAATCCTACCGGAGCTGTGGCGGATCTTCGCTTCTTCGAGGATGCTGTAAGATTTGGCAGGGAGTTCGGGATACTGGTGTGCCACGACGCAGCGTATGTGGAGATGACTTACGACGGCTACCGTGCTCCCAGTATCTTGCAGGTAGACGGCGCGCTCGAGGTGGCGTGCGAGTTTTATTCCCTTTCCAAACCGTTCAACATGACTGGCTGGCGTATCGGGGCTGCCGTAGGTTGTAAGGAAGCTATCGACGCCCTCGGTATCATCAAGACAAATACCGATTCGGGCCAGTTCACCGCTGTGCAGCATGCTGGTGCCAGGGCGCTTGCCCAGGAGCCGGAGAGATTCATCGGTCACATGAACGATATGTACAAGCGCCGTCGTGACGCGCTCGTTGATGGATTGTCTCAAGCCGGCTGGAAGATGGAAAAACCCCAGGGTTCCTTTTACGTGTGGGCACCCGTGCCCGGTGGCGCAAATTCCGCAGAGTTTGCGGAAGAGCTGCTTGAAGCAACGGGCGTGATGGTGGTTCCGGGTCCGGTCTACGGCGAGATGGGCGAAGGCTACGTGAGGATGGCGCTGACCGTGGACGAGCAGCGGATACGTGAAGCTGTCGAAAGGATGGGAAGACACCTCAAGAAGAGGCAATAAACGGGAAGGGGAGAGGGTTACCTCTCCCTTACTTCTACTTCTTTGCTCTCTGCAACGCTTCGGACACCGCCTTTAGGATAGTGAGGCTCGTGCCCGTGGCCTTTGACACTACATCGATCCCTTCGGTCGACTGGCGGGTCAGTACGCGTTGCGGGATCAATACCCTTGCCCTGCCGGAATCAGGCCATTTCTCATCCGGAGACTCGTGATGCTCAACAATGTCGATTTCCACAATCCTACCATCAACGATCGTTACCTTCACTTTCAGGGGACCCCCGTGACCCGGTGCCTCGCCGTGATACTCACCGTCGGCATATGGCCCCTTGGATGTGGATTGCTGCGTGCAGCCCAAAACTAAAAACAGCAAAGCGCCCATCAGTATCACGGCAGCAAGTCTTCTAGCGAGCACACTTTCCACCCCCTCGCTGTCAGGTAGGCATCTTTTCCATTGGTTATTACTCTGCTCAAGGTCTCGATTCCTGCACGCTCTCATGAATATCTTGTGTGAGGACGCGAAATATTTACCGGGGAAAGAGGAGTTCTGGCCGTGCTGAGCGAAGTATTCATGCCGAAGGCTGGGATTTGGCTAAAAATGGAGTGAAATTTATCCGATGAAGAGTATGACGGGGTACGGCAAGGCCGAGACAGATACCGGGGGAAGAAAGATCACAGTGGAGATTCGTACTGTCAACAGCAGGTTTGCCGATATCTCCATACGTATACCGAGAGAGTACGTGGTTCTTGAAGAAGCGGTAAAGAAGCAGATTCAGCACACCATAGCCCGCGGGCGCGTGGACGTATTCATAACCATCGCGCGCTGCCAGGACAAGCCTAAAAAGGTAACGGTTGACAAGGGGCTCTTTGTAGCCTATTATAATGCCGTGAGAGAACTGGGCGAAATGTTTGCGCTGGACCCAGTGCCTTTTCTCTCCGCCAGAATGGACCAGTTCATCATAGAAGAAGAGGATACGACAAATACAGACGAGATGCTCCCGCTCCTTTCCCAGTGCGTGGGTCGTGCATTGGATGAAGTTGTCCGCATGCGTACTGCAGAAGGCGCCAATCTTTGGGTGCAGATGCGTGAAATGCTAGATGAAGCGGAAGGCATCGTGGCGGCCATGGCGGAGAGGGCGCCGGAGATCCCCGCACTGTATAGGGAGAGGCTTAAGAAGCGGTTGGCCGAATTGAACGAATCCTCCCTGGTGGACGAAGCACGGATCGCTACAGAAGTTGCCATGTTTGCTGAAAGGTCGGACGTCACGGAGGAACTGGACCGCATCGGTAGCCATCTGAAGCAGATGAGAGAGTTGATGCGTGAGGATTCAGCAGTGGGCCGAAAGATGGACTTTCTGTTGCAGGAAGTGCACCGAGAGGTGAACACCATCGCTTCAAAGGCCGCGGACATTCACATGTCACGGATGGTCGTGGAGATGAAATCTCTGCTTGAAAGGTTGCGTGAGCAGGTTCAGAATATAGAGTAAAGGAGGGAAGCAGATGAACAACCTACCCAAGCTTACCGAGGCTCAGAAGATCGACGCGCTGAAGAAGGCGCAGGAGATGAGGCGCCAGAGATCGGCTCTCAGAGCGAAGCTCAAGAAAGGGGAAGTGAGTTTTGAGGACATCCTGGCAGGAGAAGATGCCGTCACCGCGAGGATGAAAGTGGCTTATCTCCTGAGATCCCTGCCCAGGATCGGGAAGGTCAAGGCCAAAAAGATCATGGACGAAGTAGGCATCGACGAGTCAAGGAGAGTCCAGGGTCTTGGCAGGAGGCAGCGTGAAGCGTTGCTGGCAAGGTTAGGCGGGAAAGATTAGGAGGGTATCAATTGGAGATCAAGATGCTTAACATCGGCTTCGGGAATATCGTATCTGCCAACAGGATCGTCGCGATCGTGAGTCCCGAATCCGCACCTATTAAGCGGATTATAAACGAGGCGCGGGACAAGGGCACACTGATCGATGCGACGTACGGCAGGCGGACCAGGGCCGTGATTATCACCGACTCGGAGCACGTGGTGCTGTCGGCAGTTCAGCCAGAGACAGTCGCAAACAGGCTCGGGAGCAAAGATACGCAGGAGGAAGGCCCAAGTTCGTGAAAAGACCATTCATGTCTCGTAGCCTACTTTTCGTGATTTCCGGGCCCTCAGGAGCCGGAAAGGGTACCCTGGTAAGGTCGTTGCTCTCAAAGCGGGACCATTTTAGGTTTTCCGTTTCAGCCACGACGAGGGCGCCACGGCCCGGCGAAATCCACGGTGTGGACTACTACTTCCTTTCAGCGAAGGAGTTCACTGAAAAGATCAATCGGGGCGAGTTTCTTGAGTGGGCAAAGGTATACAACAACTATTACGGAACGCTCCGCGAACATGTGGATGGATTTCTGAGGGAAGGATATGATATCCTGCTTGATGTGGACACACAGGGAGCGGCGCAGATTAAGCGGCTTCGCCCAGAAGCTATCCTCATCTTCGTTGCGGCTCCATCTTATGAGGAGCTGGCCCGGAGACTCAAGGGTAGAGGCACCGAGGATCTTGAACTTAGGGTGAACGGAGCCAGAGGCGAACTGGAGTGCCTGTCGCAGTACGACTATCTTATCATCAACGAACATAGCGAGGAAGCTGTAGCAACACTCGACGCAATTGTAATTGCAGAAAAGAGCAGAATATCCAACATAGACCCGGAAATATGCGAGAAAATTAGAAAGGAAGGGGGCATGAGCCTTTCATGATGGGTCAACCGCCACTAGAAGAGCTGCTCAAGAAGGTGAACGAAAAATACGCTCTGGTTGTACTTGCCGCAAAAAGGGCGCGACAGGTCATGGAAGGAGATCCCAAGCTGGTGGAAAGCAAGTCGAACAAGCCCGTCACCATAGCCATGATGGAGGTTGCCCAGGGGAAGGTATCATTTAAGAGAACTAAAGCGGGTATAAAGTAATCCAGTTACGCCTCGGAAGCAGTCTATTGGAACATGTACATAGAACCGCGGCGTCAGTGGTTACGGGCACGCAAATCTATGCAGCCAAGTGTTCAGCTGTGAAGGCAATGGTGCGGCTTTTTTGGCGGGCGCGGAGAGGCCCGGGTGTCGCATCTGGATGGGAGTTCTATGTTAGTCGCAGATGTTTGTTGTCTTCGTACAGTACAGATGAGCAAACCGTCCGTTTCTTCCGGGCATTTCATATTCGGACTTTCGGTTAGGGTCTGCCATGTGAGGCAGACCCTTTTTGCTTTGCCACCCTTTTGTGATAGAGTAGAAGTGAAGACGTGTGAAGTGAGTGCCAGGTTGCAAGGGGCGGCGAAGATGAATAGCCTATCACCACACAGGTCAAGACCGATGAACAACAGTCGCTAGTTGAGAGAACGCATTCCTTACCTGGGGGAGGAAAAGGGATGATCCGAAATGTAAAGCGGGCTGCCAAGACTGCTTTACTGCAGTAGGTGACCCTGTTTAGCTGGAGTGCGGTAAAACCGGCAGGCCGTCATTGAAATCGCGGAAGGAAAAGGCGCAAAGTCGAGGTTCACGAGTCTTGCGTCAATAAGCTGTGCTTCCGTCCGGGTGCGACTCCCGGGGCCGAGGTCTCTCCGTCACCCCAGGAAGTACCAGCCACGGAGGTGAAGGCCTGGTCATGGAGAGGCCGGCTATGGCAACCATCACTCGTTAGGCGTCCATGGCTTTTGCACCAGGGGGATTTTTGGAAGCCATAGCAGAGGTGGCAGTCGACCTCCGGCTGCCCTCGTTAAAACTCTACCATTACAAAGTACCCGAGTCTTTAAGTGTGCGCCTTGGCCAGAGAGTGCTGGTGCCGTTCGGGGGCAGGGTCGTCCAAGGGTACGTCGTGGGCTTCCCCGAAACTCCAGGCGTGGCTGACCTGAAGTACATCTCAGATTTGGTAGAAGAGGAGCCGGTGCTGTCGCCGGCTGCAATCAGCGTCGCGCATGTAATGGCTGGCCACTACATCGCTTCTGTTTCCGATACCGTCAGGTGCTTTGTTCAACCTGGCACCGGGCAAAAGGACGATCCGTTGATTACATTGGAATCAGAGCCCGACGAGGCCCTTCGCGCGGCGGACCTGCTCCCGGCGAGCCAACGGAGGGTGCTGGAATTCATACTTGGTGCGGGTGGTCAGTGCACCCTCAAGGAACTGGTCAGAGAACTTGGAAAGAACCACCTTGGCGCATTAAGAGCGCTCCAGCAGTCGGGCACTATCTCAAAGAGCGCGTCGCTAAAGCAGCGGGTCAGCGAAAAGCGGACACGCGTGTTTTCTGCTGTTGCTGACACTGAACGTCTTCATGCGCTCAGGCGCAGTGCACCGAGGCAGGCACAGGTACTTGAAATTCTCTGTTTGGAAGGGGAGATGACTGCGCAAGAACTGAATGCTCGCGCAGGCGAATGCCGGGCGGTGGTCAGGGCGCTGATCCGGAAGGGGTATGTGAGAGAGTCTTCTGTCAGGGATTTCAGAACTCCCGCTGCGCCGCGGTGGAAAAGCGGACTTGTTCCACAACTTACGCCTGAACAGAGCGAAGCCTACCGGGTAATAAAACAGGCTGACAGGCCTGTGCTGCTGTTTGGGGTCACGGGCAGCGGCAAGACCGAAGTGTACCAGAGGGCCATAGAGGATACAATAGCAGCGGGGAACAGTGCGATCATGCTGGTGCCCGAGATTTCGCTCACGCCCCAGATGGTGCGGGCGCTTACGTCGCGATTCGGTAAAGAAGTAGCGGTGCTGCACTCCATGCTGTCAGCGGGCGAGCGCTACGACGAATGGACGAGAGCGAAACTAGGCCGCGCGAGGGTGGTGGTGGGCGCGCGATCCGCCGTGTTTGCCCAAGTACCCAAGCTCGGGCTGGTGGTAGTGGATGAAGAACACGAGACTACGTACAAACAGTCTTGTGTGCCGCGGTACCATGCCAGGGAAGTCGCCATATGGCGCGGAAGGCAAGAGGGCGCACGAGTTGTGCTCGGGTCAGCTACGCCTTCTTTGGAATCATACTACAAAGCAACAAAAGGCGAGTACGAAACTGTGTTCATGCGGACCAGAGTGGATGACAGACCACTCCCCACTGTTTCAGTAGTGGACATGAGGGGCGATGGGCCCAGGCTGGGAATCGTGGGAAGCACCCTTCGCGACGCGCTGGCCCAGACGTTATCAGCGGGCGGCCAGGCGATACTGTTTTTGAACAGGCGGGGGTTTTCCACTTTTGTTCTATGCACAGAATGCGGGTATAGTGCAAAATGCCCATACTGTTCCGTCTCGTTAGTATACCACAAGACCCGGGAGAAGATGGTGTGCCACTATTGCGGCTTTGAAAGGGCTGTACCTGACGTCTGCCCAAATTGCTCGGGTCGTGGGATACGTCTTCTCGGGTTCGGCACCCAAAGGGCTGAAGAAGAGGTGCGAGCTCTATTTCCATCAGCCAGGGTGTTGAGGATGGACGTAGATACAACCGGCACGCGCGGGTCCCACCAGCGCATACTCGAGCGATTTGAAAACCGCGAGGCGGATATATTGGTGGGCACGCAGATGGTTGCCAAGGGGCTTGATATACCGGGGGTGACGTTGGTGGGTGTGTTGAGCGCCGACACAAGTCTCAATATCCCCGATTTTCGCGCTGCAGAGCGCACCTTTTGCCTGCTAGTACAGGTCGCTGGCCGGGCGGGTAGAGGCGAGGAGCCAGGTCGTGTTATCATCCAATCTTACAACCCCGAACACTACAGCATAAAGGCAGCAGCCAATCATGATTATCATGCGTTTTACACCGAGGAACTGATAAACCGGCAGACCGCAGGGTTTCCACCTTTTGTCCGGATGGTGAGTATAGTGGTAGGCGCAACTTCCGACAGGAGGGCGGAGGCGTGGTCGCGGAGAATTACTGAGCTCTTAAGGAATAAGGGAGTTGAAGTTCTGGGGCCTGTCACTGCACCCGTCTGGCAGATTAGGGGACGCTACAGGTGGATGCTCCTGGCGCGCGGACCCTTGGACGCGGATATCACAGCGCCCGTAAGAGAAATAGTGGAGAGCGCGGAACGGTATACAAACGCACACGACGTCACCCTGACGGTGGACGTGGACCCGTTGAACCTGATGTAGGGGGGCTTTGCTTGGAGCACGTGATAAGGAAACTGGGGGATCCTGTGCTGCGGGTGAGGGCAAGACCCGTACTGAAGATCGGCAAGGGCACAAGGCAGTTGCTCGATTCGATGGCGAGCGCAATGTATAAGGCACACGGTGTGGGTCTTGCTGCGCCTCAGGTGGGCGTGTCAAAGAGGCTTGTAGTTATCGACTGTGGAGACGGGCTTATAGAGCTCATAAATCCTGAGATCATAGCGGCGGAAGGATCTGAGGTGGGCATCGAGGGTTGCCTCAGTTGTCCCGGAGTGTACGGTGAAGTGGAGCGGTCCGCCACTGTGAAGGTAGCCGCGCTGGACCGTTTTGGCAAGAAGATATGGGTGGACGGGGATGGATTGCTCTCCCGTGCGCTACAGCATGAGATCGATCACCTTGACGGCATACTCTTCCTTGATAAGGCGAGGAGGCTGCTTGAACCGTCGGAGGTGGAGGAGATGGAACGGAGAGAGGAAGGGTCGATTTGAGCGTAGTCTTCATGGGGAGTCCTGAGTTCGCCATCGCTCCTTTGCAGGTGCTGGCTAGCGTCGCAGACGTCCAGGTGGTCACCCGTCCGGCAAAGCCCAAAGGGCGAGGCAGAAAGCCGATGCCCACTCCGGTTGCAGAGGCTGCATGTGAGATGGGATTGTCAGTATTTACACCTTCAAACCGCAAGGAACTAGTTCATGTGGTGGAGCAGATTGCGCCAGAGCTCGTAGTCACTGCTGCGTACGGTGTCATCCTGCCCGAAGACGTGCTCAACGTACCGCCGCTTGGATGTGTGAACATACATCCGTCGCTGTTACCCGAGTACCGCGGGCCGGCGCCTATTCACAGGGCGATCATGGACGGCAAAGCGACCACCGGGGTCACCCTGTATTTTATGAATGAGCGCATGGATGCAGGCGATATCATAGCCCGTGAGGAGGTGCCAATCGGGGAATGCTCAAGAGGGGAACTTGAGGCAGTTCTCTCAAGAGTGGGCGCATCACTATTATTGGCTAATTTCGATGCACTGTGTACGGGCACGGCCAAAAGGATCCCGCAGCGGGAAGAGGAGGCCAGCTACGCGGCTGCCATTACCCCGGAAGAAGAGCGAATCGACTGGTACCGGCCTGCGGAATATATCGCCAGGCAGATCCGAGCGCTCGATCCTGCTCCGGGTGCCTATACTCTGTTTTCAGGCAGGAAACTAAAGCTGTTTGGTGGAAAGTTTATTACCTGCAGACATGACGCACAGCCCGGTTGCATCATTGTGGCGGATGCGCAAGACGGCATATTGCACATTGCCGGCATGGGCGGCATAGTCAGCGTACACGAGGTACAACCTGAGGGGAAACGCCGGATGAAGGTTCATGAATTCCTGCGAGGCTACCGTGCACGGGAAGGTGCGATTCTTGGTTTGGAGTGACTTCTGCTGGGGAAAACGGGGGGTTTGGTTATGTACGTTTTTGATTCGGGTTACATCCTGCTCGTGCTACCCGCCCTCATATTCGCATTATGGGCACAGAGCAGAGTGAACGGTACATTTGAACGTTACTCGAGGCGGTGGGCGCAAAGCAGAAAGACCGGAGCGGAGGTGGCGTCTGAACTCCTGCACCAGGCGGGGCTCGGGGATATATCAGTAGAGAGGATCCCCCATACGCTTGGAGACCATTATGACCCAAGGCACAGGACGCTCAGACTGTCGCCTCAGGTGTATGACAGGGTGTCTGTGGCGGCGCTGGGTGTGGCAGCGCATGAAGTGGGGCACGCGATACAGCACGACGTCGGCTACATGCCGCTCGGATTAAGAAACAGCCTGCTTCCGGTAGCACAACTGGGTTCCCAGGCCGCGGTCCCGCTTTTTCTAATCGGCTTTTTATTTAATTTCGATGCACTAATGACACTCGGCATATTCTTCTTCGCGGGCGCGGTGCTATTCCAGCTGGTCACACTGCCGGTTGAATACAACGCGTCGGCCAGGGCGCTGGCTTTGCTTGAATCAGGAGGATATATCTCAAGGGAAGAAGTGGGCCCCGTGCGCGAGGTACTGAGTGCTGCAGCGTTGACGTACGTTGCGGCGACTGCCGTAGCTGTGGCTCAGCTGTTGCGGTTGCTCATGTTGAGGGGCAGGCGCAGATGATACGGCTTTTCGTTTGGTTCGCCTGGCCGGCGCTTACTTACGCGCTGGCCGCGGCGTTTTTTCCTTTTTTATGCTTTTGACCTAACACATCCTTGTGAGGACTGGCAGGTATTGAGGGTGAACTCCAGGGAAATCATGCTATCCATACTAAAGCAGGTGCGGTCTGGCCGATTCCTTGACGACGCCCTGATTGACCTCATGGCCGTAACGGACCTGAAACGCGAGGATGCCTCGCTTGTACGCGAGGTGGTGTACGGTACTTTGAGGCACCGTCGTCTCCTCGACTACCACATTGAGGCATCAGCCCGGAGAAGCGTGCGCTCGCTCCATCCTGACGTGCTGGACCTGCTCAGGCTGTCATGCTACCAGATCCTGTTCCTTGACAGAGTGCCGGACTTTGCTGCCGTACACGAGGCGGTAAGCCTGGCGAGACGCGTGTGTCCAGGTAGGCCGGGAGTGCCTGGATTTGTGAACGGCTGCCTGAGGGGTGTGATAAGAAACCGTCGAAGCCTCTCACTGCCTTCCCGCAGCGAGAATCTGGTCAAGCATCTTGGGGTATGTTACTCCCACCCGGACTGGCTGGTCTCATACTGGCTGGATTACATGGATTGCCGCGACTTGGAGTCGCTGCTTTGTGCGAACAACCGGGTCCCGCCATTTACGATCAGGACCAACACGCTGAAGACAGACCGGACGTCGCTTGCCTTGTCACTGGCCCAGAGAGGATTTGAGTGCGTTCCGGGAGAGATCGCACCCGAAGCGCTTGTTGTAAAGAACCCGGCGGGTATTATGGACACCGATCTGTACGAGAACGGCTACTTCTTTGTTCAGGACGAGGCATCCATGTTGGTGAGTCTGGCGGTGGCGCCAGGACCCCGAGAGCGCATTATTGACGCCTGCAGCGCGCCCGGGGGAAAGACAACGCACATGGCGGCGCTGATGGGCAATGAAGGGGAGATACTTGCCCTGGACATCTCGGAGGAGAGGATCGGCAAAGTGCGCGAAAACTGCGCGCGTCTGGGCGTGACATGTGTCCGGTGCGCCGTATCCGACGCTAAAAAGCTGCGCGACGTACAGCTTGCCGACAGGGTGCTAGTAGATGCGCCGTGTTCCGGGCTTGGTGTCATTCGGAGAAACCCTGACATAAAGTGGAGCCGTAGCATGAGGGATATAAGGGGGCTCGCGGTGCTCCAAAAGGAGATCCTGGCTGCAGCCTCGAAATGGGTAAGACCCGGAGGGATTCTCGTCTACAGCACGTGTACGCTCAGCCCTATTGAAAACGAAGAGGTCATAGAGGCATTCCTCGCGTCGTCCGATTTCCATCCGGATGCGCTACCTGAAGGCTTCCCCGGGGCAGAGCCTGGCTCTTGCATGGCACGGTTGACTCCTTCGTTGCAAGGGACTGATGGCTTCTTTATGTTCCGGATGAGGCGGGGTGGTCGGGATCAAGCGTAACATCCTGGCTATGCAGAGAAATGAGCTTGAGCACTTCTTGGAGACCCTGGGGGAACAGAAATTCAGGGCCGGACAGATCATCGACTGGGTGTACAAAAAGAGAGTCTTCGACTTTACTGCTATGAGCAACTTGCCGCAGAGGCTCATCCGCCGCCTTCTTGCGGATGCTTGCATAAGAGTACCTGTAGTGTTGAAAAGACAATCGGCGCGCCACACCACCAAATACCTGTTCGCTCTTGAAGATGGTGACACTGTCGAGAGCGTACTCATGCAATATCATTACGGCCACGCCGTATGCGTATCGACGCAAGTGGGGTGCGGCATGGGCTGTTTGTTCTGCGCGTCCGCCGTTGGGGGCAAAAAGAGGGATTTGCTGGCCTGGGAGATCATCGCACAGGTGCTCCTGATTCAAAAGGACCTTGATGTTCAGAGACAGCGGGTGTCTCATGTCACCATCATGGGCACTGGTGAACCCCTGGACAACTACGATGCGGTAGTTTGTGCCATCCGGCTCTTTGGAGAATATCTGGGCATCGGCCAAAGACGGATCACGGTGTCCACGTGCGGTCTCGTACCCAAGATCGAGAGGCTGCAGTCAGAGCAGTTAGCGGTGACGCTGAGTATCTCGCTGCACGCAACGGATAACGCACTTCGCGACCGGCTCATGCCTATCAATAGACGTTATCCAGTGGAACAGGTTGTGGCCGCGGGACGACAATACGGAAAGGTAACGGGCAGACGCGTGTCATACGAGTATATTATGCTGAAGGACCTAAACGACCGTCCAGAGCATGCCCGTAAGCTTGCGGCGCTGCTTTCTGGGAGCCTCTGTCACGTGAACTTGATCGCGTGGAACGTCATACCGGGGAGGCCGTTTGCCCCATCCGATAGGGCTGCGATAGAGCGTTTCTCCGCAGTGCTTTCAAAGATGGGTATTCCTGTGACCATAAGGAGAGAGATGGGAGGAGAAATCCAGGCGGCTTGCGGCCAATTGAGGCGCGGGCAAGCGGAGGTGGAAACGGAGTGAGATTTGTCGGGAAGTCTCACACAGGGCAAGTTCGACCTTCGAACGAGGACAGCTACAAGGTGGACATGCTGTGTGAAGGTGCCTGTCTGCTCGTGGTTGCTGACGGGATGGGGGGTTGCCAGGCGGGTGAGGTGGCGTCCGAGCTGGCTGTGAAGGTGGTTTGGGATACGATGAAGACAGCCGCCAGACCGGGGGCGGACTGGGAGGGACTGCTGCGAGTAGCGTTTTCCGCAGCCAACAAGTCCATCTTCGAGCGCTCCAGATTGTGCGCTGACCTGTCTGGTATGGGCACCACTTTGACTGCGTGCGTCATAGACGGGTTGACAGCCTACGTAGCGCACGTGGGAGACAGCAGGGCTTACCTGATGAGGGATGCACGCCTCATCCAGGTTACCAACGACCACTCAGTCGTAGCTGAGATGGTGCAAAAAGGGCAGCTGAGTCAGGAGGAGGCACAAAGTCATCCGCAAAGGAGCGTACTGACCAGGGCGGCCGGCGCCTATGCCCACGTTGATGCGGACCTGGTCACGCTGTCGATGCGTGCAGGGGATACGCTGCTTCTATGCACAGATGGGCTCTCGAATATGTTGTCGGAGCAGGAGATTTTAAGAGTGTTGCAGAATCACTGCGATCTGGAATGGGCGGCATCCGAGCTCATCCACTTGGCAAATTTGCGCGGAGGCTACGACAACATCACAGTTGTGCTGGCGCGCATTCCGGAGGTGAGCGCATCTTGATCGGCAAGAAACTGGGCAACAGGTATGAGATACTGCAAAAGATCGGCGGGGGCGGGATGGCGCTGGTGTTTAAGGCGCACGATGATTTTTTAAACCGCCCAGTTGCGGTCAAGGTGCTTCGCGACCAGTACGCCGGTGATGAGGATTTCGTGGAACGCTTCCGGAGAGAGGCACAGGCAGCTGCGAGTCTTTGCCACCCGAACATCGTGAACATATATGATGTTGGCAAGGAGGATGACATTCACTACATCGTGATGGAGTACGTTGAGGGCCAGACACTAAAAGATTTGGTCCGAACCCAAGGTCCTCTCGACGTGATGCAAGCCGTACAGATCTGCATAGATATTTGCGAAGCGTTAGACCACGCGCACAGACGAAAGGTGATCCACCGGGATATAAAGCCCCACAACATCCTCCTCACCGCCGACGGTGACGTGAAGGTGACTGATTTTGGGATTGCAAGAGCAGCCACCGACTCCACTCTCACGCACACTGGTACTGTAATCGGCTCAGTGCACTATTTTTCGCCGGAGCAAGCCAGAGGAAGGTTCACCGGCGAGAAATCTGATATCTACTCTCTCGGAGTCGTATTGTATGAGATGCTTACGGGCTCGGTACCGTTTGATGGCGATACCGCGTTCAACATTGCGATGAAACATGTTCACGACGATGTGCGCCCCCCCAGGGATGTCAGGCAGATTCCGGAAGAACTGGATGCTATCGTTATGAAGGCTCTGGAAAAGGACCCGGGCATGCGATACCAATCCGCAAGAGAGATGTTGGATGACCTCGTGTCCTTTCAAAAGAAACATGGCGGTTGGCAGGATGTTCGTCCACGGTTTGAAGTACCCGCCAAGCAAGAAGGAGGAGCTGCAGTGGGGAAGGCCGCAAAGCGCAACCCATCCGGAAGAAGGCGAAACGCTTTTTGGTACATTTGGCTGGTACTATTCACAATTGCTGTGGTCGTGGTGGGCCTGGCTGCCAGGGAGTTCTTGAACTGGTTGAACGTGCCCACGGTGGAGGTGCCAGATGTAACGGGCGTGGCGCTGCACGAGGCTGAGACTACATTAAGGCAAAAAGGGTTACGATCGGCTGTGGTTGCGCAGAGGTTTGATGATGCTATCCCGGAAGGTCATGTGCTTTCACAGACCCCCGAAGCTGGTGAACTTGTCAGACAGGGCCGGGAGATCAGCTTAGTGTTGAGCAGGGGGCCCGAGGTGGTCATAGTACCTGATCTCACCGGGAAACCTTTTCGAGAAGCAGATTTGCTACTGAGGGCCGAGGGGTTGGAGTTTGGAGGCGTGGTGTATGAGCATGACGATGTCATTCCGGAGGACTCGGTGATTTCGCAGACCCCGAGACCTGGTATGCCTGTGCCGAAGGGCACGCTGGTTGACCTGGTGCTCAGCAAGGGGCCTGAACCTGTACCGGTGCTGCTTCCAAGCTTTACGGGCCTTAAGCTCGAAGAGGCTGAAGCAAGGCTTCTGGAGCTCGGGCTAGTGCCAGGAAAGGTTGTCTACGAAGAGAATCCAGATTTCCAGGAGGGTGTGGTGATCACCACCGACCCGCCGCCTGGCGCAGAACTGTCCGTTGGCGACACCGTGAATCTTGTGGTTGCTAAGGGCGGAGTACCGGCTAACTCAAGAATGATCACTATTGCCGTGCCGCGAGGAGGTTCAGAGTCTGTCGGGGTCAGGATCGAGATCGTGGACGTGACCGGATCCAGAACCGTCTATGATGAACGCCATCGTCCAGGGGATGTATTCAGGCTCGTGGTCAACTGGTACGGCAGAGAGGCCCGGCTCAAAGTGTACATCAACGACGTATTCACATACGAGGACTTATTAAGACAGGCGGAGTGAAGACATGCAGGGTCGTGTGGTAAGGACAGTGAGTAATTACTACCACGTGGCAGACAACGGCAAGGTCATCGTGTGCAAGCCGCGTGGGCGGTTGAAGAGAGAAGGCCTATCTGTGCTTACGGGCGACCTTGTAGAGTACACGCTATTTCCCGACGGAAGCGGGGTCATCGAATCTGTACTGCCGCGCAGATCAGTGTTGGTAAGACCGCCCGTGGCAAACGTGACGCAAGCCATCATCGTGTATACGGTTCGAGAACCCGGGCTGAACCTTGAACTCACAGACCGCATTGCTGTACAGGCCGAGTATGCGGGGCTTTCATGCGTGTTTTGTCTGAACAAGATAGATCTGCTAAAGCCCGGGGAGTGTACACTGGCAGTGGAACACTATACCAAGGCAGGATATGATGTGATCATGACCAGTGCGCTCACGGGCGAAGGGATCGACCGGTTGAAGCAGCGGCTTACGGGAGAAGTGTCTGTGCTCGCAGGGCAGAGCGGTGTGGGCAAGTCCAGACTGTTGACCGCGTTCCGTCCGGGGCTTGAGCTTAAGACGGGCGGCTTATCAAGGAAGACCGGGCGAGGCAGACACACAACCAGGCATGTCGAACTCCTGGAAGTGGCATCCGGGCTCGTAGCGGACTCTCCCGGTTTTTCAAGGCTTGATCTCGATGAGATACCCAGGGCCAGTCTGATGTACTGCTTTCCTGAGATTGCTGCAAGATCCGGCGCGTGCAGGTTCCGGGGGTGTACGCACCGCTTGGAACCCGGATGCGAGGTGCGCAATCTTGTGGAACATGGAGTGATCGGCTGTGCCAGGTATGAGCATTATGTCCGGTTTTTCGAGGAGATCGTCGAGGCCGAGAGCCGAAGGTACTGAAACTGAGATAAGGGAGGGAAAGCGGTATCGATTTCAGGTACCGCATGATCTTTGGTGATAAAGGTGGCCCCATCATTGCTAGCGGCGGATTTTGGCAGACTTGCTGAGCAGGTACAAATGGTTGCGCGGGCGGGCGCGGACCTCTTGCACCTTGACATTATGGACGGGCGGTTTGTGCCCAACATTAGCTTTGGCCAGGACGTTGTAAGAGCAGTCTCGGAAATGACCGACTTGCCGCTGGATGTACACCTCATGATTGCCGAGCCTGAGAGGTATGTGGAAGAATTCGCTCGGTGCGGCGCGTCTATTATTACTGTGCACATTGAAGCCGTGACCCATGTGCACAGGGTTGTCCAGACCATTCACCAGCTGAAGGTGGATGCGGGGGTCGCGCTGTGCCCCGGGACGCCCGTCTCTTTGCTTGAAGATATATTGCCAGAGGTGGAACTGGTACTCTTAATGAGTGTAAACCCAGGTTTTGGTGGACAGGCTTTTATTCCCGCGTCGCTGGGCAGAATTCAAAGACTAGTTGACTTGCGCGAACGAACGGGATCAAAGGCGTTCATTGAAGTGGACGGGGGGATTGGACCTGACAACGCGCAAGAGGTGGTAAAAGCAGGTGCCCAAATCCTGGTCGCGGGTACGGCGGTGTTTCGTGCGCCTGACCCGGCCTCAGCAATACTGTCGCTGAAGAAAGCACACGAGTTACGACACGCTTGAATTTAACCATCTTGCTGCTTTTTAGGAAATCCAGAATTATTGACTGCCGGAAAAGGAACTGATAGAATAATAGTGACCTTCGGGGGCGGTGAAACTCCGCACCGGCGGTGATCCTGCACAAGTCAGGTAGCCCGCGAGCGAACAGCTGATTCCGGTGAGATCCCGGAGCCGACGGTGAAAGTCCGGATGGGAGAAGGTTTTTCATATTTGTATTCTCCCGCTTTCCCGAGGTGTCGGGAAAATTTATTTTTGGGAGGAGTTTCCTATGACTTCAACACAGAAAATTGTAAGGATCGCTTTACTCAGCGCATTATCTTTCGTATTGATGTTTTTTGTTCATTTTCCGCTGCCCGGCTTTCCCACGTACTTGAAGTATGATCCCAGCGAAATACCGGCGCTGATCGGCACGTTCTCACTGGGCCCGATGGTCGGTGTGGTGATCCAGATCGTTAAGAACCTGCTCTTTCTGCTTTCGGGAAGAAGTGAGGCGGGCCTGGTCGGAGTGGCTGCCAACTTCACTGCGGGCGGAAGCATGGTTTTGGTTGCGGGTCTTGTGTATCAATGGCGGAGGACGCGCGGCGGTGCCATACTGGCGCTTGTCGCAGCCAGCCTGGTCACTCCCATCGTAATGGCTCTGGCCAATTATCATTTCTTTTTCCCAGTTTATGGTATACCGAAGGAAGCCGCTGCTCCGCTAATCACTAGCGTAGTGGTGCCTTTCAACCTGATCAAGACCGGCATGAGCAGCCTTGGTACGTTTGTACTGTATAAGAAGACATGTAAAGTGCTGGGGCTTGAACGCGATGGCTTACCTTCACGGGTGCCAGTGATGGAACGGACTGGGAGGTAGCCTCGAGCCGCTCTGGACTGCTGTTTGTTAAAACAGCAGTCCTTTTTGTTTTGTGCCCGTTTTGCGGCCCGAGCATAAAATGACTCATGTACAGAACAAAACTCCCGGGGAGGCAAGCCCGTGATTTTCCTGGATCCTTCGTATGATTTGCCAGATATATCTTCTGAGGCGGACAGTAGTGAGGTAACCTCGTTCGAGGAAGCGCTGAGGCACTCTCTTCGGGTGAGCCACCTTTATACCGCTGCCTCAGGCAGGAGCTGTCTTCGTTCAGCGCTCACAGCTCTAAATATCAAGGTGGGTGACAGGCTGGCTATTGCTGCTTACACCTACCGTCCTGTCATTGAGGAGGTGGCATCTGTAGGCGCTATTCCCGTACTTGTGGACATAGACGAAGATACCTACAACATAAAGCCCGAGTCGCTCCGAGAGGTACTGGCAAGGGAGACCGGCATAAAGGGAGTCATTGTGAGCCACCTCTTCGGGCAATGTGCCAACATGCAATCGCTGGTAGGCATAACTAGAGATGCGGGCCTCTTACTCATCGAGGACTGCGGCGGTTCTTTCGGCAGCGCTCACAAAGAACAGCCCGCGGGCACCTTCGGAGATGTGGCTGTTTTCAGCTTTGCACGAGGCTCGGCGCTTCCTGTAGGCCACGGTGGCGCGGTAGTCGCCCGCAGTGGGGAGATAGCCGAACGCATCGTGCAAGCGCTCGCCACTCGCATGGAACCCTGCTATGCCCGGCTGGCACGGCAACTGCTAGGGAACGTAATGACAACCAATGCCCGCAGGCGATATGCGGCCGTTTACTACTATACCCGCATCAATAGCCCGTACGTGTCAGTACCACGAGAAGGCTGCAGGTGTTTTCACATATACACCAGGTACGTCCTCCGTGTTCGGGACGTTCAAGCCTTTGTCGACCATATGCGCGGTTACGGGGTAGAGGCGTCAGTGCCTGGCCCGTCTCTGGTTTCAGAGTACTTCCACGAAGCCAAATCGCCCCTTCCATGCCGGAACGCCGAGAGGGCCACGCGTGAGACGGTGTGCATACCGGTACACGAACAACTCAGCAGAGAGCAGCTGGAAATCGTTGCAGAGGCGGTTGCACAGTATTCTCCAGGGGTGTTATCACAAAATGACAGCCGTTGACCCGAGGATGTTAAATTACCTAAAAATGGTCAAAGACCTGCTGAAACAGGGATATCATGCAGGGGAGAGTGTGCATCTACGGGAATGTGACTCAGTGTTTATAAACGGAGTGGGAGGGTCCGCAGCGGCGGGCAGGTTCGCACTTGAAGCGACCCGGGGTGCGCTCGTGGTACCCTGCGAGATCGGTACCTGGCCTGTGCCCCGATGGGTGGGGAAGCGCACTGCAACAATTAGCATCAGCTACTCGGGTTCTACATGGGAAACGCTGGCTGCGCACCGGCAGTGCCTCGAGCAGGGAGCGAGCGCGTTCAGCGTGTGTTCCGGTGGGGAGTTAGCAAACCTTCCATCGTCAAGGATAGTGCCGGTTCCCGGCGGGCTCGTTCCGAGGATCGCCACATATTACATGGGTTTTGCTGTGCTTGCCATGTTGCGCGCATCAGGCCTTGCGGAAGTGGTCTTTGATGTGGAGGAATGCTTGCTTATGGCTGAAACGTTGCACGCCAGATGGCTGTGCAATGACGCACTGCCCCACGAGATTGCATCCAGACTTAAGGACAGGCGCATCTACGTACTCGGTGTGTACGGTCTGACGGAAGCTGCTGCATACAGGTGGAAATGTGAGCTTTGCGAAAATGCAAAGATGCCCGCTGTTTCCTCCACCCTGCCCGAGACGCTGCATAACGAAGCGGTTGCGCTCGGACTCTCGGTGGGGCAGGAAACCGTCTTCGTGGCGCTCAGACATCCGCAAGAGTCCTCGCCGCTCCGTGAGGTCATCGACCTCTACCTGCAGGTTCTGGGCTCTCGCGCTGCTGTGTTTCAGATCTTGCCTGAAGGAGGTTCGTCCGTGGCCCAGACGCTCTATTTGCACCTGCTCGGCAGCTACATCAGTCTGTACCTAGCTCAAGCGGCAGGAATTGACCCGTTAGAGATCGCCTTCATTGAATATCTGAAAACACGCATGCGGAGTGATCGAGGATGGATGCGGTAATACTTGCGGGCGGTCTGGGCACAAGGCTCAGGCCATTCACTTACAAAACTCCAAAGCCCCTAATGCCCCTCTTGAACGTACCTATTGTGGTCAGGCAGGCCGAGTTTCTGCGGTCGCTCGGTGCAACACGGCTGGTAGTGCTGGTCAACGCATCAGGCCGGAGAATTGTCTCAGTACTGGAAAGTAGTTGCGTCTTTCCCAAAGTCCATGTCCGTTATGAATCTCGGCCGCTCGGGACGGGCGGGGCTGTCCGCTCTGCCCTCGACATCATACAAGGAGAATGGTTCTTTGTAATGAACGGAGATGTCTGTTTCTTCGGGGATCTTCCAAAGATGGGCTTATGCGATGAATCGGTGATCGTGGTGCACGAGGTCACTGATGCCACAGGGTTCGGATTGGTCCGTTGCGAGAATGAGATGATTGAAGGGTTCACCGAAAAGCCTGGGGAAGCTACGTCGGGCTTTATTAATGCGGGGCTATACCGCCTGTGGAAGCAGGACGTGATGCTGCTGGCCGGGGGAGAAAGTGCATCGTTGGAGCGTGACCTGTTTCCGGTGCTCTCAAGCCGCGGCCGTCTCCGGGCGCATGTGTTCCGTGGATTCTGGTCTGACTTGGGTACGCATGAAAGGTACCTGAATGCACACTACGAACTCATGCAGAAAATGGCGGTTTTTCAAGGCACTCCGCCCAGCTGCAATTTCCAGGTGATCCCGCCTTGTTGTATCTCGCCGGAAGCCCGGATCAGTAGCTCGGCTTCTATAGGCCCGTACACTACGGTCGGCGCAGGCGCTGTGGTGGGGGAGGGCGCCAGCATTATACGTTCGGTCATACTCCCGGGAGCGCACGTGAGAGCCTACGCCCAGATAGAAGGCTCCATCGTGGGTGATCTTACTTGAAGATAATGCTAGTTTGCGCAGAGCCTGCAGGCTCTTTTGGTGGTGTCCAGAGCTACGCTCGGAATCTGCGCCGGGGGCTTGTTCAGATGCATCATCGCGCGATGCTTGTCATTCCAGGAACGGGATATGAGCAGGGCGTGACAGTCATACCTCACGGCGAGTTCCTGCGAGAGCGTACGTGGTCAAGGCTGCTGCGGGAGCACAGGCCGGACCTGGTACATCTTGTGGACTGGCAAAGCCAGATTCACCTTCACCATGTGTTTTCAGGCTTGCCATACGTAACGAGTGTATTTGGCACAGAACTGCTCGGCATTCCGCGCTCGCCTGAAAGACAGGACCGGCTGCTGCGTGCTCTTATGTCTTCAATCCGAATTATCGCTATCAGCAAGTACACAGCGCGTCTGCTTCACAACACACTGGGTATAAGCAGGTGTCATGTGGCCTATCCAGGGATTGATGTGGCTCGGTTCTCAACTCCTCAGAGGCGCTTCCCCGGACCTTCCGCTGTCACGGTAGCACGGCTCGTACCTCGCAAGGGACAGGATATGGTGATCCGGGCATGGCCTCAGGTCATGAAGGAGTTTCCTGGAGCGATATACGTGATTGTGGGAGCTGGCCCGGATGAAGCGCGCTTGCGCGCTGAGGCCAAGAAGGTAAATGCCAGGGTGAGATTCGAAGGTGCCGTACCCCACTCAAACCTTGCTGAAAGTTATGACATGGGGCAGATCTATGTGATGCCATGCAGGCAGGAAGGCGATAGTGTGGAGGGATTTGGGCTCACGTTCATCGAGGCAGGTGCTCGTGGGCTGGCTGTGGTAGGAGGCAGGCATGGAGGCGCTGAGGAGGCAGTGGTACACGAGAAAAGCGGGTATCTCGTGCAGCCGTCTGATCCCCAAGAGATCGCCCAGTGTATCATAAGACTGCTCGGAGACGGGCGCTTGAGGGAGTCACTCGGTGAATACGGAAGAGCGAGGGCAAAACGGGAGTTCAATCTAGCGGTCTCCGCGATTCGTGCATATTCCGGTCTGCTGCGGTGAGACCAGGAATCTGTCTCGCATGAAGCTTCCCGACTGACAATAATCATTAATGAAGCTGCCATGATGAGACTCGGCCACGAAGGGGACGCGATCATGCTAGCGGGGTAAAGAGTGCTGTTTTAAGGTTATTGGGGTCACGGAGAATGCCTTCTGGCCCCCGCCCGGTTTTGCGCACATATACGGCGGAGGCGCTGCGAATTGGCGGCGAGGGGACGTTTACTCTGATGCAGGAGGCACTCTTCCCCGTACGCGCAGGGGAGAGGGTATCTTCCGTCAGATCACACTCTTCCATCGACTGGGTAGCACATTCTGTTGTAGCGGGCCGGACAGTGTTCGTGCTCAACCTGGTTGAAGGCACGTTGCTTTCGTCCAAAGAGTCAGTACACCATTGGGTGAGCTCAGTACCAGTTGAGTGTGTGAGCGACCAACTTATTGTGGAAGTGGTGGACGAAGTCGCACAATTCTTATCCAATGATGATGCAGTTTGGCTGTACGCCACGTTGACCCTTCGCTGGCGGAGCATGGAGCGATGCCAGATCGAACTTTTGCATGATGCCCAGGGCATACTTGTGCAACTGCCCGTGTCAGTGTGGAGCGCGCGGAGGCGGTTTGGCCAGACTGCAAGTTGCCGGACATTCTGGGCAGAAGTTGAAATCAGGGACAGCAAGGTTCAAGTGCTGGCTGTGACTCGAATGGGCCGGCACGTGGTGGTTGAATGCCGTTCCACTTGGCAGGTGACACCGAAGTTTTCCGACCCATCGTGGGCTATCTGCCTTGCGTCAGAACACCACGAGGTGTTCAGGGACGTACCGGAAGGGCAGCTTAGTACGTCCGTGGACGCGACTCCCTCCCGGGCATGGCTCGAGGATGGGTGGGTCAGAGTATGCCACGATGTGGAAATCGTACTTTCAGTACACGGCACCCACCAACTGCGCGTTGCGTACGTTCCCGGGTCTGACATCCTGCTACGACGCACAGTAGGCCATGCCTTCGGGGATATTCTGTTTTGTCACAGGCAACGTGTACCTGCACAACCGTTCGGTGTTCATCTTATCTCATCTGACTTGCGTGCAACGCTTTGTGCCAAGCGACTGATAATAGAAGGAACGGTTCAAGCAGACGTTTCTTACGCATTTGGCGGAGTATTGTTCAGAGAGGGGTTTTCCATGCCGTTTTCTGGCACTATCGCCTACTGCGGTGAGGCCGGTCCCTTGACGGAAGTGGAGTGCGAGCCTCCCGTCGTTGACTTGGTCTGGAACTATGAAAAAGAGTGGCTAAACGTGTTCGGTATAGTCAACTGCAAGGCCACTCTCAGCGAGGTGATGGGATGGAAGCAAAGTCAAACCTTGACGGATCGCTCACCGTAAGCCTGATCTTCAGGAAGGAAGCTTCGTTGCTACCTGCCGGAGATGTGAACCTGGCCGTCAGGCTGGGGCGTGCACTGTCGGACCTTGGGGTACGTGTGATAGAAGGCCCGTCAGACTCAGCCTCACTGGTGCACTTCGTCGGCGGCCACGCGTTGGAGAGGCATTGGGCCTATTTCTCTCAGGCTGTTAGTTCAGGTTTGCCCGTGATCGTCACGGCAATGTACTGGTCCGTAGGGGAGTCCCTGCTGCGGCGGTCCGCCTTGGCGGAGTACAGCATGTGGGAGCGGAGAAAGGCATACTTGCGAGCAGCTTCGCAGCACGCTTGGTGCATACTGGCAACAGGCAATGCGGAGAAAAGGCAGCTGGAGAACGACCTGGGGTGCGGTAACGTAAGGGTAATCAGAGTGGGAGTTGACCCATTTGTGGCGCGGGCGGTGTTTCACAAGACTTATGGGCTCAAGCAGTTCATCTTCCAGGCTGCCCGGATCTGCCCGCACAAGAACCAGCTGGCGCTGGTACGTGCTGTTCGACATATGGGCATTCCAGTGGTTTTTGCAGGGAGCGTGAATGACCCGTATTACCTGGCCAGGATAAAGCAGGAAGGACAGAGGGTGTTTTACGTGGGCCACCTCGACAAACCAACGCTGTGGGACGCTTATTCTTCATGCCTTGTGCACGTATTGCCCAGTTTATATGAGCTGCCCGGGCTGTCCACGCTGGAGGCGTACGCGTGCGGAGCGAAATGTGTATCCACAGAAAGGGGAACGGCCGAAGAGTACCTTGGGAGGGGCGCCGTGTACTGCGATCCTGACGACGAGGGGTCCATCCGGCGTGCCATTGAGACGGCTATTTCCAGTGACCGGGAGAATGTTACGCTGCCGGGGTGGGCGACCTCCGCCGCGGAACATCTTGAGATATATCGGAGCGCTGTCGCAAATGCGAAGCGACGCCGGACTGTTAGGGGGTGAGGCTTTGAGGATTGCATTTGACATAAGCTGTTCTGAGCCAGGGACATCAGCGGCATACGCAGCAGATCTAGCGAGGGCGCTGGTTGCTGAGGAACCCAGGTATTCATGGTTCTTTTTCGGTGCCGCACGGAACATACCCGCCGGTGGAAGGCCTTTGACTTTGGAATCGGTCAAGTCGTGCGATATCCAGATATTTCACTACCCGGTGTTTTTCAGTAGATACCTGGGGTTTGAACCTAGCATCGTCGGAATCCACGATGTGTTGTTTTTGACCCGGTCCCACGAGTACGCCGATTCTACCAGGCGCAAGATGGAAGATGCCTTGAACCGGGCAATTAGGTCTGCTCGGATCCTGGTAGTGCCCTCTGTCGCGTCAATGAAGGATCTGGTCAAGATTGCAGGGGTACCGGAAGCCAGCATACGGGTAATCCCGCTGGCACCCAGGAAAGTGTTTAGAAAGATAGATCCGGTGATTGCCCGGTCCTGGGTGAAGAAAGAACTCGGTCTAAGCGATGATTTCCTCCTTATGGTGGGAGCCGAGTATCCGAGAAAAAATCTGTGGGGCGTAATCGAGGCGATGATCGCGATAACGAGAAGGAGGCAAAAAGTGAAGCTAGTCGTGGTCGGTACCAGCAAGTCCAGAAGGCAAAAGGCCAGGGCGTATGCGGAGTCCATCGGGCTTGACCCTCAGTGTCTGGCCTTTCTCGATGTGGTTGCGGACGAAGAACTGGTGATGCTGTACAATGCTTCTGCGGCACTGGTATACGTGTCTTTCAAGGAGGGATTCGGACTGCCTCCTCTTGAAGCCTTCGCTTGCGGCATACCTGTAGTCTGCTCGCGCAAGCCGGCCATGACTGAGGTGGTGAAAGACGCTGTTGCCTACGTGGAGCCTGAGAGACCGGACGACATCGCAGAGGCATGCCTTAGGGTGTTGGAAGATGCGAATTTCGCCAGGGCGAAGGCCAGGGCGGGGCAGGAGTTGGTGAAGCAGTATACATGGGAGAAGACTGCGCAGACCGTACTCAAGACTTACCGCGATATGCTGACTTAAACAGGGGATCTCAAGCCTAAAAGCGCGCCTCCGGGAAGCCATGGAGGCGATTTCTTTTTTCAGCGTTCTGTGCGGACAGAGAGAATCAGTCCCTTTCTGTCAATCAGGCATATAATGAACCAGCAAGGGGGTGATAGCGCTTGAGACAGCTTAGGCGCCAGGCTCACGGTGAAGAGTGGCCGATGGAAACGCTTCAGGTATCAGAGGATACCTGTCCCATCATCAAGATCAAGGATGTGTTTGTGAGCATAGCCTCCATCAAGGCTACGGCCGTGGCAAACGGGGTAATAGTTCAAGGAACGTTGGACGATCAGGTTCTGTTTGTGGACGCTACCGGAGTGGTTCGCGAGCGCAGGCAGACCATCCCGTTCCAGCATTTCTTTTCCATACCAGGAGTGAAGCCGGATACGCCTGTGGAGGTGGAGGCGGAGGTGGAGTTCGTTTTGTTCCATCTCACGCCTGACAGGTGCGCGATTGTCCAGAAGATCGTACTGAAAATCACGGTTCGTGGTGAGCTACAAGACCCAGTCTTCGACCAGTTCGAACTCCTGGAAAACCAGGGTTTTGAAAAGACTGAACAGGTACTGATCGTAATCACGAAGGAGTTCATCCGCGTAAAAAAAGAGCGCATCCGTGTAGGAGAGATTCGCGAGGTCAAAGAGCAGGTGCTGGTTGTCGCTCGGACGCCGCTTGATGCAATAAAGATAAAGCGGATTGACGCAAAGGTTGTGAACGTACAGGCTGTCGTGCTCATAGATATGCTGGTGGTCACAGGCGTGATCGAAAAGACGATTGCCTTTGTTGGGCCTGACAACATCGTGCGTGTGGTGAAGGAACAGATCCCTTTCACACACTCGCTTTCGTTTCCCGGTATCACACCGCAGGACCCAGTACAGGTGACCGTTGATATCGAATTCATCATACCCGAGCTGAACGTCGCGGAACATGTGCTGACTCAGAAGATCGTGCTGCTCATCAGAGCCGTGGTCGTTACGCCCACTCAAGAAGTGGTTGTCATGACCGACATATCAGGTCCCGGCATCACCCAGGTAGACAAGGTCCAGATACGGGTGGACACCGAGGTCATTTCAGTCGTGACCGACGTCAAAGGTCCGGGAGTGACCGACGTTCAAAAGACGACCATATTCGTGGATGTGGTCAACGACAGCAATCCGTTCCCGGTACCGCTTCAGGTGGTTACTGCAGTAACCGTGAATGGCCAGTTCATCGACCCTTAGGGGACAGTAACAGAATTAGTCGTAGTGCATAGATTGTTATTGACCCAGACAAGGCAGCGGGGAGGGAGAGAAATCACCCAAGGTAGGTTAGGGCTGAACAGTCACGTGAAAGCAAGTGTGAAACAAAAAGGGACTAATCCAAGGGGAGAAGGGGGGCAAACAAGTGCCTGAAGGAAAACTGTTAATGACTGTCCAACGAGTCATAGGCCGCGGGTTTAAGCAGACCCTTATTGAAGAGACAAAGACCATTCCCGATGCAGTGAAGATTGTAGAGATCGTTCCATCGCTCAGGAATCTGCGGTTCATCGTGAGACACGGCAAGGTGATAGTTCAAGGAGTACTGCACAAGCAGATCTTCTTCATCGCTACTGACGGTCTGGAGCACCACCTGGCGGAGGATATCGACTTCAATGAGCTGGTAGACATCATCCCAGTGGACCCGGAAAGACCTGCGGCACCTGGCATGAACGTACAGGACCACTCTGTAGTGGAAAACGTGGTATTCGAGTTCGACGAGGCTACGGGCCAGCTCATTCAGAAGGTGATCATCGCTCTTGACCTGGTAGTAACCGAGACGGAAGATCTGAACGTTCTGCTTGACCCGCTTGGGCCGGTAATCAAGACACCGGTGAAGATCGGCGAAGGTGAAAAACAGAAATTCATAAGACATGAAATCCATATCCCTGGCGCCATAAAGATCACAGATATTGTCACTCACCTTCGGAACGTGAGGGTAATCTTGAAGAACGGTAAAGCCATAGTCCAGGGCATACTGCACAAACAGATCTTCTTTGTGGCCACGGACAATATCGTTCACCACATCCAGGAGGAGATCAACTGGAGCGAGCTAGTGGAGATCGAACCAGTGAATCCTGACGTGCCAGCAAGGCCGGGCATGACGGCGACATTTACTGGCTTTGTGGAAAACCTGGTCTTCGAGCTTGATCCCGCCACCGGGGTGTTGGTACAGAAGGTCATCATACTGGTACGGGTAGTGGTCACGGAGACCCAGCAGGTACCGGTAGCGTTGGACCCATACGGAATACCCATCAAGACGGAACTGGTGATCGGTCACGGCGACAAACAAAGGCTAATCGAGACCACCATCCCGCTTCCAGACGCCATTAAGATAGTGGACATCCAGGCTTTCATTCGGGATGTAACGTCTGTGGTGAAAGAAGGAAAAGTGATTGTCCAAGGTAGATTGCACAAGCAGATCTTCTTTGTGGGAACAGATGGACTAGTTCATCACATCAGTGAAGATATCGACTTTTCCGAAATGGTGGAGATCGATCCGCTGGATCCCGATGTTCCCGCACGCAGTGGCATGAACCAGCAAGACCACTCGTTCGTAGAATCATTGGCGTTCGAGTTCGATCCTCAGACGGGTGAACTTACTCAAAAGGTGGTTATCAGAATACAGGTCAAGGTCACACAAACACAAGAACTGACCGTCGCCGACCCGTAAAGCAGTCACGAGGGGAAGGGGGGCCGGAAAAGCCGGCCCTCTCAGTTTTCACCGAAATGTCTTGTTGGAACACTCTGCGTGTAGCTTTACATAAGCTGTAAGGCGCAAGGCAAACACCACAGGGCCAAACGGGAGGAGAGAATGTGAACATCGCGTTTGTAAGCAGGTATCTGCCTTCTAACTCCAGAGCTGGTGTCGGCTACCAGGCGCACAGGTTGGCAGAGACGCTGACGAAGAAAGGACACAGGGTCACCGTGTTCTCCCAGGGTACAAGACCTGACGCTTCGTATGGTTTCGTGGCGCTCAGAACCCCTGGATCGAATCACCTGGCAGAGCCTGCGGCGTTCGCCCTGGCCGTGGCGTCCGTGGATTTTGCCCCGTATGACGTGGTGCACTACCACGGTGATAACCAGTACGTGACAACCAACACTCCGTCAGTGCGGACGTTTTATGGCAGTGCTGTATGGGAGGCCCGATTCTCGGATAACCAGACCTACAGTTTCCTGCAAGCATCTAACTATGCTATGGAATTCTTGTCCGCTATGCGATCACATGTCAACGTGGCTATATCCCAATCGACCCGCCAGGCGCTCCCGTTTGTGGACATGGTGGTACCGGCGGGGGTGGATATTTCGCTGTTCCGGCCTGGCACCAAGTCAAACACGCCGTCGATTCTGTTTGTCGGTACACTGAAAGGGAGAAAAAGAGGCAACCTGTTGCTTCAGACTTTTCTGCGGGAAGTGTTGCCCCGTCACCGGTCCGCACGTCTCGTCATGGTCGGTGTGGAACACGGAGCGCAGCATGGGGTCATCGCTGTGCGCCAAGCGTCTGATCATCAGCTTGCCCAGCTCTACCGTTCGGCTTGGATCTATTGTTGTTGCAGCAGTTATGAAGGCTTTGGAGTCCCGTACCTTGAGGCAATGGCGTCCGGCACTCCTTGCGTGAGTACTCCGAACGAAGGAGCAAAGGAATTACTTCCAGGGGTGGGCGTGATCGTACACGAACAGGACCTGGGTGAGGTCTTGTGCTCACTGATAGATGATGAGAAGAAGAGGCACGACATGGCTGCTGCGGGACTTGCCAGGGTCCAAAAGTACAGGTTCGAGAACATAGCGGCCAGGTATGAAACGGTGTATGAACTGGCACGCCACCGTGGCGGCAACGACCAACGCGCAGCACGAGTACGATTTTCGGACATGGTTGAAATAATGTACAGGGTAATTTCTCAAGGCAGGCAATCGAAATGCGAGTGCTGATGGACCTCCACCAGAACGTTTTGCAGAACAAAGATGGGATCGCAGCGTACTCTATTGGCCTGATCCGTGCTTTTGCCCATGTTCAAAGCGGAATTGAGGTGTTGGGTCTGGTAAATCCGCCGGTTCCTGAAGAATTAAGAAAGATGGGCCCTGCCTTCAGGGTGCTTGAGGGGCACATAAGGACTGACTCTCCAAAGAATATGCAGTGGATGACACGGGTGCCTTTCACGGTGTATCACCTGGTGAAAAACGGGCTTGGAGTGTGCAGAAACCATCCTACAATGGTTGCAACTATTTTTGATATGATACCCTTTACTCATCCCGAACTGGTGGATGCAGCGTACAGACAGCACTTCACATCTTATATCACAAGGGTGGTCCATCACTGCAAGGCCATTATCACAATCTCCAGGCAGTCAAAGAAGATGATCACCGAGTTGACCGGTTATCCCGCAGACCGCATATTCATCGCTCCTCCCGGGGCCCCTCCCGCCATACCGAGGCTTCATGCACCATTCCCCTTCATCCTATATGTGGGCGGGTTCAATTGGAGAAAGAACGTGCCTAACCTGATCCGAGCGTATGCTCTGCTTGTGCGAAAGGGTTTTGACCATAAGCTGCTGGTCCTGGGCGAAAGGGTTCGAGCGTATAGCCAGGCGGCTGCGCTGGTGCGTGACCTGGGTCTGCAGGACAAGGTGCTGTGCCCGGGGTATGTGAGCGAACGCACCCTGCGAAATCTTTACGCGAAGGCTGACCTTGTTGTGTACCCGAGCCTCGCCGAGGGGTTTGGGCTACCTGTACTTGAAGCCATGGCATACGGAGTCCCTTGTGTCGCATCTCGTTTACCTGAGCTCGAAGAGATAGGAGGCGGTGCATGTATGTACTTTGATCCAACAGACGTAGAGAGCATAGCGAATGCGATGGCCAAGGTGCTTGGAGATGCGGGTACTGGTGCCAAGATGGTATATACTGGCAGGGCGAGGGTGGTCACCTACACTTGGTCCAACACTGTTGAGCAAACCGTTGCCGCATATAAGCTGGCGGCCGGGGGGCGGTAAATACAATGGCTACACTCAGGGTATTGTACGTGGATCATGTATCAGAGATCGGGGGAGCACAAAGGAGCCTGCTTGAGATGCTGGCGGCCATGGACAGAAGTCTAGTCCATCCAACGGTAGTATGCAGGGGGCCGGGACGCTTTTCTACTGAGCTGGCTGCGCTGGGAGTGGAGGTGTTCTTCTATGGTACAGAACTTGTGGGGAAAGTAGCCGCCTATGCTCCGCACCTCATCCACTCCAACGCGTTTCGAGCCATTCCGCTTAGCCTGAACCTGGCCAGGATGCGAAACACAGTCTGCATCGGGCACTGCCGCGACATGGTACCGATGTGGGAACGAAATGCGTTGCAAAGCAGCGCGGCAGCGGACTACTTGATAGCGGTGTCTTCCGCCGTCAAAAGGAGGCTTGCCACAGTGGTCCCTTACCAGAAAATCGTAGTGATCTACAACGGAGTTGACACGAGGAAGTTCGCTCCCACGGTCAAGGGAGCGCATCTTAGGCAGGCCTGGAACGTGCGCGGGAGCGAGGTACTGTTTGGGGTAGTGGGGCAGGTCATCAGATGGAAGGGGCACCTCGACTTCTTATACGCTGCGAAGATGGTGGTAGATGATGGCTTGCCCTGCAAGTTCGTCATCGTAGGGGATTCGTTGTTCAACTCAGGCGAGTTTAAAGAAGAACTGAAGACGCTCGTGAGTACGCTCGGGCTTTCCGACCGCGTGGTGTTTACCGGGTTCAGGGATGATATGCCTGCGGTAATGGCCGCGTTAGACGTGCTCGTTCTACCTTCCTGGGAGGAACCTTTCGGCCGCGTAGTTGTTGAAGCGATGTCTTCGGGTCGGGCAGTGATAGCGACTAACGCAGGTGGAATACCGGAGGTCGTGATCAAGAATGTAACCGGGCTCCTTGTGCCTCCAAGAGATCCTTGCGCGCTGTACCAGGCCATGGCAACGCTTGCAAGATCCGAGGGCTTGAGGCGGAGATTCGGTGCCCTCGGCCGCAAACGTGCAGTGGAGAGGTTTTCCATTAAAGAGCATGTGGCCAAGATATTATACTTATACGAAAACGCGTTAGGAGCAAGACGCTAATGGACGTGTTCTATTTCGGTAACATGTATGATACTTCCGGGTACACGCAGGTCAACCGCCACATCGTGAGTAACCTGTGCGCGATGGGAGTGCGTGTGTTTCTGCCCGCGCCAGGACCGCGCGACGGCGCCCAGTGGATGCGGAAACCCCACCTTGAACTTATTGATAGGCTCGTTACCTCCAGGATCCCTGATACCGGTTTGGCACTGTTTGGTACTACGGCGCCCACCTTCTGGAGGTACGTACAAGAGTATTTGCAAGGAAAGCGCTTTTACAAGATAGGTATGACGATGATCGAATCTGACCGCATTACTCCGGGATGGGCGAAGGCGTGTGAGTTGGTGGATGAATTATGGGTACCGAGCAGCTGGAGCAAGGCGGCGTTTGTTGCAGGAGGGGTACCTAACCAGAAGATCCAGGTCATGCCTTTAGGAGTTGACACCTCGATGTTCAAACCTCCCACTTCCGCAAGACGGAGCCATGTCTACAGGTTCTTATCGGCGTTTGAATGGATCCATAGAAAGGGGCCGGACCTCCTTCTACGAGCGTACTTCCGAGCCTTCAAGAAGTCTGACCCCGTGATGCTCACTATCAAGACCTATCCGAGCTGCCTCGGACACAGCGACCGGGACGGTTCGCGTCTGGCTGAGCAGATTGAGAATCTCCGTCGCGAGGCTGAGCGGCACGATCTGCCTGCTCTTGAGATCATCCAAAGACCCGTCAAAGCCAACCAGATGCTGGCCCTATACTGGTCAAGCGACTGTTACGTGCTGCCGACCCGCGGCGAGGGCTGGTCCCTCACCGTGATGGAGGCGATGGCTTGTGGGCTTCCCGTTATCACAACACGCTGGGGAGCTCACATGGATTACCTGTCGGACAAGACCGCTTTCCTGATCCCGATAGATGGTCTTGAACCTGCTACTGACAGGCCTGAAGTGTATGGAGGAAGCTACTGGGCCAGGCCGAACGTAGAGGCGCTGGCTAAGCTGCTCAGATACTGTTATGAGAACAGGGAGAAGGCCCGCAGCGTGGGTGAGATGGCCAGGCGAGTGGTCTTGAACTATTCGTGGAAGACGTCGGTTGAAAGGATGTATCACAGGTTAAAGCAAGTCGCTGGAGAGCTCAAGGGGGGGGCCAGATGAGAGTGCTGGTCATCGGAGGCGGGCGCGTCGGAAGTGCCACCTCCTGTTACCTGGCTCGTACCGGACACGAAGTGACGTGTGTTGAAAAAGACGCAGCACGGCTTGGTATGCTCTCGGCTGGGCGTTCTCCGTATGCGGAAGAAGGTTTGAATGAGTGTATCGCAAGGAACAGGATCGTGTTTGCTCCTGCTTGTCCCCCTGGCGATTACGATATTTGTTTCATATGCGTAGGGACACCTGTTGATGCCGCGGGCGTAATGAATGAGCAGTATGTGGTAGAGGCATGCAGCGCTCTGCCCTGCGGCGGGTACCCTGTGGTCTTAAGAAGCACGGTCACTCCTGTGGTGCTCAGGCAGGCGCGAACGATAGTGGGAGACCGGATCGCGGTATGCCCGGAATTCCTGAGAGAGGGCAGGGCGCTTCAGGATACCATTGAGCCAACCAGGCTTGTAATCGGCGCCTACTCCAGGGTTGTGGCAGAAATAGTCGATGCCTGCCTGGGGTACCCGAATACCATCCCCCGGTTTGTTACCACTCCTGAGGAAGCGTGTCTAATCAAACTAGGCGCTAATTTGACTCTCGGGATCAAGATATCGGTTGCCAATTTCCTCTCGGTGTTGTGTGCTGCCGAAGGCTGTGATGCCCGCAGGGTGCTTGAAGCGATCGCAGCGGATCCGCGGATAGGTCCGGGAGCGTTCATGCCCGGTCCCGGGGTGGGGGGGCCATGCCTGCCGAAGGACACGAGAGCCACATACCGTCTCGCTGCCTCGCACGGGATAAACGCACATGCCGCGTTTGTACTGCAGGCAACAAACTCCATGCTGGAAGACCTGATTGTGAGACGGGTCTGTGAGCTAGCAGGAGGCGGTCCTGTGGCCGGTTTTGGGCTTGCGTTCAAGGCAGGCACGGATGACACTGCAGAATCCGTGGCGGTGAGGGTATATGACCGGCTGCGGGCAGCGGGGCTTTTCGTTTCTGTATTCGACCCGGCTCTTACCCCGGGCAGGGACCCTTATGCTGTGGTAGAGGGTGCCACGTGCCTGCTGGTGATGACTGAGTGGCAAGAGTTTTTGAGTCTTGATTGGACAGAGATACGCCGCAGGATGAAAAGAGCGCAGGTGTACGATGCACGCATGATGCTTGAACCCTCGGTCCTGCGCCGATGCGGAATCGCCTATTTCCCGCTGGGTACCTGACTGCGTGCGGTAGTGCTACCTCTGGCACCTTTTTTCGGGACTTGGTATATGATGAGGGAGACATACCCTTCTTGGGGAGGTTTATCTGTTGAGGGCGTTGATTACAGGCATCACGGGGTTTGCCGGGAGCCATCTTGCTGAATACCTGCTTGCTACCGGAGACTTTGAAGTGTACGGCACCTACCGCTGGAGGAGCCGGATGGAAAACATTCAGCACCTCACAGAGGTCAAGCTGGTCGAGTGTGATATCGTCGACCAGTCTGCGGTAAGGAGAACCCTTTTGCAGGTTAAACCACGGGTGATCTTTCACTTGGCCGCAGAGAGCTTTGTACCGACGTCCTGGGTGGCGCCTCTTAAGACTTTTCAGACAAACGTGCTGGGACAGGTGAATATTCTTCAGGCCATTGTGGAATTGGGGCTTGATACCAGGTTGCAGATCGCCGGCTCATCAGAGGAGTATGGGAAGGTGTATCCGGATGAGGTGCCGATTAAGGAAGAAAACCCGCTTAGGCCATTGTCACCATACGGCGTGAGCAAGGTGGCGCAGGACCTTCTCGGTTACCAGTATCATCAAACTTACGGACTTTTTGTTGTAAGGACTAGAGCTTTCAACCACACGGGACCGCGGAGGGGGCACGTGTTCGCCGAATCCAGTTTTGCAAAACAGATTACCGAAATTGAGGCGGGTCTGGCAGAGCCGGTCATATCTGTGGGGAATCTTGAGGCCAGGCGGGACCTGACGGATGTTAGGGACACTGTCCGCGGTTATGTAATGGCTGTGTTCCATGGCGAACCCGGTGAGGTGTACAACATCTGCTCAGGCAATAGCTTTAAGATCTCGGAAGTGCTTCATATGCTTCTTGCCCAATCAAAAAGAAAAGACATACGGATCTGGCAGGACCCTTCACGAATCCGACAATCCGATGTCATGGTGCTCTGTGGCGACTGCACAAAGTTCAGGAAGGCAACTGGCTGGAAGCCCGAGATTTCCATAGAACGCTCCTTGCTGGATCTCCTGAACTACTGGAGGGGGCTTTACGGTTTAAATGCTTGACAATGCAGAGTAAATCGTAACTGAAAGAAGGACTGGGGCGGTGAGAACACGTAATTCAGCCGGGGCATAGAATGAAGGAGTCAAGCGGTGAGGGGTGGTGATCGTGCGCCGTTTTGGCAGATCTTACAAAGCGAGAATGGCAGTGCGGAAAGTGGCTGGTGTGGCGCTGGCTGCGGCGGGCATGCTCATAATGCTCAGGTTCATTCCTGGGTGGTTTATGATTGTTGCGGTAAGCATAGGCATGATATGGGGCGGATGGCTGCTATTCTCATACCAAGACTGAACGAGTGGGGGATGACACATGAAAATACTGGTATTCCGTGTGCCCAAGATGCTCGGCGGGCTGCTTAAGGCCTTGGTTAGGAAAAACAAGACCTCCCGATAAGGGAGGACCGAGTCAAATTGCTCTCTTCACTCTTCCGGACCTAATGCACCGGGTGCAGACGTTCAGGCGTTTTACAGTGCCGTCCACCTCAGCCCTTACCCTTTGCAGGTTTGGCGTCCACAGCCGCTTTGTCTTGATCTGTGAATGGCTAACGTTGTGACCTACGCTCTGACTCTTCCCGCATATATCGCACCTCTTGGACACTTCCATTACCTCCTTTGCACGATTAATATACTAGCACATGTGGGTGACATATTCAACCCTGACTCGATGGATAGGTTGAGTCATTGACATCGAAGGTGCGATGCGGGTACAATATTCGGTAGCAAGAAGGCGATGGGGCTCGCCTGCTTTCTGTTGTCACGCAAGTGGACTGATAGCTCCTACCGATCATCGAAGGGTAGGAGTTTTTTTGCTTTTGCGTTACCCTTGGAGTATAAGGTATGTAAGAGGGGTGGAGTGTTTGCGCTGCAACGGTAGACACATGCTTTCAGAAACCATCGAAGAACTGCACCGGATAGCAGCCAGGTACGATTGCGGAGGACTCGAAGAAAGCCTCCGAGAGCTTCATGAGCTGTTTCAGATGGACATGCTAAGGGTGGTGGTAGTTGGCGAGTTCAAGAAGGGGAAGTCTACCTTTATCAACGCCATCCTGGGAGAAGAACTACTACCAACCGGCATGGTGCCGCTTACATCAGCGATTACCGTCATCAGGTACAGCGATACCCGCTACTGCCACGTGCATTTCCAGAACGGGAAGATCACCAGTGTGGCCCTGCAGCAGGTTGCAGACTATGTAACTGAGGCGGGCAATCCGGCCAACGAAAAGGCTGTATCGTTTGTGGAGATCGGGATTCCCTCGGAGGTTCTTGGCGGAGATTTCCTTCTGGTTGACACCCCAGGGATTGCATCCGTATTTGAACATAATACGCAGGAGACCCGGAAATATCTGGACAGGGTAGATGTGGCGATAGTGGTGCTATCCATCGACCCGCCCGTCACCCGGGACGAACTGAACCTCGTGAAAGAGGTCGCGCCGTATGCCGGCAAGCTGCTGTTTGTGCTGAATAAAACAGACCGTTTCAGCAGAGAGCAGGTACAAGAATCCGCGAGCTTCACGTGCTCCATGTTGCGCGCTGCTTTAGGTGATAAAGCTGATATTGAGATATACCCTGTGTCGTCGTTAGATGCGCTGCGGGGACAGGCCGGGGGCGATAACACTCTCTACGAGGGAAGCGGCATGAAAGAGCTGATGGGGCGCATTGAAGGCCTGCGTTCTGATGAAAAAGCCGGTATAGTGATGGATGCAGCAGCGCGCAAGGTGGCATCCAGCATAACAGCACTCGAGTCGGTGGTGAGACTCACGCGGGCGACTTTGGTCCTACCGCAGGAAACACTAAGAGAGGCCGGGCTCTCGATGAGCAGGTTCTTTGAAAGACTTAAGAAGGAAAAGGAACTGCACCTGTTCAGGCTGAAGGGAAAGGGAGAGACGCTTACCCAGGAGCTGAACAATAGATGGCAGGATTTCGAGATACGAGCTATTGCGGACATGAAGAGGAGACTGCGATGTCTGGCTGACAGTGGTGATTTTGAGAATCTCGCTGTGCTTGATGAGAGGCTGAAGCGCCTGATCAAGGAGCAGGTTCCCGAGGACATCGAGAAATGGCAAAGATTAATGGAAGCCTGGCTGAAAGAGGCGATCAGCGTGCTGGGTGCCGAAACTCTGGCGGACCTGAACGAGCTCTTGTCGATGATTGACGTGGAGACTCAGAAGGTGTTTGGCACTTCATTTCAGGGTATAAAGGCGGATGCCACCCTGCTTCCGGATCCCCGTCTTTACCTTGACTATTCGGAATCCACAGCATTTTTCCTACCGGGCGCCGGCGGAATTATCCGCTTTCTTCCGGCCGGGATCGGAAGGGACATGCTCATTTCAAGGTACGAGGATCGGGCGAGCGCGTTGCTCCGGAGGAACGCGGGCAGGATACGCCACAGCCTGGCCGAACGCATCGCAGCAAGCCTGGAGCGGTTCCGGGAGGTGTACGAAAACCAGATAGAGGAACGCAAACACCAGATCCTCGGGATCATCTCAAGCAGCCAGCAGCAACTCGAAAAGGAAGAGGCCCTTACAAAGGCTCGGCTTGCGGAAGTAGATGCCGACCTGGCAAAAGTTGCGAGGATACGAGAAAGAATAATGACCGACAGCCCTAAGCAGTATTCACAAATGTTTGAAAGGAAATAGCATTCGCATTATGATGTACTGCCTGATTGGTATAGGTTGACTGGCCTAGGTGGCGCAGAGTACGTAACCGTCTTGCAATTCGCTCGCCGGTACGGACTGTTGTATACTTCAGAGCCAGCGCATACCGCCTGGGAGCATAATCATCAGCCGGGTAAACCCCAGATACAACTATCCGGTTCTTCTTGACAGCTGCATGGGGACAGCCCACTTCCCATACCGAGCACCAGGTCTTGTCAGACCGTGCCGGCGTAAGACAAAGTGCGATACGCTGCCGACAGCCTATAGATAAAGATAGAAAG
>DYEP01000121.1 GCA_020725675.1 Symbiobacterium sp. | reverse complement strand
TACTCCAATTCCCTGGGCTTTTTGGCGCAGCAGCTCCTTCAGCCGCTCAGCTACTTTATCCACTAGGACTTTGCGCCGATATTTAGGGCACCAGATGAAGTGGTAGCCGATGTTGTATACTGTTGTGGCCGATCTTTTCCATCGTTTGCCGTTCATGGTTTATTATACAACATATCTAACAGTCTAAACCAGGATGCCCGCCTTTCATCCCACCCTTAAAAGGGTGGGCTTTCCCGGCGGGGATCGTAAGTTGTCCCAGATTTGATGGAGTAAAAGGCCATGAACGAATGAGACTCCCTACGAAATCACCTCCAGCGGAATCCCTATCGGCATCTAAGTAAGATGCAAGAATTCTAATAGCTTCCTTCGTTTGTCTATTGCTCACTAAGCTTATCAACGGATTTTCTACTAGTTGCCCCTTTTCTCAAGTCTTGAGGGTCCCATGGCAAGGCGTCGAAACTTTGTTGATGTTTTTTACTTCATGCGGTGGTTTCCTGTAAGAAAGTTAACACAAGAAAGGATTCAAAAAAGGACAGTGGGAGGAACTACCAAGATTGTGTGGAAGAGATCTATAGATATAAAATTAACCAGGAGGGACAGGAATGTTGAGAAGAAATGGACTGATCTTCGTTGTGGTCCTAGTTCTCTGTGCGATCCTGCTCTCGGCTTGCGGTAAGTCCTCTCAGACCCTGATCACAATCGCTACTGGTGGAACTGCCGGCACGTACTACCCGCTTGGCGGAGCAATGGCAGAGATTTTCAACGAAAAAGTGAAAGGGGTTTCCGCCTCAGCGACGAGCACAGGCGCATCTGTTGCCAACATCCGCGCCATCGAGGCTGGAGAGTTCCAACTCGGTCTTGTGCAGAATGACATTGCCTACTACGCTTATAACGGCCTTGAGATGTTCAAAGACGGCAAGCTGACCGGGTTTGCCGGAATCGCCTGCCTGTATCCGGAGACCATCCAAATCGTCACGCTGGCGAACAAGAATATCAATTCAGTTGCGGACCTGCGCGGCAAGAGGGTGGCAGTGGGCGCCTCGGGCAGCGGTACTGAGGCGAACGCCCGACAGATATTGGCAGCATACGGCCTGACATATGCGGACCTGGGTAAGACGGACTACTTATCTTTCGGTGAGGCTGCTGCCAACCTGAAGGACGGGCACATTGACGCGGCTTTCATCACTGCAGGCGTACCCACCGCAGCGGTGCAGGAAATTGCCGCGACTCACCAGATAAAGGTGATCCCCGTACCTAAGGATTATGCCGATAAACTGCGTAAAGACTACCCGTTCTATACGACTGTCACCATTCCTGCGGGTACGTACAGGGGGTTGGACAAAGACGTGGAGACTGTTGCAGTACAGGCTATGCTGGTAAGCACTACGAAACTGGATAAAAAGACCGTATATGAACTGACCAAGGCGTTGTTTGAGAACCTGGATAGGATGGGTGCAGCGCACGCCAGGGGCAAGGATATCTCGCTGGACAAAGCAAAGGACGGGATGAGCGTACCGCTTCACGCCGGCGCTGAACAGTATTTCAAGGAGAAGGGAAAGTAGCGGGCTGATGCTTCGCGGCCGCTTTACCTTTCCTATAAGCTCGCGCAAAGCCGCGGCCGGCCTGATGGCCGGCCTGGTTTTGCTTGCCTTATTGCGTCCGACCACGGGTTTAATCATTGCAGATGAACAAGGCCAGCAGTTCTTCGTGGCGTTGAACGATGGCGGGTTTCTTATGGAATTCGTGCACTCGGTCGAAAAAATGCCTGTACGGGAGGTATTCCATATCTCCCGCGGGAGGATTGTACTGACTGAGACATATTACAAGTCGATGGGGGCTGGTCTGCCTTCTTCAGGAGAGGGTTTTGCGCAGGAGGAGGACTGGTTCTGCATAAAGGGGATAAACAGGGATCTGGGACCAAAGATCAGGGTGGGCACCTGGCCTTTCACGAAGCACGAGCTGGCAGCGGGCGGAAACAGGTACATGCTCAGCCGTAACACCCACATTACATATCAGATCGCGGTGATAAGGCGGCCGTGGATCTTGTGGAGGGATATAGGTGGGGCAACTCGACAAAAAGGCGACACTTGAAGAGATAGAAGAGAAGATCCGATCCTATGAAGGCGGGATAAGAGTACCCTACGGTGCCTGGAGAGCGTTGATCGCCGCTTCCGCCCTGGGCATGTCCTTGTTTCACCTGTATACAGCAGGGTGGGGTATCCGTGAGGCCATGATCCAGCGCACGATTCACCTTGCCTTCGCTCTGTTTCTCGTGTTCTTACTGTATCCAGCGGGGAAGAATGCGCCGAAAGACAGAATACCCTGGTACGATATACTTCTGTCGCTGGCAGGCGTGGGAGTGTGTGTGTACATTTACACTAACTACCATGCGCTCATGATCCGAGCGGGCGCGCCGACCTTGAGCGACCTGCTAGTTGGATCTGTCGCACTGTTCCTGGTGCTTGAAGCCACCAGGAGGTCCGTGGGACTTGCGCTCGTGATACTGGCGTCGGTGTTCTTCTTCTATGCAATGCTCGGACCTTGGATGCCGGGGCCATTGCTTCACAGAGGTTTTTCGCTTTCCAAGATCGTGGAGCACCTGTACCTCACCACAGAGGGCATCTTCGGCGTACCGCTGGGCGTATCCGCCACGTTTGTATTCGTGTTCATCCTGTTTGGGGCATTCCTTGAGAAAACGGGAGCAGGGACTTTCTTTATCGACTTTGCGCTTTCGGTGTTTGGTTACATGAGAGGGGGGCCAGCTAAAGCCGCTGTGGTGGCCAGCGGTATGATGGGCTCCATATCGGGCAGCTCGGTGGCGAACGTGGTCACCACCGGTACCTTTACCATCCCGCTCATGAAGAAGGTGGGGTTTGCCCCTCACGTCGCCGGAGGCGTTGAAGTGGCGGCATCCACATCGGGGCAGATAATGCCTCCTATCATGGGCGCAGCTGCCTTCATCATGGCAGAGTACACCAATATACCATACGTGCAGATCATAAAGGCGGCGGCTCTGCCCGCGATATTGAACTACTGCGCCATCCTTTACATGGTGCATCTTGAGGCGTGCAAAACTGGGATCCAGGGTATTCCCAGAGAAGAACTGCGCTCGCCGTGGTCGGTGCTGAAAGAAGGAGGCCACCATCTCATACCGGTAGTGGGTATCATCTACATGCTACTCAGAGGCTTCACGCCGCTCAAAGCAGCGTTCATCGGCATCATGCTGGCTGTGGTCGCAGGCCTCTTGAACCGAGGGGAGTCAAGACTTAAGTTTCAGGACATAATCTCAGCCCTTGAAAACGGGGCGAGAAACGCGCTGAGCGTGGCAGTGGCCTGCGCTGCGACCGGGTTCATCATCGGCGTGGTGACCCTGACAGGGCTTGGCCTCCGGCTATCCAGTCTGATAATCCACTGGGCGGCGGGTAACCTCGTGCTCACTCTATTTTTTACCATGATCGCTTCCATCATCCTGGGCATGGGGCTTCCGACGACCGCCACGTATATCGTACTGGCTACCATTACTGCGCCAGCGCTTGTCAGGATGAACGTTCCGCTAATTGCTGCTCACCTTTTTGTCTTCTACTTTGGCTGCGCAGCTGACGATACGCCGCCGGTTGCGCTCGCAGGGTACGCTGCGGCGGGGATCGCTCAATCAGAACCGGTGCGCACCGGCGTCATGGGGTTTAAGTTCGACTTTGCCGCGTTTCTTTTGCCCTTTACCTTTGTGCTCGCTCCCGCACTGATCTTTGAGGGTACGGGTGGATGGCTCGAGACAGTCCACGTGTTTATCACAGCATGTGCGGGCATCATGGCATTCTCCGCGTGCATCCAGAACTACTTTACTACCACTTGCACGTGGTGGGAACGTATCATCCTACTTGCCGTGGCGCTTGTCTTGATCGACCCCAGCTGGGCGACCGACATGATCGGCGCAGGTCTTTTGCTGCTTGTCCTTATCTCCCAGCGGACGAGGCAGACGAATGTTTCAAGCGCTGGGATATAGAACGCGTTCCTGAATACGCCCCCAAATCCCCAACTCCGCTCTGAATGCTGCTTTAGGGTGCGGGGAGATGAGTACATGTGCGCATAACGCCCTGTTATCAAGACGGCGGTGGTCTTAGCGTTTCGTTGCCTTGCATGCCAGCCCCGGGGTTTTAAACCCTGCAACCTCGGGCCCGGCC
>DYEP01000017.1 GCA_020725675.1 Symbiobacterium sp. | reverse complement strand
TTACACACCCTCCTCGGCAGGCAGGTACTTCCTGATCTGCTCGTCAGAGAGTCGTTTAAGTTCCGTCCTTGGCAGGGTCGCCATGAGCTTCCAACCGAGGTCAAGCGTTTGTTCGATAGAACGATCTTCGTTTTCGCCCTGTTTTACAAATTGCTTTTCAAACTCATCGGCAAACTTCAGGAATTTCTTATCAACGGGCGTGAGCGCGGCTTCGCCGAGTACGACTGCCAGTTCCCGCGCTTCCTTGCCTCTGTCGTAGGCAGCCGAGAGCTGGTTCAGCACGCCCGAATGGTCTTCACGGGTCTTGCCTTTACCAATACCCTTATCCTTGAGCCGGGACAACGACATGGACACATTCACAGGTGGGTATATGCCCTTGTTGTGCAGTTCCCTGCTTAAAATGATCTGCCCCTCCGTGATATACCCGGTGAGGTCCGGTATGGGATGGGTCTTGTCGTCCTCAGGCATGGTGAGGATGGGCATCTGGGTAATGGACCCAGGCTTTCCCTGAATCCTTCCTGCGCGCTCGTAGATCATAGCAAGGTCGGTATACATGTACCCCGGGTACCCTCGCCTGCCTGGCACCTCTTTGCGTGCGGCGGAAACCTCGCGCAATGCCTCGCAGTAATTGGTCATGTCTGTCAGGATAACGAGCACGTGCATGCCCTTTTCAAAAGCGAGGAATTCCGCTACGGTCAGAGCCATACGCGGGGTAGCGATGCGTTCAATAACCGGGTCGTTGGCCAGATTCATAAACAACACAGCCCGTTCGATCGCTCCAGTACGCCGGAAGTCGGACACGAAGTAGTCGGCTTCCTCAAACGTGATGCCCATGGCAGCGAACACCACTGCGAACTTTTCGTCAGTGCCTCGCACCTTCGCCTGACGGGCGATCTGCGCTGCCATCCTCGGGTGGGGCAGCCCCGATCCCGAAAAGATGGGAAGCTTCTGACCGCGTACCAGCGGGTTCTGGCAGTCTATGGCGGATATGCCTGTCTGGATGAACTCCGAGGGGTACGCGCGCGCATACGGATTCAGCGGGTTGCCGTTAATATCGAGCCTCACCTCGGGTATAATCCCGGGGCCCTTGTCGATGGGTCGGCCAAACCCGTCAAATACGCGCCCGAGCATATCAACAGATACGCCCAGTTCGATCACCTTACCCAAAAAGCGGACCTTGCTCGATGTGACATCAAGCCCTGTAGTACCTTCGAATAGCTGCACCAGCGCCCGGCCCTGGGCTGCTTCGAGCACCTTACCCCGTCTTAGCTCGCCGTTTGATAGTTCCACTTCTACAAGCTCGTCGTAGGATACTTCCTCGACCTCATTCACGAGCATCAACGGCCCGGTTACTTCAGCTATGGTCATGTATTCCTTCAGCATCTGACCTACCTCCTTTCCGTCCTACCGGGACTTTGCCAGCTGTTCGTCGATCTCGGCCTCGATTCGATCGAACTCTGACATCTTTTCTTCAGGTAGGTATCTGGCCCTTGCGATCCGTTCCCGGACCGGCAGTTCCAGGATCTCCTCAAGCTTTTTATTCTTCGACAGCGCATCAAGCGCTGCAGCGTGAAAGCGGAGGATCATCCGGAGCTGCCTGTATTGCTTCGTGAGCGATGCATACGTATCCACTTCGTGGAAGGCGTTCTGGTACAAAAAGTCTTCCCTGAGCGACTTGGCGGTCTCAAGCGAAAGCCTCTGCCTGGGCGAAAGCGCGTCGATACCAACAAGCCGCACGATCTCTTCAAGTTCCGCTTCTTCCTGCAACAGGTTCATCGCCTCTGTCCTGAGTTCCGGAAACTCGGGCGCCACATGCTCTCTGAGCCACGGATCCAGTGTCTCGGTATACAGCGAGTAGCTCAAGAGCCAGTTAATGGCAGGGAAGTGTTTGCGCTGTGCCAGCCTGTCGTCAAGCCCCCAAAATACTTTGACTATGCGCAAGGTCGCCTGCGTCACGGGTTCGCTCAGGTCTCCGCCTGGCGGCGAGACAGCGCCGACAACGCTGAGTGCACCGATTCGGCGCTCCGTGCCTTCCGTGACGACCCGCCCCGCCCTCTCGTAGAATTCGGCGGCTCTTGAACCGAGGTACGCAGGGTAACCTTCTTCACCGGGCATTTCCTCAAGACGCCCGGAGATCTCTCTCAGTGCCTCCGCCCATCGGGACGTGGAGTCCGCCATAAGCGCTACGCTGTAGCCCATATCGCGGTAATATTCTGCAATGGTGATCCCCGTATAAATCGAGGCCTCCCGCGCCGCCACGGGCATGTTTGACGTGTTCGCCACGAGCACGGTGCGTTCCATGAGCGGCTCGCCGCTCTTTGGGTCCTTCAGTTCAGGGAACTCAAGCAGCACGTCGGTCATTTCGTTACCGCGCTCGCCGCACCCGATAAACACGATGATATCAGCGTCAGCCCACTTTGATAGTTGGTGCTGCACCACAGTCTTGCCGCTTCCAAAAGGCCCTGGGATGCACGCCGTGCCTCCCTTGGCAATGGGGAAGAAGGTGTCTATGACGCGCTGGCCTGTGGGCATGGGTTCCACCGGGGGGAGTTTCTCCTTGTAGGGCCGTGATAGCCTCACAGGCCACCTCTGTAGCATGCTGATTTCCGTCTTCTTTCCTTCCGATTCCACCACCGCGATGGTGCGCGTAACAGTAGCGGGTCCCTTGTGTATCCATACGAGCTTCCCCGTTACCCCGGGCGGGACCATCACTTTGTGTGTTACCAGCACAGTCTCCTGGACGGTACCCAAGATGTCGCCGCCTGTGACGGTCGTTCCCACCTCAGCACATGGCACAAAATCCCATTCCTTTTCCCTGTCAAGACCCGGTATGTCTATACCTCTGGTAATATAGCTGCCGGCTATTTGTGCAATAACGTTCAACGGTCTTTGAATTCCGTCGAATATGGAACGCATAAGTCCAGGTCCCAGCTCTACGCTAAGCGGCTGCCCGGTAGAAAACACTGGCTCTCCAGGACCCAAACCTGACGTTTCTTCATAAACCTGTATTGAACACCGGTTCCCCCGAAGCTCGATCACTTCTCCGATGAGCCTTGAGCGTCCCACCCTCACCACGTCATACATACGGGCGCCCGGGACAGCTTCTGCGACCACCAGGGGGCCGGAAACCTTGACGATAAACCCGTGACCACCTGTATTTACCGAGTCCATTAGCTTTCCTCTCCCTTGAACAGAATGTCCACCCCGATAGCCTTCTCCACGATGCGCTTAAGCCTTGCAGTACCCGCTTCCAGGTCATCTGCAGGCCCAGGTATGATGTTCACTATCGGAAAGGAGCCAGACCTGACCGGATCCAGGGCAGTGCCCAGCATTCCGGCAGCGGTTTCGCTTACGAACAATACCGCGTACGTACCCTCCAGCACCCGATCGAGCGCTTCACAGGCCTCCTTGCTGGAGCTCACGCTGAACACGTCAAGGCCAAGGGCCCTGAACGGTTCAAAAGTGTTCCCATCACCAATGATGGCTGCCTTACGCATAGGAATCACGCAACCTTCCCCGGATGGTCTCGGGCCTTTGCCCGTCCGCCTTGCCGGCAAAGATGATCCTGAGATTCTTCGCCTCGAATTCTTTGCCCACCAGAAATCCGGCTACTGCTTCCGGTCCCATGGTCACTCGCTTACCTTCCCTGGCGATCACCAGGATGGCGTTGTCCAGGTCCCTCTCAAGAGACTCAAAACTTCTGTCACGGACCACGCTCTCCATATTCAAGACCAGCGGTCGGTAAGCGAACGTAGCGGAAAAGAACCCTGGTATCTCTTCCCACCCAGCCTTCAGAGCGGCCCGGTATACCGGGGCATCCACAGTGGAAGGCACAAGCGCGGAAAGTACCTGTTCAGGCGCCATCTGCCTCATCCGCCCACGGAATAGTGTGAGCAGGTTGGATGCTATTGCAAAAGCGTCAAATAACCGTATCAGCATATCCGAACCGGAAGAACGGGCAAGGAGAGCCGCCTCTTCGTACATGATTTTGTCAAGTGCGATATCGGCCGCCTGAGGTCCCAAAGACTCCCGGGCAAGCAGCTCTGCTATCCGGTGTTTCAACCATTCGGGAATGAAGAGTGCTGTCTCTTTCTTGGATATCCACCTCCGGCGCAGATCCGATTTTAGCAGCGCCACCTCGTACTTGAGCGTGAACAGGTCCACCAGCGCCGGGTCCGGTACAAATCCCTTCACTTGCTCATAAGTCCTGCGTACATGCAGGTTGATAACGGAATTCACATCCGAAACATCCGTATCCTGAGATTCCTTCTTGTACCCCGCCTCCGCAATGAGCTTGACCGCCTCTTCAAGGCTCACTTCGATCAGACGCCTGAACCTGGCTGCATCAAGCAGCTGGTTCTCCATGCCTCTGATCCGCCCGGTGGCGAAAGCATACTCCTGGTCGTGCATCTCACCGGAAACTTGAAATCTCAACAGGCGTTACCCCCTTTCCTTCGGGGGATTGTCGGAAAAGAGCACCGCTGCAACTTCTGTCAGGAGATCATCTCTGATCAGCGACAGTGCACTTTCAAACGTCAGGTTGACCTCCTTCTTACCAGAGGAGAGGATGACACCGCCCACAGTCTGCACCGTCCGGTCCGACACCGTGAGACCCGCGGGTTTGCCCAAAGACTCAAGGCGCTGGTTCGCCCTGGTTACCACCTGCGCGGCGATGCTCTGTTTATCTTTTTCGGAAAACCTGACGGCTTCGGTACCCTGTGCAACCCTCACCAGCATGTCCACGAGATAATCGGAGTACCGGTCGCGATCCATATTAGCAAGCCGCTCCAGCGCTAGCTCAAACGCACGGGAAACAAGTTCCTCCTTGGCGGAGGACACACGCCGTCTTGACTCAAGGTTTGCAAGAGTGATGAGACGGCGTTTAATCTCCTCGGCTTCCTTCCTGGCGGCATCAAGTATAGCCTCGGACTCCCGTTCCGCGCGACGCCTGGCCTCAGCCAGTAT
>DYEP01000016.1 GCA_020725675.1 Symbiobacterium sp. | reverse complement strand
CGTGATTCCGCAATTTGGACAAGCCATCTTTTCACTATTTAGCAGGCATTTTCCGCCAGGGCCAGGAGCTAAAGAGAACCCTACAGGGTGAACATGGCTATTCTGCTCCAAAACCATGACTTGGTTCAGGAATTGACCACATGAAAAAGTCCTGCTACGCTGCTTGCGAAAAGACTGTCGAGGTAATTTTTGACAATTAGGATGAAAAAGAGAGTTGACATAATGCCCTTGTTCAGTTTTCATTGCTATTTATTTCTCCTTATTGCATCTAATTCCTGCTACGACCAGCATGTCTTATAAAATTGGCATTGTGCATCACACGAGGTGGCTCTCCCGGGGTCAAGACCTTCGCCCACGATAGCGGCTTTTGCATCTCTCTCCTCCACAAACCACTGCCTCATTTCATCTGTGATGATGTGAAAATCTCTTTCTACCGTTAGATTGCCCTTCGAGGGGTTCAAGTACACAATACAACCGATGTTCACCGGGTAGTCATACAGCGCCTCAGTAACCAGCGCGTATGCAGTTGTCTGGAGCCTGTGGAAGTCTCTCTTTTCTCCGACCTTCAGATCCAGAACAATGGGTTCACCTATAGTAGTCGCATCTGTTCTAAGATGAGAACTAAGACCCAACATGGCTCCATCGAGGTGCTGATCTACCACCACCGGGATGGAAAGAGACGCAAGCGAGTCTCTTGAGATATGTGGATACCTCGAAACAAGATCCTGGATACGAGACACAATCCTGATAGTCTCGTAACTTCTCAGCATTCTGGCTTCTTCCAGCACGTCTTCGTAGGTGTCGCCAAGAACTTGTCTATCAGTGTCCGCCACTTCCAAGACCTGGTCCGCCATCCCGAGAATGCTAGAACATGCGCTATGTCCGTACGTATATAGAAACTTCTTAGCCTCCGTTAGTATTTCGCTCACAACGCTATGCAGCACCCTTCCCCTAACCATGGATGGAGTAGCAGGGGCGCGAACCTTCATGACTCGTCTGAGGTAGATGTCCCGTCCACTTGAACAATACCGCGAGGCAACCTCATATGCCGCAAGCCGGACGTCATAGCTGGGTTCAAGCGGTGGTTCCATCCAGTTCCAGCCTCGTAGCTCCTCGGCTACCCCGATGGCTCTCGAACGTGGGACCAGGCCTCGAGATAAGCTTTTCCGTTCCTCTTCAGAGAAGTAGTACACGTTACTTCCTCCTCAAACATCCTTACAGTAGTTTCTAAACTCACAGTCCTTGCATTTGCCAGGATTGACACGCTCGGCGGGAAATCGTTGCTCGGCAACCATCCTTCTCATTCGTGAGCAGATCTTCTTGGTGTAGTTCCGGACCTCTGGTGTCACGAATACCTCCTGGATAAACTCGCTCTGAAGGTAGTAAAGGAAGCCACGTTTAACTGCAGCGTTTAATGCCTCCTCAACCAAAAGGGCATATGCGACCATTTGGTATTTATGACTGGAAAGCGACCTGGCAGCAGTATCCTTGAACTCTACGGGAAACAAACCCCACTTTGTCTCGATGAGCAGGTCCAGCGTCCCGCTCAGGTCAAGCCGCTCGGAATACAGACTGGGCTTAAAGTGCCTTGTCCCGGTGTCCATACCATACCGTCTGAGTGTCCGTCTTCTTTCTAGGAGCTCAGTGTGAGCATGTTGATGCAGACCTGATTGCATTTTGTAGGTAGATATCCTCGGTACCGGAACCACGTAGTTGTAATAAATGATACGCGGGCAGTACAAGAACTGACGGATATCTGACACCCTGAATGTACTCATGCTCTGGAAATCTCCTTCTTAAGCCTTAGATCTTTATCACAGATTGGATATATCTGGATATTGCCCTTTTCGCCCCCTAGCTCAGCGCTGAGTCTTCTGGCCAACTCACTCCGAAGGTTATGACTCAAGTCTCCGTAGAATGCGCTGTACTGTATCCGTTCAAGCCCGTAGTCCTTGCACACTTCTGCGATCTTGTTCCTAAGCCTATCGTCCGGAATGTCATATATCACCAAGGTAATCACGCCGTCACCAGCTCGCCACGTATGGCTTGTAAGTGCCTTCACCCCTCACGAACGAAGCCAGGTTTCTCGCCTGAAACTGCATAATCGCCCTTATTGAATGTTTCTTCCCTTTGAACGTATCTGTCTCGTCAAGTCTACCCAGTACCCTGTCAGCCAGTTCCCGTCTGATTTCCTTCGACAGCCCTTCCCCCGGATCGTAATTCAGCGTCGTCTTGGACAACCATGCGAGCACTACTCGGTCTACAACAGGCTGTCTGAATTCCTCGATCAGATCAAGAATCAGGCTGGGTTTGCCGGGACGATCGACATGGAGGAAACCTGCAAATGGCTCAAGACCTGCAAGTAGTACGGCGCCCCATACCTGGCTATACAAGACCCCATATCCGTAGTTCAAGAGTGAGTTGACAAGATCCGTGGAACCCTGGTGCTCCCGAGTACGAAATCCTATTCCATCTGGAATGATAAGCCCAAAAGCAGCCCAATAGGACTTGGAGGCGCGAGCTTCTATGTTCATAAGGGATTGCCTTACATCGTCTACAGTGCTGCCGCTGACCGATTGCAGATCGACCAACGTATGCTCGATGGCTCCAGCGAGTTCTTCCAGTACCCGACCAGCCTCTGGAGTCTTTCGCTTGCGTGACCTCGCGTAATACTTTACAAGGTTTGCCTGGTTCTTGATCTTTCCTTCCACGCACGCCCGAGCAATGCATACACCCCTTGAGTCGGTGTATGCAAGAAGTTGTTCACGCCGCGTGATCACTGTAGCTGATAGCGCTGGTGAGGTCATTTTCGCATAAGGCTTTCCATCGAACGAAAGAAAGTTCAGCTGAATTCCCCGTTCCGTACACTCGTACACAAGGTCCGACGACAATGATATGCCTGACCCCACAACACTGATCTCGGATACCTTGCGCAACGCATGTTCTTTTACATCTTTCCCTACCTTGATAACAAGGCGCTCGCTTTTCTTGCCAAGAAATGTCCCATATTCGTCCACCGTTACGTGCACACCAAACCCTCCATCCGGACCCAGTCTCCCGTCTGCGCCATTAACACCCCTACCTCCTTTACCTTCACCCCCGATGCCTGAAGAGCATTGACGTAACCCGCGAGCTGTTCTTTGTACTCGCCCAACGAATCTGGCAGTGCTGTCTTGTAGTCCGCAACCACCCAGCCTTCTCCCTCTTTAAACATGAGATCAGGCACCCCTTTATAGAAATCACCATCAACCATGGCAATGATGGGCTTCTCACGAAGTACGCACTCACTATCTCTCACCCTGCGCCACAAAGTCGACGACGTGCAGGCTCTTGCCAGACTCGCCAGAGAATCCTTGGGGACGCCGTATGCCCGGGCTAGCTCCTTGACGATATCATCCCGATAGTGGTCTACTGGCATTACCCTGAGTACGGCATGCAGGGCGTCTCCCAACCTGGTATCTGCATACGACCTGCGGGCGACGTGTGGGTGTTCGGTCTGCTTCGCTACCCACCTCCATCGAACCGCTTGTTGCATCGTACACGCTGCCTGATCCTTGCTGTGTGTCTCAGGTGCGGAAAAGACGGGTAAAGCATCCAGAGCAAGTAACCCGGGCATGCCCTTTGGTTCTTCACCGGTACAGACAGCAAGTATGTCTCTTGCCCTTGTACAGGCCACGTAGAGGAGTCTTGCCATTTCTCTGGCTTCTTCTTTCTTTTCGGCTTCGGCCAACAGTGCCAGTCCGTTCGTGGCACACGTAGTCTCTCCGACCTTTATATTAAACTCCAAAGTACCGTCTGGACTCCTGTAAACCCTTTCGGGCCGTGGCCGTACTGAATCCATGTTGGCCAGGATTACCACTGGGAATTCAAGTCCCTTCGCGTGGTGAATGGAAGAAAGGAGCACGCAACCGTCCTTGTGATGCCGACCGTACAGCTTATCAGGCGTAGGTCCTGACCTGGACGTAACAGCCGCGCTGAAGGCCTGAAGAGCATCTTCGTTCCCGGCAGTACCCTCCAGAGAGCACAGGACGTCCGCCAAGAACTCCGTAGTCGAATTCAAAAGGTAACCCTGCCTCAGTTCACATAGACTTTGGCATGCGTCAGGTGTTGCGGCAAGCAGGCCTTTCACATATGCCTTGACCTCTGAATGTCCCATGGTTGTGGTATCTGTAAGCCAGCGCTGCAGCAACGCAAACTCTCCGGGTGCTGACAGCCACCCGAGCAGAAACGAAAAGAGGGTACCCAGCGAGTGATCGTTTCCACCCTTGCCTCTTTCGATCCGTACAGCGATGCCGCGCTCCAACAATACTCTTGCATATACGTCAATGTCCGTTGTTACAGGCATGAGCACTGCCACATCAGAAAAGGAGGTTATTCTCCCCTGTTCCAGGAGATGGGCGATATAGTTTACGATGCCTGCCGCTTCCGCTTTGCGGTACTCGCCCGCAGAACGGTGGGTGGCTGTCACCAGCCGGCAGACCTCTCCGCCCTCCCTTGTGCTTGTCATGGGTACTTCATTGTCAGTGGCAAATGAGGCGTTTACCCAGTCTACTATGGCTGAAGCGCATCTGTGGTTGCGGTTCAGGCTAAGCGCGTTGCAAGACCGGCCAAGCACGCTGCACATCTCTTGATACTGCTGGTTGTCTGCACCTCTGAACCTGTAAATAGATTGCATCTGGTCTCCCACGGCAAAGAACTTTCCCGGAACCACGCGTATCTCCCTCCAGCCCTGCCCAACAGGCCCGTCGGACGCAAGCAACATACATATTTCTGCTTGCGCCGGATCGACGTCCTGAAATTCGTCGACAAGAAGGCTGGCCACATGGGCGCGCGCTGCACACAAAAACGCCTCATCTTCCCTTAATTTGCGCAATACTTCGTATATAAGGTCGTCGTAGCTGGCCAACCCCTGTGCCCTTTTAAACTGGTCAAAATGAGCTGAATACATGGCGAATACCTCGCTGCACAGTTGGGAAACGTATGGTGCCAGCGCTTCCTGACAACTATTCAGGGCTTCACTTAGAGAAAGTATGGTTTCTCTGAGGTAGGACCACACTTTGGCATCCCAGTTCCGTTTCAACCCGGCGCGCCGAGTCACCGATGTTGCCAGCACTCTTCTTTCAAGCACAGTCCTGTCTTGTTCCTGGTCAGAACGACAAAACCTGGCCTTTAGCATCTGGATCATCTGATACGCATCGTCAGAAGAGTCGGTACAATATGAGGACAAGTCATCAAGCCGTGCGATGCACCTTCTGATGTGCTCGACATGTCCGCCAATGTCTGGAACTGCAGCGGTCACTTGCCGGGGCATCCCCCTCTTTTTGTAAAGCTCCCACATGAGCTCAACCATCGCTTCGGCACCCAATCCCAGATTTATCAGTAACCCTACTGAATCGCTCGGTGCACTCTTTACCCATTGCCACCAGCACGTGTCAAATAGTGCACGCTCTTCAGTCTCCCCCAAGACGTCTTCCACCGATGGGTATCCTGATATAGATGTAATGTTCCTCAACAAGTACAGGCAGAACGAATGAATTGTACCCACCCACAGCCCAGTTGCAAGGCTATTTTGCCCGGCGGTCCGCGCCACCACGCGCCGCCTGACTTCATCAGCAGCCGCCTCAGTGAACGTGATGGCCACCACAATCCCGGGTTTTTGGTTACACGATATCAATGAGATCGCTCTTTCCACCAGCAGTCTGGTCTTACCCGCCCCAGCACAAGCGGACACCAAGTATGAACTGTCACTTGTTAGAGACAACAGTTCTGTCACGGTAGAGCACTCACCTCTTGAAACCTTTTCATGTATGCCGCGTCTGCCTGATCGCGGCCTGGAGTACAAACCTGTACGTACGGGCACAGGTAGCACTGGCTCCCCTTACGAGGGAAATACTGCGCAGTCGCGATGCCCTCTGCCAGTACGTCAAGTAACCCGTAAAACTCACGCAGTCGATTCTTCAGCACCTCGCCTGAGAACGGTACCATATCTGGCTTGGTTTCGGAGATATGGACATATCGGCCGTTCACCTTGGACAGGTCCTTTTGTTCCATGATGCTTGCGACCATCATATAGAGGGCTACCTGAATCGACCGACCTCCGGAAAACGCATTTGTTTTTGCTTTCTTCAAACCCGTTTTAAAGTCGGTCACAAGAAGGCTGCCGTCACCTTGACGCTCCAGCCTATCTATTACGCCGCGGAATGCCAGTCGTGTCCGGCCTATATTGATGACCACCGGTTCTGTTAATCCAAATTCATATTCACTCAGAATCGACTCTGTCTCGTGACCGGGTCGCCAAAGGCCTTCTGAAAAGATGAGTGACTCCTCTACTGCTATGCCAAGTCCTTCCACATTGAGTAGCCCCTCCTCTCGTAGCGCACGTTCCACTGCGCTAGAAACCATAACTCCTTCGTCGAGGATATAAGACAGCGCTCTGTGGGTCGATATGCCCCGCCAGAAAGAAAATCTGTGGCCTTTGTCTTCCGCTCCAAGTTCGTGCTCAAGGTAGAACCTGTAAGGGCAGTCGGCATAGCGTTCCATTGCGGTGGCAGAGAAGACCGTTTCTTCAGCGCGGGTTGAAGGCGTTGTCTGACCTTGAGGATCTACTGTAGCCGCCCGCGCACCCAAAGAGCACGTAGGCGGAAGGATCTGGATGGGCCGCGATGCACCGAGACCCCAGACCAACGTATGGTCCGCCCTGATCACGGTAAATTCCCCAGCGGATTCCAACACACGCCGGAGCAGCTCTTCTCTCTGTCTGACCCTTCTGCTGAGCGAAAGGCCAGGGTACCCTGCCTCCGCTTCGAGGCGTTCCCATTGCTCATCGGTTATGAACGGATCCACACCGGGCATCCCGGGGAGGTCGTCACACAGTAGTACCAGCAACCTGGGTATCCGCAGGCCATAAAAGTCCGAAAGTTCACCGACCGCCACACCCTCTTTGATATGTGCATCCACGCACACAGCCCCGAGGCAAATAGTCATATATTCTGTCCAGGCGGCACGCGGGATAAGCGACAAAGCGCGTGCAGGTGACTGGCTGCTTAACGCCTTGTCCACCGACAGGGCCAGGTCGCTCTCGGGGAGAATCCCTATAAGCCCGGTACGTAACGTGTGCAAGTATTCGGACGGCTCGTCGCACCGGGACAGTCTTCGTCGAAGCCCTATACATCTGCCCAGCAGTTTACTGAATACGCGCACATGAACCTCGCCGAAACGCCGTCGTCCCTCTCGAAGGGCCCGCTTTAACCCGCACTGTGGAGCCATAAAGCTGATGCTTGAGATGGCCGCAGCACATCCGGGATGAAAAATTAGGGCATCCAGTACGCTCGTGAGGGTCTCAGGAGTATCCTCGCTTCCCATCCACCGGACAAGCGCTATCAATGCCTTTCCAGCAGGCGTATCTGCCACGGGCGCCCGAGCGACGGAAAACGCCGGCAATCCGTTATTGACAAGCAGCCGTTGCAATACTCCTGGGAGCACTCGGGACCCCCACACCGCAATCGCCACCTCGCCCTCACCGTGCGAAGAAGCGATGTCAGCAGTCCATCGCACGGCTGCTTGTAATATGTTCGAGGACGGTACCATCTGCTGCTCTATGCTGTTTAGGCTGAGCGCCCTGACAGATGGGCGAACCAGTGTCAAGACCCCTGCAGCTGCCGCATTCTCCAACAACTGCTTCTCCAGGTAAGAAAAATCCTCGATCCAGCCGTGGACGGTAAGTCTGTACCCGGAGAGGTCAGGCTGTCTTACCGCACCCAGTAGATCCCAGTAATCTGCACAGCCCTGCGTCCCCCGAAGGTATGCACTGAGGCACACCCCGACAGTATCAGGAAGAGTCGTACTCGGGAAAGAAACACCAGTACCTCTTAGCCATGCGATGTCCTGTGAAAGCCAGCGAAGCCCGCGGCGGTCGGCTGCGATGCCGCCTCTCAAAGCTGCAGCGAATACATGGCCAGCAAAACCTTCCGCATCGAGGCTTAACACCCCTGTGTCCAAGCCGATGTCCCGTACAACTCTGGGGAGTGTGGTGAAAATGGTGCCAGGAGGTAATTCCCCTGAAGCTGCGGCCCATCTCTCAGCGAGTGCCGCTGCTGTAGGGTGCGGGTAAACTTGATATGAAGGGGTGACGAAGTGGTTCTCGCCCTTGGGCAAAGCGTTTCCCTCCCGGGATTAGTATCCCGGGAGGGCAGGAGGATTATACCTGAACTGGTATGACTTTCATATTACAACACATCGGGCCAAGCCATTTTCTACATGATGATCCGGTACTTTCCAAGTCCAAATGTTGTGCTCTTTCCGATGTGAGCAATTTCGCCGAATCGGAGCAATGGAATGAATTCCCCAATCTCTCCCTGGTAGCTAATGTTACCCACAATCCCGCCAAGTTTCATCCTCGTATCTTGTCTGGACGAGTAACGTTCCCAGTCATACCACCGGACGTCGCTGGATTTAATGCTCACCCGTCTTGCTGCCTCCAACACGTCCGCGTACGGGATTTGTGGGCAAGCGGCTTCCTGAAAGGCGTACAGCATCGTCAGTCTCCGGAGCAGGTTGCGCACGAGGATATGAAACTCAAGCCGTTCCACCAGGTTGCCGTTGAACTTGATCCTTACCGGCGTAAGCAGCAATAGGCTGATCTGCTCCAGGCTCTCAGGCTCATCTGCCCAGAACTTCTCAAGCGAGAGCACCTGGGTGTTTTGAGTTACTCTTCTTGATTTGCCGTCATACACCTGGCTTTCCGTGCCGTCCGCCCCAATACTCACCGCGTTAAGAATGTCATATCTTGCGCGGCCTCTGCCCAATCCCTGCTCTCCTAAAGCGTGAAAAACGAGGAGGAAATAAGGTAGGTATTCTACCGCGCGGCCAAAAAGGGTCATGTGGAACTCGATTGCTTCACCAGGGGCGAAGCGGTTTCTTGTAGTTTCCGGAGGCTCGAACACGAATGGCCTGGGGGCATTGTCATATGTGGCAGAGAGCGAGTCCGGAGCGCCAGAGGTTTCGAATACAAAACGGTATGCGCACTTGTCTTCCACCATGCAGCTGGCGCAGCTTTCCCTCGGAGCCACGCACACGATCCGCCGGAACACGCCCCCGAAACCGCCTCGGAATGTGGAACCTTTGAAGTCGGGCAAGTACATTTCTTCAAGGGGTGAAATCCTGATTCTGTACCGCGCAAAGGTGAAGCCGTTCATCATGTCCCTCCCCGGTTTGATACATCGTGGCCGCAGTCATTGGCCGATTTTGTGAGGAGGCAGCATTGCCTCGAGTTATCAAGAAGTGTTTCGTGACCGGGCCGTCATATTCCTCTCAGCAAAAACCAGGACTACCATCCATTGCAAGTCCAGAGTAGCTCCGTCCTTCTTGCTGCAATCAATGGAGCAGCCCCGGGTCTACCCGGGGCTTTTAACCCGTCACTTCATTTTCAGTGCCAGTTCTTTCTGTCCAATGAGCGCCAGAATCGCGCCCACCAGGAGCAGGAAGGGTATGACATATACCATAGATGTACAGATCAGCCCACCCACGCCGCTGACTAGCATGAGGATCCCTGCTATCTTCGGCCTTGCGATTGCAATGCACCACCGACTATCCCGAGAATCGCAAGGGGTATCGCAGCGAGCCCGAGACCTGTTACTGTCTCCGCACCTTCAACAGCAAATGCGGACCCCACGCCCCCGACGAACATCGCAAAGCCGGATGCAAACAGTCCTGCAATGCCCCCCCAGCAAACCCAGTATTAGGGCGGCTATTCTCATTTCTTTTCACTCCTTTCGAAAGGTCATTCATCAAGTATTGGTTACATATATACATATAAAGGACTATTAACGGATCTTCCATTTGGCGTTCCCGCGAGTGGTTCTAAGCTCCAGGTGGAGTTCCCCAGGTGCGTCTTTCACTTGGAACACGAGGTACCCTCCGCGAACCGCATCTGGTGGGACTTGCGATACATCCAACCGAGCATTCCCCCCCAGGTACATATCAGCCAAACTCTCGATTTCATACTCATAGCCCCTGTCATCGAAGAGCTTCCACGTGGCGAACACGAGACTGTCCGTCTTGTTACTCGTGTTCCATACCGCAACCGGAATCTGGGCGAACGAGTAGCCTTCATCTGCTTTGATAGACAGAAACACGCTCCCCAATTCCTTTGAAAAGATAATCTCATCTGACACGGTTATCCCCCAGATGCCCAGCATAGCGACTTCTCCGGGCTCGAGGAATTCCTTTTGGTTCTTAACCTGCGACTTTTGGGGTTGCACCCCGGCAGATGCCTGCTGTGCCAGTTCAACTCTTTCGCCATCGTCTGTCGGTACGCTCAGCACCAGGACAATGACCGATATTACAAGAACAATTACTGCACTCTTCCGATTTCCGATCTGGAACAGGGGAAAGCTACCCTTCATCATAGCGATCATGGCCATCACAATGCCCACTAACGCTAGAAATGGTACCACTTACGGCGCCTCCCTTTCGTTTCCCTCATGAGCAAGGAACTGCATTAATAAAGACATTACCAGCCAATCTACTGCTTCACTCTGATCCTCATATTATAAGAAGCCTCCGCCATCGTGCGTCGGTGTACTGAAACAGAGCTAATCGGGGTCACAGGAGAACTGCCCACTTGTCCCGGGTGCAGGATATCAACAGTGGCTCGGTGATACTCTCCTCTTTCAGGACCATATTGACCGCACGGAGAAAAATGAGAGGAATCTGGCATGGATAGGTGTAACATTTTACCGGCATGTGCGTTCAATAGATGGAGGCATTGAAAAGTGCAAGAACTTGAAGCGTTGTATGGCGACCTGGCGCCGCAGTTATATCGTTACATTGTCCGGCTCACAGGAAATGAACAACTGACCCAGGACATCCTGCAGGAAACGTTCCTGAAAGCCGCAGAGCACCTGCTAGTTTCCCCAGAAATTCTGAAGCCGGCGTGGTTTTACACGGTAGCCCGTAACTGCTACTTGGCTATGCTGCGTGGCCGGGGCAAACAGATTCTTGTTGCCCAGGTGGATACAAGGGACTCCGACCCAAAAAACTCGCCGGAAAGCGCCTGGGAGGCCGGCGAGCGACGTCGTTCAATACGAGAGGTGCTGAACATGCTTCCTGAAACATATCGCACAGTACTGATCTTGAGAGAATTCGAGAATATGTCCTACCAGGAAATCGGTATGGTGATGGATTTGCGCCTCCAACAGGTAAAGGCCACTCTGTTCCGAGCGCGACGTAGGTTCAGGCAGCTCTATGTGAGGAGGGAAAACAATGAAATGTGATGATGTGGAACAGCTGCTGCCAGATTACTTGTCCGGATATTGCCAGGAGGAGGAAAGAAACGAGATCGCCCGGCATCTTAACACGTGCGAGTCCTGTTCCGCGCTTGCCCGGGAGATGAAGACCCCGCTGGACATGAAAGTGGGCGGACTGCCGAATTCGGCGTCCGTGGCCAGCGTTCTTCGTAGTACAAGACGGAAGTTCATAACCCGCATAGTCGCAATTACAGTCGCCGTGCTGGCCGTAGTCGCGCTACTTTGTCTTGTCACATTGGCACTGGCAGGGGCAGTGGGATACTCCCGTATGCCTACGTCACAAAGGGTGCTGCACGACCTTATCCAATTCTCCCAGCCAAACACGGTAGACGGGTATGCCAATAGACTAGCCTCTGGCTTCTCAATCCCGATCAGTGTCTTTACAACTCAGCGTACCGGTCTTAAGGTTAAAGCGTCTAAAGAGTATTGTGTACAGATGTCCGTTTTTGACGGTAGCTTCGTCAGTCCAATCGGCTTTGGAGCGGATTTCGTTCATCCCGACGTTGCCGGTAGTATCCCGAATCCTCCCGAGGCATCCTGGGCGATTCTGGAACGAAGTGGGGAAAACACCGTCGCTACAGTAAACCTATCTCTTGAACGAACTCTCTCTTTGGATGAAGCGGCAGCGTTGGTCGGTCAGTACGACGTAGAACTTCTATGGATGGCAGTGGAGGCAGGAGTGGAGGCGACCTCGCCTAAAAACATGACTGGGCTTGAGCAGTGGTTGCAATGGGGCTTGCCTGGCACCTTCAGGTGGTTTCAAGGCGAGGTAGTAGAACTGACCCCGGTCACAGTCGAAGCCTATCGCAATGCGATCTTGGAAGAATTGGAGTGGCTCGATGCTCACAAGTACCTGGTTAAACCTGATCGCGTTATGCTACAGAAACATAACCTGAACACCAGCGTGGGAGGACGGGCGGCCTACGTACTGGAACACGGAATCCGAGTCTACGGCCTCCAGCTAACCGGACCCTCCACGGAGCTTGTACGCCTGGGCCGGAGGCTGCCTGTGCGCCGGGTGGACGTCGTCGATATTGATTTTTGGTTTTGGCGGTAAGAGAAAGCCAAACACCAATAACCCTCCCTTTCTCAAAGGAAAGGGAGGGTTGTTTTACCTGAGCCGATTCTCTGTGAGTCCAGGAAAGCAGTGGGGATAAGAGGTCCAGTCCGCGTCTCAGACCAAGCGCACCTGGGAGTGTGGTAAAAAGCGCCCAGAGACTCCCGTTCTACGAGGAGAGGAGCTTTAAGTTCTGGCCTGGAATCTCGCGCACCGTAACCGAACTGGCCAGCCACGTGACCCTGCCATGCTTGGGTTTGTGCATCAGGCAACCTGCACGGTGTTTCTGGTCAAGTCAGCCTTGACGCTTTCATCAGATCCCTGATCACTGTCACCGCATCTCGTATGGTTTGTGGCTTTTTCTCCAATCCCAGCTCCGGTATCTGGTCGAAGATTCTTGTCACCACCGGAAATCGCAGATTTGCCCTTTCAACAATACTCGCATCTGTTAGGATCTCCGGGCCGCCCTGAGCCAGACACTGACCATCTCTAATGATAATCAGATCATCAGCCCATTCAACCGCCAAATCTGTATCATGGGTGGCAATGACAATGGTTGTCCCTTGTTTGTTCAGTTCATCCAGAAGCTCATACAGATCATCCTCGCCCCTGGGATCAAGAAAGGCCCCCGGCTCATCAAGAATGATGACTTCAGGGTTCATCGCCAGTACGCCTGCAATAGCTACCCTCTTCTTCTGACCGTAGCTCAGATTGTAGGGTGCTTTCTTCTTGTATTTTGACATACCTACCGCCGCCAGGGCTCTGGCCACTCTCTCGTCTATCTCATCTTGCCTAAGTCCCATATTGGTAGGGCCAAAAGCTACATCCTCCCATACAGTGGTTGAGAATACTTGATCATCAGGATCCTGGAATACCAGGCCCACTTTGCTCCTGACCCTGTGTTCATTCTTAGAACTGATGATCTCTCCGGCAAAAGAAACTTCCCCTTCCTGGGCCAGAAGAATCCCGTTCAGATGTAAGAGCAAAGTGGACTTACCCGCCCCGTTCGGACCCAGAATGGCTGTCTTTCTGCCCTGATAGATAGTCAAAGACAATCGGTTCAGAGCTTGCGT
>DYEP01000120.1 GCA_020725675.1 Symbiobacterium sp. | reverse complement strand
GCGGAGATCAAGCAAAACATGACGTTCGCCATAGAAACCTTCGCGGGACACCCAGAACTTGAACAGACAGTACGTCTTGAGGAGAACCTGGTAGTGACAGAAAGCGGAGTGGAGCTTTTGACCAAGTGCCCCTTTGAAGAAGACTTTATGGCCTAGGATGATTCGGGATGGGCCTGGTGGCCCTGTAAGGTGGGAGCCGGGCCCATCCTTTCAAGGCGACTTTGCGGATGATAGAGGAGGTGCTCCAAGGATTGAAAGTTGTTATCACAGACCATGTCTATCCTTCGCTTGACTATGAAAGGCAGGCGCTGTCCGAAATTGGAGCGGAACTGGTCCTGGCTCCTTGCACATCAGAGAGTGCACTTGCGCTTGTGTGCAAGGACGCCGATGCTGTAATCACCTGCTATGCTCAGATAACGGCTGAAGTAATCGAAAACATGGAAAGGTGTCTGCTGATTTCAAAGACGGGGATAGGCGTGAACAACATCGACGTTGCTGCGGCGACAAGGTGTGGGATCGCTGTGACTAACGTACCGGACTACTGCATCGACGAAGTGTCAGACCATGCACTGGCATCATTGCTGTGTCTGGCGCGCAAGATCCCGTTTCTGAACACCTACGTCAAGCAGGGGAACTGGTCTTTTGTCGAGCACCGCCCCATACACCGTCTGAGAGGATCCACGCTCGGCCTTGTGGGGTTTGGACAGATCGCAAGAGCGCTGGCGCAGAAGGCACGACCGCTCGGCCTCCGGTTGTTGGTCACGGACCCGTTCGTCGATGCTTGCGTTATCGAGGAGTTCGGAGCGCTAAAGGTGACGCTTGAAGAGCTGCTAAGAGAATCGGACTACATTTCGCTTCACTTACCTCTTACGCCGGAGACCAGGGGTCTCATCGCGAAAGACACCCTGAGCCTGGTGAAGCCGGGCGCCTTCCTGATCAATACGTCCCGCGGTCAGCTAGTGGATGAAGGCGCGCTCTATGAGGCGCTCCTGTCTGGCAGGTTGGCAGGGGCAGCTCTTGACGTGCTGGAGCGAGAGGAATACGACAGCAAAAACCCGCTGTTTACCATGGATAACGTGATCATCACACCGCATAGCGCGTTTTACTCTGAAGAGGCGGTACAAGAGCTCAGAGAAAAGGTCATAGCCGATTGCATACGTGTACTCACAGGAAAAAGTCCGAAATATCTGGTGAACAAAGACTGGAGATTGAGTCCTGACAAGAGATTGAGGGAGGCGTGAGTATGAACGAGACTCCTTGGAAAACTGACAAATGGTTTGTAAGTCCCTGGAACTACGCCGAAGAGGTAAGGTCTCAGCTGTCGTTCGCCCCAAAGATCAAGCTGCACGATGTTTCCTTAAGAGACGGGGAACAGCAGGCCGGACTGATCTTTTCTGCAGATGAGAAGATCAGGATCGCAGAAAAACTAGCTGAAGTGGGCGTCCACAGAATTGAGGCGGGTATGCCTGCCGTTTCCTCAGAGGATGAAAGGGCGATCAAAGAGATCGTCAAGAGGAACTTGGGCCCCGAGATTTTCGCGTTCGGCAGGTGTATGGTCGACGACATCAAGAGGGCTGTAGACTGTGGTGTGACAGGCGTGGTGGTGGAGATCCCTTCGAGTGAACACATCATTGAGTATGCGTACGGGTGGTCTCTGAACAAGGCCATCGACCTGTCCGTCAAGGCTACGTTGTACGCGAAGGAGCAAGGGCTGTACACCGTATTCTTTCCAATAGACGCAAGCCGTGCGGAGATGAACTGGTGTCTTGACTTGCTGACAAAAGTGGCTACGGAAGGACACATGGACGCACTGGCAGTTGTGGATACGTTCGGTGGCCTTTCCCCGAGCGCTGTACCATTCTTAATCAGGAAGGTTAAGGAGCGGATCGATAAACCCGTGGAGGTGCATTTTCACGATGATTTTGGCATGGGCTCCGCAAACACCGTGCTCGCACTGGCTGCAGGTGCTGAAGTCGCTCATACCACGATCACGGCCATCGGTGAAAGGGCGGGAAACGCTGCCTACGAAGAT
>DYEP01000119.1 GCA_020725675.1 Symbiobacterium sp. | reverse complement strand
GGCGTGACGACCCGGGTGACTGCCCGTTTTACAAGGCCCTTGGCGTGTCGAGCATCCTCGACTTGGTCACACAGGGCGATCCTGTAGCCCTTATCCAGTAGTTTAGATAAGTACGTGTCTACTGCGTGGTAGGGCACACCTGCCATGGGAATCCGGGTATCATTGCCTGTGGGTCTTGAGGTAAGAACGATATCCAGCTCCCGAGCTGCGATCACTGCATCATCGTAGAACATCTCGTAGAAGTCGCCCAGCCTAAACATGAGGATCTTGTCGGGATGTTCTCTTTTGATCTGGTGGTACTGAGACAGCATGGGTGTGGTCACAGAAGATTCCACTCCTTAGGAACACGGTTTTCCAGGCAGACACGCGGGTCCTCAGCGCAGTATTTCACCCTTCAGGTAGTAAGTACCGCCGTCCGTGATCCGGACGTTGACGAGCGCGCCGGGATGTTGCTTTGAATCGATAATGACCACCTTGTTGCCCCGGGTTCTGCCGGATAGCTTCTCTGGTTCCTTCTCCGAGGGACCCTCGACTAGTACTTCCTCTATCCTGCCTATCATCGCGTTATTCACTTCTTTTGTTATCCGGTTTTGGAGCTCCACCAGTGCTGTTATGCGGCGTTGTTTCTCGTCCGCCGGAACCTGGTTTTCCATGGCTGCCGCGCGTGTACCCCTTCTAGGTGAGTAGACAAAGGTAAAAGCGGCATCAAACCTCACTTGCTTGACCAGGTCCAGCGTCTCTTCAAACTCAGACTCCGACTCTCCCGGGAATCCGACAATGATATCGGTGGTTATGGAAGCGTTAGGAATAGCTTTCCTGATGCGTTGTACAAGCGCAAGATATCCATCTCTGGTATATCCCCGGTTCATTAGCGAAAGAATCCGGTCAGATCCCGCCTGAACGGGGAGGTGGATGTGTTCGCATACGTGCTTTGTTTTGCTCAGCACGTCTATCAGCTTGTCTGAGAAATCCCGTGGGTGCGAAGTCATGTACCTGATCCTGCCCGCGTGGTCAAGTCTGTCAAGCTCGGATAGGAGATCGGCGAAGTCATACTCCTCTGCAAGGTCACGCCCGTAAGCATTGACGTTCTGACCAAGGAGCGTAACTTCCTTGTAACCTTCAGCAAAAAGGGACGAGACTTCGTCAATGACGGAACGGGGTTCTCTGCTTCGCTGCCTGCCTCTAACATAGGGCACAATGCAGTACGAACAGAAGTTGTTGCAGCCGTACATAACCGTCACCCATGCACTGAGCCCCGGCGCACGCTTTGCAGGCAGGTGTTCTACGATCCCGCCCTCCGACTCTAATACCTCGACCACCAGTGCATTGCTTTCTCTTGCCTCCCGTATGAGATCTGGGAGACGGTGCACGTTGTGGGTACCGAAAACCAGGTCCACGTGGGGATAACGGCGCCTTATGCGTTCTGCTGTCCCTTCCTCCTGTGCCATACACCCGCATACTCCGATTATCAACCCTGGGTTTTCTCTTTTTAAGCGTTTGAGCACGCCAAGCCTCCCCCACACCTTGTTTTCGGCGCTCTCTCTTACGCAACAGGTGTTCAGCAATATCAAGTCTGCTTCCTCGCGGGCCTTCGCCGGGCGATAGCCCATCTCTTCAAGCAGCCCCGCCAGCACTTCGGAGTCATGAGCATTCATCTGACAACCAAACGTCTCGATTAGGTAATACAAGGACAAAAACTCCCCCGCCAATTAGTGTGGTTTTGCAATTGTCTTCAGCCACCAGCCAGCTTGCCCATTCGCTGGGTTCAATGTAGATATGATACCATAATGCTCTTGATCTGAGTATTCTTTACCCAGCAGTTGACTACCCGCATGATGGCCAGTCTGTACTATCAAAGCAGGAGCCACAGGAGTATGCTGAGAGTCATCGGGCAGAGCACGGTTGAAAGCATGGCGGTACCGCACACCACATCAGGCGCTGCGTCATACTCCATGGAAACCAATGCAATATTCATAGCTGTGGGCATTGCGGTTTGGAGCACCAGGACGGAGGAAAGTTCTCTCTCCACAGGTAGCAAGAAGACCAGCCCGTACGCGAGTAGTGGTGCAATCACCAGCTTCATTGCTGTGCCCAATGCCATCGTCTTTTTGGAAAAGCCGGCGGAAAGTGCGTGAAACTGCATGCCCATAATCAGCAGCATGACCGGAAGCGCGGCTCCTGCCATCATACTTATCCCCTTGTAGAGTACAGGGGGGATGGAAAGCCCGGCGGACCGCAGCAAGTAAGCAAGCACTGCAGCGTAAAGCGAAGGCATGCGCAGCACGCCAAGGAGAGATCGGCGTACGCTGTTCTTGCTGCTCGCCGCGTAAAACACTCCCACTGTAAACATGAAAAATTGCTGGCACACCATGTAAAGTAGGGCACGCTCGAAACCCTGCTGACCCAAAGCAAAGAGGATAATGGGCGAGCCGAGGTACCCCGTGTTCCCGAAGGTGGAAGCGAGTACCAGCGCGCTCCTGTCCTTCCTATCCAGAGCGAACACGGCGCCCACAGCAGTTATCAATCCTACCATCAGCGCGGTAAACAGCGCCAGGAAGCAAAAGAGCATAATGAACTCAGCACTTGTTGTCGCTGAGGTATAAAGCGAGTTAAACACCAGCGCTGGCAGGAGGATGTAAAGCGTGAGGCGCGACGGGGCTGATACGTCCATTTTCAGAAAAAAGTTGGCGACATATCCTAGTAGAATAATGAAAATGACGGGCACGAGAATTTCAATTACATACACGGACAAACGACACCCTCTTCTTTCGGCGGGTTACCTATCACACCTTTGAATAACGGTACAGAACAATCCCGCGACCCGACACTGCATGGGGGGGGAAATGTCAGGCAATTCACTGCCAACGGGTGGACTCGACACCCTGACCTCTGCGGTAGTATGACCAGGACTCCCTAGTGCCGAGAGCAGCATCAACTAGGCCCTGAACGTCCAGGGCGTCTTCGGCACATATCACCTGCTCAAGTCTGGGCTGAGTTGACGGGTTACGAGGCACGAACAGGCTACAGCAGTCATCAAAAGGCTCTACCGACAACTCATATGTGCCCATGCGCCTGGCCATTGCTACGATTTCCGTCTTGTCAAAGCCGATCAGGGGACGCAGCACCGGGACAGACACTGCATGCTCTATGCAGTATAGGCTTTCCAGCGTTTGGCTCGCTACCTGACCCAGGCTCTCCCCCGTAACAAGCGCCAGCCCTCTCCCCTGGCGGCAGAACGCCTCCGCGATGCGCAGCATGAACCTGCGCATGATAGTGATGGTGAGCTTGTCGGGGCAGCTTTGCTTGATCGCCTCCACCACTTCGGTAAGGCTAAAGAGGTGCAAACTCAAGTCGCCCCATTTTGACAGCTCAATACAGAGCCTCCGAACCTTATCAACTGAGCGCTCGCTGGTATATGGGAATGTATGAAAGTGTATGCAGTCGAGCATGACACCTCTTTTCATGGCAAGGTAGCCGGCTACGGGGCTATCTATGCCTCCGGAGAGAAGCAGCCCCGCCCTGCCGGCGCTGCCCACCGGCAGTCCCCCGGGGCCCGGGATGACCTGACCGAAAACCAACGCACTCTGCCTTACTTCCACCCCCACCGTGATGTGGGGGTCATGAACATCAACCCGCATGGACGGGAAGCGTCCGAGCAAGAAGGCACCCAGCCTTTGGCTGATCTCGGGCGAGGTATGGGGGAAGACCTTGTTGCTGCGCCGTGCCTCCACCTTAAATGTTCTTATGCTCGGATCCTCAGCCAGCGCACTGGCCAGAACCGTTGCTGCTGCTTCCTCGATTTCCCGCATGTCCAATTCGACGCTGGCTCCAGGGCTCAGCGTGACCACACCGAACACCTCTTTGAGACGTGCTGCTGCGTCCAGTGGCTCCTGCGTATAGACGTAGAACCGGCCGAAGTCGTGGTGAACCTCTTCATCAGGCTTGAGTACTCGCTGTATTTGTTTCTTTAACATACGTTCAAAAAATGATCGGTTCTTGCCCTTTAGGCCTATCTCGCCGTACCTGATGACTACTACTTTCATGTTCACCCTCTAAACACCCGCCTTAAGCGCCAAACTGCCTTCTCAAGCGAAGACAGGAACGCGTCTGCATCAGACTCGTCGTTGTCAATAGACAGGCTGACTCGTATTACCTCTTCTGCCTCCTTGGGTTTCAAACCGAGAGCGGAGAGTACCGGGCTTGGTCCGCCCCGGTGGGTGTGACATGCCGAGCCTGAAGATACACACACTCCTTCGGCGCCAAGGAAACGTACCAGCACCTCGCCGCGCACGCCTTCTATGCGCAGCGACAGGATATGTGGCGCATACAGTCCCTCCTGCTTTGGCCCGATGATGGAACACCCCGGGATGCGCATTACGCCCTCTTCGATCTTGCGTCTTAAGGGTTTGACGCTGCCCCAGAAATCCCACTTCCCAAGCGCGGACACGGCTTGAGCCATACCCACAATCCCGTGCACGTTCTCTGTGCCCGAGCGTAAGCCGCGTTCTTGGCCCCCTCCCCGTATGTATGGTGGGATCTCAAGACCGCTTCTTACATACAGAAAACCCGTACCCTTCGGACCGTGGATCTTGTGCGCGCTTGCGCTGAGCAGATCTATGCCGAATTCTTGGGGCTTTATACGATACTTCCCGAAGGATTGCACAGCGTCTACGTGAAAGACCGGCCGCGGCAAGAAGTCGCTCAGTCCCCGGCCCACCACATCCACCGGTAAGATAGAACCTACCTCATTGTTCACGTGCATCATTGTTACGAGCACCGTGTCCTTCCTGATCCGGTTTAGCACCTCATCTGCCGGCACAGAGCCGTCCCGCAGCGGCAGTACGTAGTCCACCTCGAAACCTTCCGAGGCGAGCCTGGAAAGCGGCTCGAGCACAGACGGATGTTCAATCGCGGAAGTCACAATGTGCCTACCGCGCTTTGCATAAAGCGTTGCCACACCGAATATGGCCATGTTGTTTGACTCGGTTCCGCCAGAGGTAAACACCACTTCTTGAGCGTTTACTGACAGCGCAGACGCGATCTTCACGCGGGCTTCTTCAATGAGTGCACGTGCGCTCACACCAAGGGGGTGAAGCGACGAAGGGTTGCCAAATGTCTCATTCAGCGTGCGACACATGGCTTCCGATACCTCAGGCAAAAGCCTTGTGGTCGCGCTGTTGTCCAGGTAATGCAACACGCATGCACCACCGTCCAGATATGCCGATTATTTGCCCTCACTTAGAATATCCCCAGAAACCTCTTTCTTTTCCGCTCAGCCCGAGTTGTAATTCCCGCCAGTTCGTACCTGAGCTGCTGCACTTCCTGCTGTGTTCTGATTAGTGCGGTCAAGAGCCTGTCCCTGTCTTCAGCCCGCTGTTTTTCGGTCTTCTCAAGTCGCGTCACCAGATCCAAGAGACGGTCATAGAATTCGTTGTACTCGATCTGAACTGGAGGCTGGCCTGGCGTCCGTAAGCGTTGCCTTATTTCTTCCGCTCCCAGACCTTCGGCTTGCCAGAGGTGTATGGATTTAAGGAGCGGCACAGAGTCTTCTGGAAGGTGCAGGTCCCCTTCTTCGGACTCCGAAACTCCCAGTTCCTGGCCGTATTCTCGAACGATCTCTCCAACTAGTCGAGGGTGAAGACCGCTCGCCGAACACGCTTCTGCGAGGGAAACGTTCATACGGGTCCCCCCTTCTCTATTTGAGTATTACCTTCATTGTTCTACACCATTTCCCTGCTTTCCTGTTTGTTCCCAGTTCGAATACCTTAAGGAGAGGTTGGATAAGGTTATAGCGAGGCACAAAACTGTTTACTCACACATCGAATCGTGATAGACTATTGTGGGACAATCAGGGAGGGGGACCGTCTGAGGGGGGAGGCTTTCGCACCCTGATGAACGGCCCCCTACACCTCTATATTCAATCCTTTCTAAAAGAAGGTGACATCAGGACATGGCTGATCTGACAGCGCTGTTCAACCCCAATAGCGTGGCTGTGATTGGGGCTTCCAAATCCCCGGAAAAGATCGGAAACGCAATCATCACCAACGTGATTCAAAGCGGGTACAAAGGCGAGATCTACCCAATTAACCCGAAGGAAGACGAAATATCAGGATACAAGTGTTATCCTACTGTGCTTGACATAGGAAGACCGGTCGATATGGCAGTGATCTCAGTACCCACGCAGCATGTATGTGAGGTGGCACGGCAGTGTGGCGAGATCGGGGTTAAGGCCCTGATCACCATTACTGCTGGTTTCAAGGAAGTGGGTACTGAAGGGCTGAAGTTGGAAAAGTCCCTGGTCGAGATCTGTAAATCATACGGAATGCGGATGCTAGGCCCCAACTGCTTGGGCATGATGGACTCCCACACGCCCATCAATGCCACCTTCGCCAAGAGATCCCCCCTTCAGGGCCAGATCGCTTTCATCTCGCAAAGTGGCGCACTGTGTGTGGCCATACTTGATTGGTCGCTGACAAAGGGCATTGGCTTCTCTCAGTTTATCAGTCTGGGCAACAAGGCCGATCTCAACGAGGCAGACCTCATCGCGCATGCGGCAGACGACCCGAACACTAAAGTCATCGCCTGTTACCTTGAAGACGTGACCGACGGGAAACAGTTCATTGAAGTAGCACGCAAGGCGGCGCTGAAGACCCCCATCATCGTACTGAAAGCGGGAACAACACAAGCTGGTGCGCTCGCTGCATCGTCTCACACAGGGGCGCTCGCCGGTAGTGACCTGGCCTACGACGTTGCTTTCAGGCAGTGCGGGGTGATACGGGCACACACCATGACTGAGTTGTTCGACCTTGCTATCGCTTTCGCGATGCAGCCTGTAGCAAAAGGCCCAAGGGTTGCTATCGTGACTAATTCGGGCGGACCCGGCATCATTACTACGGACCGCGTGGAAAAACTGGGCCTTGAAATGTCCCGATTTGACAAGAGCACCATAGATCACCTGAGGTCGACCCTGCCCAAGACCGCAAACGTTTACAATCCGGTGGACGTCATAGGCGACGCGGCACCCGACCGTTATGAGAATGCGCTCGAGACCGTATTGCGTGATGATAACGTCCACAGCGTGATTGTATTGCTCACTCCTACCGCAGTGGTACAACCTGAGGTCACCGCCGAGATCATCGCCAGGGCGCGCGACAGATTCCCTGAGAAGCCCGTGGTGGCTTCTTTCATGGGGGGGACGGACGTAGAGGAAGCAACAAGAATTCTCTTTAGACGGAGCGTCCCCTGCTACCCGTTCCCCGAGCCTGCCGTTTCCGCGGTCAGGGGTCTTGTGGATCAGGGTAGGCTGGCAGAGCGCATCGTAGAAGAGCCTGTCAGGTACAATGATGTAAACCGAGAGGCTGTTTCAGAGCTATTCCGTGAAGTCAAGGAAGAAGGAAGACTGGTACTGCTTGGTACCGAGACGGTCCGCGTTGCCCGCGCGTACAACATCCCTGCCGCTCCGTCCCTCCTGGCTACGAGGGCCGATGAAGCTGCGTACATCGCCGAGCTGCTCGGTTTCCCCGTGGTGCTGAAAGTGGCTTCGCCGAAGATCCTTCATAAGACAGACGTGGGCGGGGTTAAAGTGGGCCTTGACACTCCGGCGGCGGTGAGACGGGCGTTCATCGAGATCATGGAGAATGTACACCGGTTCCTGCCGGGGACCAGCGTCCATGGAGTTGAAGTGCAGAAAATGATGCCCAAAGGCCGTGAGCTCATTGTGGGGATGACAAAAGACGTGCAGTTTGGCCCGCTCATCGCATTTGGGCTCGGAGGCATATACGTAAATCTGCTAAAAGACGTCTCGTTCAGGCTGGCGTCAGGACTAAGCCGAAGAGAAATGGAGAGTATGATATCGGAAACTAAAGCTTCTATGCTGCTTCGGGGTTTCAGAGGGGAACAGCCGGCAGACGTAGAAGCTCTGATTGATGTGATTGGCCGGGTGGGCCAGCTGGTAACTGACTTCCCAGAGATCACCGAGATGGATATCAACCCGATCTTTGCGTACGAAAAGGGTGTATCCGCCTTGGATATTAAAATCACAATATCGTGAGGTGTTGGAGGATGAAAAGCATTCTGGTTTCAGGCAGATTTGGCAGCGGAAAGACGGCGGTCTGTGTCGGGCTTGCCCTGAAGTTCCAGGAGGCTGGCCTGAAGGTAGGCTATTTCAAACCGATCGGAGCTCTCGCTTCGCCGGAACATCGCGAAGATGATGACGTCAGACTCATGACCCACGTCCTAAAGCAGGAATCGGCGATGAAATCCGTGCTCTTTTACACAGGACCCCAGTACCTCACAAGGTATGAACGCACAGAAGACAATCTTGCGCGGATCGTAGACGCGTATCGCCAGATAGCCGCCGATTACGATGTGGTCATTGTAGAGGGCACGCACTTTCCCCACGTGATGGCAAGCATCGATCTGGACGCGTCTTCGATAGCAGTCGCCATCGGCGCAAGCACACTGGTAGTTAATCACCCTGACAACGACTTCAGCCTGGATAGGGCGATCCTATTTTCGCAGTACATGAGTTACCGCGGCGCAAAAGTGCTCGGTACCGTGTTCAACAACGTGCCCAGGGCGTTGCTTGACAAGGTGAAAGGAGTCTACAAGCCCATTCTTGAATCAAAGGGATTTCCTGTGTACGGAGTGATTCCAAAGAGGCTGGAGATCGCTGCCCCTACAGTCAGGGAGTACTACGAGGTGCTCGGAGGGGAACTCCTGACCGCACCAGACAAGCTGGATCTCCTGGTAGAGGAACTCCTCGTAGGCGCAATGACGCTTGAGAGCGCCATGCAATACCTGCGCAGGGCACCCAACAAGGCAATCGTCACCGGAGGCGACCGGTCAGACTTGTTGCTCGCAGCACTTGAGACCAGTACCTCGGTGCTCATTCTGACAGGCGGGCTGTACCCGGACGTCAAGGTGCTTTCTCGCGCGTCCGAAAAACAGGTGCCGGTGATTCTGGTGCACTATGATACCTACACGACCATAGAACGCCTGCACGAGGTGTCCCGTAAGATCAAGCCTGAGGACGCGCACGGGATCCAGCTGGCAAAAGAGAACATCGAAAGGTACTGTGCGTGGAGGGACATCCTGAGGGCACTGGAATAGTACGACGCACGATGTGAAGGGGGAGACTGACACGCCAGTCTCCCCTCAATCTTGACTCTCAACTATTCCGATTCTCCGTCAGCCGGCAAATCCGCATATTCTGTTCCACCATCCGTCTGGCATACCGGACGTTTTCTTTCTTGAGCTCCAGGTTTCTTCTCTGAAGCTCTGCGATCAAGGCGGCGCGTTCCCTCTCTCTGGCTGCAAGCAGGTTTAGCAGTACGCGCCTGCTCAGCCTCAGGCATTTTACCGTATCCTCGAGAGACTTGATCTTCTTTTCAAGAAAGGGAATATCATACTGCACCGTCAGTCTACTCCTTTCGAAGCTTCGGCGGTGGGTTCCTCGATTGCTATTATTATATCGCGCCGTCCCTTTCGATATGTGATCTAATATGCAGGTGGAGTGCGCGAAGATGGTTCACCGCATCTCGCGGTGCCAGTACTTCCCCGATCCTCCTTCCGGGGGTGGCATCATCGTGGCAGTCTGAGCCCCCCGTAGCCACCAGGTGCAGACGCCGTGCCTCACTCAGGTACATTGCAGACTGGGAGACAGTGTGCTCTGGGTGGTTGACTTCTACCCCCAGAAGGCCATGGGCGGAGAGCCAGGAGAGTAGTCTTGCGCCGCCAATGCCTGGATGCGCAAGAACGGGGACTGCGCCTGATGCGGACAAGATCTTTACCGCTTGAAGCGGCGTGACCTTAGCCCTCGGGACATAGGCTGGTCTGCCTTCTTTCAGATATTTGTCAAACGCCTCCTTTTCTGATGCGACCACTCCGTGTGCCACGAGGACTCTGGCAAGGTGGGGCCGGCCGAGCGAGCCATCACTCAGGTGTTTGGTGAGTTCGTGTTCTGGTACGGAGATACCCAGGGCTCTCAGGCGCTCGACCATCTTGCACATACGAACCTCTCGTTCGACCCGCATACGCTGCAGAAAGTGCTCAAGGGGAGACGGACCGGTGGGCACATGATAACCGAGAATGTGGATTTTCTCGTCTTCCATTGTGGTACTGATCTCAACTGCTGGAATCACCAGCACGTTCTGGCGAGCCGCTTCTACCAAGGCTTCCTGGAGACCTGCCATGGTATCGTGATCGGCGATGGCAATGGCCTCGATGCCACGTGACGCAGCTGTCCTGACGACCTCCGCCGGAGAGAGTGTACCGTCTGAAGCTTTGGTATGGATGTGTAGGTCTGCGAGCACTGTATCAATCCCATGCACCATATTATTTCAACCAAGTATTCTACCCGGAAACAGAGAAAGAACCCGTCCTATCTGAAAGGACAGGTTCTTAAGTCATGCTACTTTGGTTCGACTATAAACTTTATGGCAGTGCGCTCCTCGCCGTTGATCTCAATGTCGGTGAAAGCGGGGATACAAATGAGGTCTATTCCTGCAGGAGCCACAAAGCCCCTTGCAATGGCCACCGCCTTAACCGCCTGGTTTACAGCCCCCGCTCCGATTGCCTGAATCTCCGCGCTTCCCCTCTCCCTTATCGCTCCTGCCAACGCCCCCGCGACTGAATTTGGATTGGACTTTGATGAAACCTTGAGCACGTCCATATCAACTACCTCCTCAAAGTGTATAGGATGTGCGGGTGATTGAGCGAAACCTGTGTGATATTATTGTATCTTTAGTGGTGTAATTTGGCAAGTCAATTTTAGCAAACAGTATTATCTGATAGAAAGATGCGGGAAAGGTGGCGGCATTTGCCAGTGGCGTCATCGATATCGACAATAACACCGCAAAGGATCCGCGGACCTCTCGCTACCTCAAACCGGGTGGGCAGTTGAGTGAGGAAATGTCTGAGTACAAGATCAGTTTTCACTCCAATCACTGAGTGAGACGGGCCAGTCATGCCCAGATCCGTTATGTAACCCGTACCGGATGGCAGCACCTGTTCGTCAGCAGTCTGGACATGTGTGTGTGTGCCCAGCACTGCTGAGACTCGACCATCCAGGTACCACGCCAGTGCGATCTTCTCGGATGTGGCTTCGGCGTGGAAATCCAGGATGATAATTGGGGTATCCTGAGACAGTATACTGATGGCTCTGTCCGCCAGGCGAAACGGGCAGTCAAGATGAGCCGGAGAGAAGACGCGTCCAGCCAGCGAAATGACTCCGACATGAAGACTGCCCGCGGCCTTAAAAATGCCGAAACCTCTGCCGGGCGTGCCTTCCGGGTAGTTCAGTGGACGCAAGATCCTGGGCTCATCATCGATAAAGTCGAACACCTCTTTCTTATCCCAAACGTGGTTTCCCATCGTGAGTACATCAATGCCACAGGCGAACAACTCATCTGCAGTGTCTCTTGTGATACCCATGCCGGATGCGGCGTTCTCACCGTTAGCAAGCACGAAGTCAGGATTGTACTGAGACAAGAGATCCCCTATGTGGTCCAAGACCATAGTCCGCCCGGGTCTGCCCACGATGTCCCCCAGCGCTAAAACTCGCACACGCACCATCCTTTACTAAAACAACGGTTCTACTTGTTGAAGACCAGCACACGCCCGCCCTCTCTGAAGGCGTAGAGGTTCGTGGAAACCGATTCCGCTCTTAAGTTCTCCAGCATCTCCTCGATATAGTCCTCCTGGAGCTCAAGGTCTTCATCGACGAACGTCTCCTGAGTTCTATCAACAAACAGATGATTCGGAAATAGTTCTCGCAAGAGCCCTACGATGAGAGCAAATTCTTCCCTCGAGATGGACGTAATGTCCCGTGTCACGGAAATTGCAGTGACACGCCCCTCGGCCATAACCGATACTTCCCTTTTGCGCGGAGTCACCTGGGTCAGAGTGAACAAAGCGTCCAACGACTCAATGATGCGTGCAGAGAGCTCGCGCTGCTCGCCTTCGCTGAGAGCGCGTGCCACAAGCACCGTCAGACGGAGCGAGGCTGTCTCCGGATCGATCGTCAGCGTACCCAGTTCCGGATAGCGCACAAGAATAGAAACTAGCAATTCTGCACCTCTCGAATGTCCTTGCTGAGCATGAGTTTTCACTTCGCTCCCCCTCCCTTTGACTCCACTGAAAACCATAGGCGAAGAAGGGCCGCATCAGCGGCCCTGACCTGTCACTTGGCATATTCTACTGCCCGCGTCTCGCGTATGACCGTCACCTTGATCTGTCCCGGATATTCCAGTTCTTCTTCAATCTTTTTCACAATCTCACGTGCAAGCCGAATTGCTGCCAGGTCATCAATCTTTTCGGGTTTCACCATGATGCGGATCTCGCGGCCTGCCTGTATCGCATACGCCTTCTCCACGCCTTCGAAGGAGTCTGCTATTTCTTCCAGCTTTTCTAGCCTCTTAATGTAGGCTTCTAGGGTTTCGCGGCGCGCGCCGGGACGCGCTGCTGACACCGCATCAGCGGCGGCTACCAGGACGGCCTCGACGGACTTCGGCTCTACATCGCCGTGGTGCGCTTCCATGGCCCAAATAACTTCCTGGCTTTCACGGTACTTCTTGAGCAGGTTAATGCCGATAGCGACGTGCGGCCCCTCCACCTCATGATCTACCGCCTTACCGATGTCGTGCAGTAGCCCACCGCGTTTTGCCACCGCCACGTCGACTCCCAGTTCTGCAGCCATAGCACCGGCGAGATGCGCTACCTCGATGGAGTGTTTAAGCACGTTCTGGCCGTAGCTGGTCCTGAACCTGAGCCGGCCAAGCATCTTGATCAGCTCAGGATGGAGACCGTGCACCCCGGTTTCGAATGACGCCTGCTCTCCTTCTTCGCGGATGATATTTTCCACGTCCTTTTGGGCCTTTTCCACCATCTCCTCGATGCGTGCCGGGTGGATCCTCCCATCAGCGACCAGACGTTCCAGCGCCAGTCTTGCCACTTCTCTCCTTATAGGGTCGAAGCCAGACAGGATCACCGCCTCTGGCGTATCATCAATGATCAGATCAATCCCAGTCAGGGTTTCAAGAGTCCGGATATTCCTGCCCTCCCGGCCGATGATCCTTCCTTTCATTTCGTCGTTAGGAAGCTCCACAACAGAGACGGTAGTTTCTGTGACATGATCCGCAGCACACTTCTGGATAGCTAATGCGATGATCTCGCGCGCTTTCTTTTCCGCCTGATCTCTTGCGTTTTGCTCAACCTCGCGGATTAACATTGCGGCTTCGTGTTTGATCTCCTCTTCTACCTGGCTAAGAAGGATCTTCTTGGCTTCCTCAGACGTGAGACCTGACACGCGCTCCAATTCCTGAAGTTGCTTTACCCTGAGTGCTTCGAGTTCCTCCCTGCAGCGTTCAAGAGTTCGTTCCTGCCGCTGGAGATACTCCTCCTTTTTCTCAAGAGATTCAGTCTTCCTGTCAAGCACTTCTTCCTTTTGAATGAGTCGACGCTCTATCCGTTGCAATTCGCTACGGCGCTCTCTGCTTTCCCTTTCCAAATCACTACGCAGTCTGTGTACTTCTTCTTTAGCTTCAACAAGTGCCTCGCGTTTCTTCGCCTCTGCCTCTTTCCGTGCATCTTCTATTATCTTCTTGGCCGCTTCTTCGGCCGAAGCAATCTTCGCTTCCGCTATATACTTGCGGACCATGTATCCCACGGCTACCGCTGCAGCGCTTGCTAAAACCAGTGTGAAAACCTGTGTAACGGTAATGTGACTCACCTCCCCTTTATGTGTTTCCCAAAACTAAAACAAGGCCGAGGGACTCGGCCTGTCGTCATTACCATGCACAAAAGCTGTTCTGATTGTTGATCAGAACGGTCACGCACAGCCGGTTTGATTGATGTGTTCCACACCCGATCTATGGCAACCTGTTAAGGCATAGTATCTATCCAAGTCCCAAAACAGCAAGTCACATAATATTGTAACTTTCCTGTAAAAACGTGTCAAGCGATGAACAGAGCTAATCCTGCTGCTCTACTTCATTAGTACTTAAGACTTTCATAATGACTGAGTGAGAAAACCCCCTGCTTGACAAAAACCTGTAAATCCTCTGCCTGTGCCTTTCAGAGCAAGGTGGCCAGTCGGCACGGTTCCTGGCTGCCCGCAATGCGGAGTCAAGTTCCTCGTATCCGAGTTCGAACAGGATCTGATCCACGACAGTGCGATCAATGCCTTTTTCAGCCAGAAGGTAGTACAGTTTGGCCCTACCGCAGGGGGAACGCGCTTCTTTGTCCTCAACAAACGCCCTGGCATAGTCCATATCATCCAAGTATCGCATTCGCTCAAGATATGATAGAGTATCCTCGATTTGAGACTGCTCAAAACCGGATCTGCAGAGGAGATCGCGGACCTCAGCAGCAGTTCTTCTGCGCCGCGCAAGGTAATCCAGAGCCAGTGAAAGCGGGCCCCTTCCCTCATTCTTCAACTGTCTTCCACGGCAGCATCCGTCGCCGACTTAGGCTTCAGCGCACCCATGGATTGAGCCTGCCTGATACGGGACTCTATCTCCGACGTTATCTCCTGGTTTTGACGCAGGAACTCGCGTGCGTTCTCCCTGCCCTGTCCGAGACGTATATCCCCGAACGAATACCATGTCCCGCTTCTTTGGATCAGACCCTGGTCAATGCCCAGTTCAAGAATGCACCCTTCTTTTGAAATGCCCTGACCGTATATAATATCGAACTCGGCCTGCCTAAAAGGCGGTGCCATTTTATTCTTTACCACCTTTACCCTAGTACGGCTTCCTATTACATCAGCTCCCTGTTTTAAAGTCTCGATCTTTCGAACGTCCATTCGTACCGTTGCGTAGAACTTCAGTGCACGTCCACCCGGGGTGACCTCCGGGTTTCCGAACATAACACCGACTTTTTCCCTGATCTGATTAATGAATATCGCCGTGGTACGCGACTTGCTGATGGCGCCGGTGAGCTTTCGCAGCGCCTGTGACATGAGCCGGGCCTGAAGACCCACGTGCATATCGCCCATCTCGCCTTCGATTTCAGCTCGGGGAACCAGTGCTGCCACCGAATCCACTACGATGACGTCTACTGCACCGCTCCGGACCAGCGCTTCCGCGATTTCTAGCGCCTGTTCTCCGGTATCAGGCTGAGATATGAGGAGATTTTCGATATCCACACCCAGATTCCTTGCGTAGGTGGGGTCAAGCGCGTGCTCTGCATCAATGAAGGCGGCAATTCCCCCACCTCGCTGTGCTTCTGCGATGACGTGCAGAGCAACTGTGGTCTTGCCGGATGCTTCCGGGCCGAAGATCTCAACAACTCTCCCTCTTGGGACGCCGCCGATGCCCAACGCTAGGTCAAGCGTGAGAGCACCTGTGGAGATCACCTCTATATTAAGCTTTTGAGGTTCCTGCCCGTATTTCATCACCGAACCCTTGCCAAATTGTTTCTCTATTTGAGCAAGGGCTGCTTCAAGCGCTTTGTCTCTGTCCAATCCGGTCCTCCCTCCCTGCTGGTAAATATTAACAGCACTAGTATAGCACTCCTGCTTGTCTCATTCAAGTTTCGCGCTGGAGATCACAGAGTAGGTGGGAGCACCCGGTCCGAGGACGCTTCTCATGACCTCCACTGAAGACACTACGAACGAACTGATTCTGGGCACATCCAAAGGGAGTCTGTTGCGCATACCACTGTGATTGCTGTGCGACCGCCTCCGGCCAATTGTGATGTGACCGGTGAATGGGCGCGTCTCTCGCGGAAACCCAAGTTGGGACAGCGCGTTGTCCACTTCGCCAGCGAGTGAGCGCAGAGCCTCGGTGCCCTCCGTAACACCCACCCAGATGATACGCGGGTTTGCGGGAGAAGGAAATGCCGATACGTTCCCGATTGTAACCATGAATGGCCGCTTGCCGCGCGCCACGTTCCGGATTGCATCGGTTACAGCCGAAATATCTTCGGGTTTCACATCCCCCAGGAACTTCAGCGTAATGTGAAGGTTTTCGGGCGGTACCCACCGGAAATCTCTCTCCAAGCGGGAAAGGCCGGTAATCATCTCGGCCACCCTTTCCCTGGCACTGTCGCTTAACGCACAGGCGATAAAAACCCGTATGACTTTCTCTGCAGCCAGCTGGCTACACTCCCTTCAATTCCCAAAAGCCTGTCCTGTCATTGCCACACGTTCGACAATCGGCCTGGGATCTCCTGCAGTGTCAGGTATCTGCGCAATGTGTCCAGTGCGCGAACTACCGCCCATTCCCGGTTTTGGTTACGTTCCCCAAGAAAGCGATCTTTCACCACTAGCGTACCCTCCGGTGCACAAAGGGCGATAAATGTGGTACCCACGGGCTTGTTAGCCGTGCCCCCCTCTGGTCCCGATATGCCCGTGATGGCGATACCGATATCTGTCATTAGCCGTGCACGCGCCTGTTGAGCCATGAGTACGGCGCACTCGGCGCTCACCGCCCCGAAGCTCTCAAGCACAGATGAAGGCACACCAAGTATGTCCCTTTTCGCACTGTTGTCGTATGCTACTACGCACCCGAAAAAGAACGAGGAGGCGCCGGCGATCGACGTGAGCCGCGACGCGAGAAGGCCGCCCGTACATGATTCTGCAATCGCCAGTGTAAGACCTTTCTCAGTGAGCAACCGGCTGCACAGTGAAACCAAGTCCTCGTTATCGAAACCATACACGTCCCCGCCCAGACGACAGCAGATCTCATGGACTGTACCTTCGATCAACTGAGAAGCCGCTGCCCTGTCGTGCGCCTTCGCTGTCACTCTGAGCTGTACCTCTCCCAAAGAAGCGTACGGTGCCACTGTTGGGTTTTCTCCGGCGAGCAAGTCCTTTACCTTTTCTTCCACAACGGATTCTCCGGGGCCGCAAATCCTTACGACGCGAGACACAATGACGGCGCGTTGCCCCATACGCTCACACAAATATGGCATGATACATCGGGTAAACATCGGCTGAAGCTCTGAGGGCGGCCCCGGCAAAAGCACGATGCTGCGTCCCCTATGCTCTATGATCTGCCCTGGCGCGGTACCGTTTGGGTTCTCTATCACCTTCGCGCCTTCCAGTAGCAATGCCTGTTTTCTGTTGTTTGGAGTCATCACTCTACCACGGGCGGTAAAGCGCCTCTGTATGCTTGCCAGAACACATGCATCCTCACGGAGTTCCCTGCCCAACAATTCGGCTACTGTCTCTCGAGTGATGTCATCCGCAGTAGGACCGAGACCGCCCGTGACTAAGATACAGTCAGCCCTCTGCATTGCCGCCTCAACCGCCGCTCGGAGCCGTCCTTTATTGTCGCCCACAGTGACGTGGTAGTAAACATCTACGCCAATCTCGGCCAGCCGTTCACTTATCCACTTTGCGTTCGTGTTTATGATTTGACCGAGCAAAAGCTCAGTACCAACCGTAATAACTTCAGCGATCAGATAGTACCACCTGCCTGCTTGCCTGGTTGCGTGCCTTCCGCGTTATGCATTCGACAGTTCAAGCCGGTTCCCTGCACGAACCAACGAGAGAGCCTGTCTTTCCGTGCTATCCCACTCGTGGTGGGTGGCTGCATGGTAACGCGCAGGTTGCCAGAGGGCGCAACAAGCTCAGTCTGTGCACCTTGCACATTCCTCAGGATATTATTGTAAGTGTGGATCTTTCCTTCTTCACCCACTTGACAGTAATAGCCCTACCTGGCTGGTGTCATACATCTCCCCACCTTGTTTTTCAAAGAGGTACGCAGACTGCCAGGGCGCCCACAAGTGGCCCGGGCAGTAAGTGTCAACATCAAGTGCGGATCTCCTCGCAAAAAGGAAGCATCGGGTTTACTACCCGATGCCGGAATTTTGCGTGCTTTTCAGTCTTTGACCAAAGGTCGCCTGCAGACATTTTACAACTGGGCCATCGCCTCGATGATCCTTTCTCCAGCGCTCTTTAGGTTTTCCGTAGAACTGGCATATGACAATCTCAGGAACCCGGGAGCACCAAAAAAGCTTCCCGGTACAAGAGCTACTCCTGCCTTCTCAAGCAGATAAAAGGCGACATCCACATCGCTCATGTTGGGGACCGAGACCCTGGGAAACGCGTAGAACGCTCCCTGCGGAGTGGGCGCAGTGAAACCCTTGACCTGATTCAGGTAGGACGTGATCAAGTCTCGCCTGCGCTTGAACTCGTTTCGCATAACATCCACGCAGCTTTGGTCGGATGTAAGCGCGGTTATTGCGCCGATCTGGCAGAACGATGGAGCGCACGCGGTGTTATATTGGTGCACCTTGTACATGGGCGTAAGGAGCGCAGCAGGCCCCACAGCGTATCCCACTCGCCAGCCAGTCATGGAATAGGTCTTTGACAGTCCGTTCAGTATAATCGTGCGCTGTCTCATTCCGGGAAAGACTACCGGCGAAACATGTGTGCCTTCGTAAACCAGCTCGCAATATATTTCATCTGACAGCACGATGAGGTCGTTCTCACACGCAATGCGGCACAGTTCCTCCAGGACATCGGCTGGGTATACGCTGCCTGTCGGATTGTTTGGGGTGTTAAGCACCAGGAGTTTGGTCCTCTCTGAAACCTTCTTCCTTATGTCGTCGGGGTCGGGCGCAAAATTCAGGTGCACAGGGCACTCAAACGATACCACCCGTGCTCCAAAGAATTGAGGTACGTTCAGGTAAGTGGGATATGCGGGAACGCCCACTAGCACTTCATCCCCCGGGTCTAGCAGGGCTGCAAATGCAAGAAACACGGCTTCGCTGCCGCCTACGGTTACGAGGGTCTCGGTATGCGGGTTGTAGCTCACTCCTGTCTTGCGTTGGACATACGATGCGATGGCTTCCCTCAGGGCAGGCAAGCCCCAATTTGAAGTGTAGTGCACCTCACCAGCCTCTAACGCTGAGATAGCAGCATTCTTTATGTGGCACGGCGTATCAAAATCGGGCCTTCCGAGTTCAAGGTGGATAATGCGAGAGCCCTGCGCCTCGAGCTTCTGCGCTGCCTCGAATATCTTCCTTATACCAAATTCCAAAAGCCCTGCGCTAGCCTTTGAAACGTACTTGTCCCAGTTCAACAACTCCAACCCCCAGTTCTGCAAATAAAAAAAGAAAACTGTGTTCTTGTTCTTGAACTGCGTTCAAGCTTCCTTTGTGCTGATCGTCAAAGATTCCCCTTCCTGCTTAGTGAAGTGTGACAAGGCACGGGGCTTGCCGCCGAGCAAGCGGTGCACCTTCAACCCTATTTGGAGATTCAGCCGGTCCTCGCTCTTATCCAGCGAAAGGCCCACCAATTCTGAAATTCTGTTCAGTCTATAGCGCACGGTGTTCGGGTGGATAAACATCTTCTCCGCCGTAGTCTTGATATTCTCCTGGCAGCTAAAGTACGTTTCGAGAGTTCGAATAAGGTCGCTGTCTGTTTTTTCGTCATATTGAACCAGGGGCGCGATGGTCTCGCGATGAAATGCCACCAACTCTTCGCGGTCGGTTATGGAGCAAAGCACCCGGTACGCACCAAGGTCATCGAAGTGGATCACCGAGTTTCTCCCCCAAACCGCACGCCCCAAGGTCAACGCTTGCTTAGCTTCCCTGTATGAGCGCTTTAGGTCCATAATATCCGGGTAGAAGCGGCCTATTCCAGCTGAGACCGTGACTTCCTTCAGGTCGCGAGTCACACGGTTTTTTATCCTTAACGCAATACTTTTACAATCACAGCGTTCATCCTTCTTGGGCAACAGTACAGTTACGCTGTCGCTCAGATCCATCGCCATAGCGTCTTTGCCGAATCCTTCATCCACAAGCGCCCTTCTTACGCTACTGACGAATTGTTCCCGAACTCTTTGTGCCCGATGATCGTCGGCTCTTGTATGATTCAGGTAGAATTGTTCAAACTCATCAATATCGAGTATCATAAGCCAGTATGGCACCTCAAGATTCCAGCCAAAAGACCTGCCCCTGGCTATCACTGTCTCGCGGGACTCCATGTTGCCTGTGAGAAGATCCAGGATAAAATTATTCTGGAATCTCCGCGCCACTTCTGAGACCGCCTGGCGTTTCACCATCTCCAGAGCGGTGACAGTGAGCCCGTGTTCTATGGCGACCATGTCTCGTTCGGTCAGCTCCCCCTCACTGGGCAACCACACGAGCAGGTAGCCGTAAAGGTCCTGCTCCGCTTTTACTGGAAAGCATAGACAGTCGACGCCATCTAGATTTACCCGAAAGAAGCTGTGCCCAAGCTGCGTCTTTACTTCATTGGCTCCATCAAGTTGGCTTGCCAAATCATCCAAAGGTGTAACCCCGCTGGAGGCTTCTGCCAACACAGTGAACACTGAGTCAGTAATCGTCACCGAACGCTGGATCAGTTCGGCCAGGTTTTCTGCGATGGCTGATAGACCTCCCCCTTTTAACACTGTGGATGTAAATCTGCGGTGGATCTCTTCAGATCGCTCCAGCGCTGCAAGCTGCCTGTTCAAGACCTCGCCGAGAACCGGTGTGATTACGTCGATCCATGCAACATCTACAGGCATTTCAATAATGGGAAGACAGAGTTCGTCTGCCAGTTCGATCATTTCCTGCGGAATGCTGTCAACATACCGCTTCAGCTTTATACCCAACGCCGCAGCACCCTTATTTACAATCTCTTTGATTAGGGCGACCTGAGCCTTGGGATCGTCGCGGATGACGAATATGTTACTAAGTAGCAGTTCGTTACCTTTAAGCCAGTTGGCGATGTCGGGCGTATCCATGACCGTAACAGACCTGATCAGCCGGTCCAATCCGCCCCGCCCTGCAATCAATCGAGCCCTACGAAAAGGCTCAAGCAACATGGCTTCTTGCACACTGATGGACACATGGTGTCCCTCCCCAGTAATGGTCTCTTTGGCTTCCACGTTGCCCCGGATGCGTGAGCGCCGAAGTGCCAGGGCTCCGAGATCCGTTGTTGCCAGTCGGAGTTTTTAAAAAGTGGTGGCCTGGAACTGGCAGGCTATCAGTACAGTCCAGGCACATCGCCTGAGTAACGTGACTATATCAAGGACGAAATGGCCAGGGGTAGCCCTGACCGAAAGTGAACGGGTTTGGCAAAAGTATCCGTCCCTTGAATGGAAAGGCGTGTTCCGCGGATTCTTGCGGCACGCAATTTCCATTGCGGTGCAGACCCATCTTTCACCTCACTGCGGTTTGCCTCAGATGCAATAGCATATATATATGATAACATAAGCGCTGGTGGAAGACTAGAAAAATGTTAGCCGCGCCTCACTTCCCAGCAAATCAAGGAAGGTGTGGCGCGGCGCACCTTTAAAGCAGTATCGCTGCGGCGAGTGTGATGAGGGGCAGCGATATGATGGTTCTTTCGAGGAATATGACCACGAGGTCCCACAACGAGATCTTCATATCAGACTGAAGCAGAATGGCACCCACTTCCGTCATGTAGATGAGCTGGGTAATAGACAGTACGCCCAGGATAAATCGGGTGAGCTCAGGCAGCCCCTTGATAAGGATAGCAGGGAGGAACATGTCAGCAAATCCCACAAGAGCTGCCGGTGCAGCTGCCACTGCTTCAGGTACCTGCAAAAGCTGTAAGTAATAGGCAAATGGAGTAGAGATCCAGTTGAAGAACGGGGTAAACTCTGCAATCACCAGAGCGATCGTACCCCAGGCCATGACCAGAGGCTCCACACCAAACCACACATCCAGCACGATCTTTATGCCTTCTCTCGGTATGTGTACCCAGGACTCTACCTCGTCAGCCCTCTTCATTGCGTTCTGCAGCGCCCACTCATTCATGCTGATGCCCGCAGGGATTTCCTCTTCAACACGTTTCCCTGCTACCGGGTGGTAGGTGTCCGGCTTCTTGCTGAGGGGGTAGATCCTCGGAAGGATAATTGCGTTCACCACGGTGACGATCACTACCGTCAGATACCACTTGGGGAACACGTGCATAAGGCCGAGGAATCCGGCCACAACCAGATTAAAGGGCAGCGATACGATTGAAAAGCACGTCGCAATGACGGCTGCTTCTCTTAGCGTGTAAAATCCGCCGACGTATTGGCGGTTAGTGATCACCACGCCGATAGGCGCGCTGCCAATGAAAGATGCTGTAGCGTCGATAGCAGATCTCCCCGGAATGGTAAACAGAGGTCGGAATGCGGGCCGCAGTAGCGTGCCTACATAGTCCATGGCTCCAAAATCCATAAGCAGCGGCAGGAAAAAGCCCGCGGCCAGGAACCAGAATGTGAGTACCTGAAGTAGCACATGAAGCATGAGACCGCCCGTGTCGGCGTGCCAGATAAACTCAGGTCCGATCTTAAACAATGTCATAACTGCAAACACCGCGCCTACGCACCGGAAGGTAAGCCAGAACGGCGTTGTGTTGAACAGCTTGTTCAGGTAGGGATTGTCGAGAATAGCCTTGGGTTTTGCCAGGCGGGTAAAGAGCGCCATAAGGGCAGATATACAGATTACCGTTGTAATGAAGTAAGGGACTACATCAGAGAAGGTCTTTTCCAACGTGTCGGCCATCATTCCCACGACGATGCTGAACGCGCCCTTCCATGGAAGAGGCACGATATAGATGAACACACCGATAAGAGATGGAATCAAGAACTTCCAAAAGCGAGCCGGGTCTACTTTGTAACCACCTTTACCTTTGTCCATTGAATCACCTCCATTGATTGCGGCCATGATGGAAAACATACGCTGTCACCTGGATGCGCCTGTTCTGTCCTCACCCCCTTTGTTCAGACAACGTTAGGGTCGCGAGCGATGGGGAAAGAAATGCAGCGAGGTCCTCCCCCGCTCTTTGTGATTTCCGTGAGGTCGATCACATCCACACGGATTCCGCGAGCACGCAGAGCACTTGTCACATACGGATGTTCCCTTGGTGCGACCACGTGAAACGGAGCGACCGCAAGGAGGTTACATGCATGGTCAAATACGTCCTCCTTTGTCACCTCGATGGAATCAAATCCGAGCGCATCAATGTAGGAGAGGAAATCGGCGGGTAAAGCCTCAGGGCAGCGTACACAAACACCTGGCGCAACACAGTTGAATACCATGTCAAGGTGAAGGAATTCTTCCGGAAAAGAGACAGTCACAATGTCAACATCAAGCAGGCGAGAGAGTTCTTCCACAACATCCGGATCCGTCCTGACTCCCACACCTAGCGCCGCCTTACCAGGACCTATGTATACAAAGTCCCCGCCTTCGAAGCAGCGCGTCGTTCTGCCCACGATAGGAATGTTAGCCTCCGATAAAGCTCGCTCAGCAACCTCTGTTTCGCCCCGCCTTATGTCAAGCCTGAACTTGCCCAGTACTACGCCCTCGGGCCCAGACACGCCGATGTCCCTCGTGTTCACCTGATATGGAAGGGTTTTTGCCGGGGGTATCTGAAGCACGTTCACGCCAAGTGCCTCAAGGTGACTGGAGAACACAGAGTGCTCAGAAGCCGCCCGAACAGCGTCTGGCTTTTCGGATTCTAAGAATTTCTTTTGAATTTCATTGATCGCAGTTTCAATACGAAAGTGTAAAGGCACACATAACGCCACGTGAAGCAGCCTGCCGTATTCGTTGTCTACCCCAAAGGTGTTCCTCCCTTCTGACGCAATCATTTAATAGTTCTAACACCGGTGTTCTTTGTCCTTTGTTAGCTATACTAACTTCGCAGCCGGTCAACTGTGCTCGCGGACAATCTGTGAAGGCGGTCCTGTTTAACGTTTGCTGGGATCCAGAGAGCACGCCCGCGTACCTTTTGGAACCACGCAGATGAATGTGAACTCCCCCGCTTCACATGCCCTGAATTGGTGCATCTCTCCTGGACTGACCAGCACTGCATGACCGGGACCAAGCTCGTGTTCGCCTACTTCGGTCCTGATAAAACCCTTACCTGACAGGACGAATACTTCGTGTTCCCACGGGTGGGTGTGCCAGGGGGTGCTGCCGCCTGACCTCAGTGTGAAGCACCTCATCTCAAACGTGGGCGCTCCATTTGTCTCTGCGATCAGCCACCGGACGGTGCCAGGGGCGATCGCCGGGTCTTCGCCGGGTTTCAAGCTTTCCTCTGGTACATTTGCAAGATGTGTGATATACATGCTGATCACCTCGCGTTCTTGTTTTGAAGCAGACGGTGGACGTCAAGCCCAGCGCTTCAGCCATTGTCCTGCGATCTCCCTGTTTAGAGCATAGACGGGGAGTTTTCCTTCAAGCGCCATTCGCGCCTGCTCGGCACCTTTTCTTTGGAGTTCAGCCGATGATTCTTCAGAATAAAACGCGGCGTGCGGGGTGAGTATGAGGTTGTCACATGCAAGTAGCGGGTCATCCGGGCTTATACCCTCGTCCCATAGCACATCTAGCGCTGCAGCTGCTATTACCCCTTCTTTCAGTGCTCTTGCCAGTGCCACCTGGTCCACAAGGTCTCCCCGCGCTGTGTTAACGAGTATCGCTGTGGGCTTCATTATTCTTAACGTAGATTCATTAATCAGGTGCCGCGTCTCAGGCGTGGCTGGAGCGTGAATTGAGACGTAATCAGAGGTACGAAGCAGCTCCTCAAGACCGACCAGAGAAACCCCTGCCTCTGCGGCGTCCTCGGGCTTCACATAAGGATCGAATGCAACCACTTCTATACCCAGTGCCTTGAGTTTCCTTGCAAGGCATCTGGGTATCCGGCCAAATCCCACAAGCCCTGCCCGCTTGCCCCGAAACCTAAAAACTGGGGAGAACAGCCGGACGTCCCAGGCACCGCCGCGTACGCTCTTGTCCATCGGTATTACCTTCCTTGCAGCGCACAAAAGAAGCGTCAGTGCGTGGTCTGATACCTCGTCAATGCAGTAATCTGGCACGTTAGCAACGATAATCCCGGCGGACGTGGCAGAAGCTATATCGATGTTGTTAACGCCGATACCGAACCGGACGATGGCTCTGCACCTTTCAAGGCCCGAGATGATCTCCTTGCCTATCGGCGTCCAGCACACAAGCAGTGCATCAGCGTCTTTAGCATGAGACAGCACGACGGCCGGGGTGGGATCGGGTACAAACACCAGCTTGGCTCCAGTCGGTGCTAATACTTCTTCAGTGATATTGAGGTCTGTGAATATGTGTTCTGTTACAACTACTTTCACAATAAATCACTCCTGATAATAGCCTAAGTCTTCCTACTCCATAGCAAAGTCCCGTGATTTACCTCCATCGAAAGCTGTCCCTCATTAAAGAGGTAAGTCAGCACGGCAGACACTGCGCACTTCATCAGGTAGTACTGGCTGGGCGCCTGTATTGATACACCAAACTTCTCACATGTTACCCGCGCGATCTCATCCGTCCTGCACGGGCTTTCAAGCGACCCGAGCACCGCATCTGCAATTTCATGCACACGTCGCCGGTTCGTAGCAATGATACGTTTCGCATCCATGTACATACCGCCGTGTGCGCACACCAGGATAGCCTCCTGCTCTGCCAGAAAATCCAGCGTGCGGAGATGTGCCTGGATGTCCACGTTGAAAGGCACGCCGTGCTTGGCTATGGTACCTTCGCCAAGGAACGCGTCTCCGCAGAATAGCACGCCGTTTACAGCCAGGCCCATCTGGTTTATGCTGTGTCCCGGCAGCGGCACAACCTCAAGTTCAATTCCCCCGATGCACATCGGTCCTCGGTATGCTACCTCATTGACTGTCGAGGATTCGGCCTCAAGGAACTTGTTCCGCAAGTTTCTAGGGGGCATGGCCCCACCGAAGAGGTACATTGGTTCCAGCACAGGACACTGAATCACTGCGGCTTCAAGCGCCGGGGCGTATACTTTTGCCCCTGTACGCTCCACGATGAAGCGGTTTCCCCCGAAATGGTCAGCATGGGCGTGAGTATTGAAAATCCAACGTATTAGCAAGCCTGCCTCGCCCAGCATCCTGGTGAGTCTTCTTGCAGTCGACTCATCAAGTCCCGTATCTACAACCAACGCCTCTTTGGCTGAGTTGCAAATGACACCCGATACAGTGGTGCCACCTGTCACTGCATAGACCCCTTCGGTAATCTTTGAAAGCTCCAACTCAGATCGTCTCCTTGTTCTTGCTTACACCACTGGCAGAAGCAAATTCGGAGCGTGGAACGCGCAAGGAGCGAAGCAACTGCCGGCCGGGTGTGAACGAAAAGCGGTCTGGCGCCTCCTTACTCACGGCGAAGGCGGGGATACCGAAGCCGTCAGGAGTGAAGGGTCTTTTGGGGCCAAGACAGAGCGAGCATCTGCCGCACGTCATCAGCCGTCGTACACTTCAACCGCCTGCCGCAGGAGTGATAAGTACCACTTCGTCTCCCCCGGTGATAGGATCGTCAAGCGAGACCCGCTTTCCGTTTTTCACGACGTACATCACAAGGAGCGGGTTCACTCCGAGATGTTCAAGCACTGATCTCACAGTGGTCTCACCGGTCACTTTGTGCCTGAATCGCTCTTTTGACGGGAAGTATTCCCGCGCGTGCCCGTGTATGGTAAAGGTTACGTACTCCATCATCTCACCTCACGGCATGTCCGGGTAGTTCCGGGACCCTCGCGGGTCCCGGCCTCCAGTCTGTCAACATGCTGCGCTTTCTTCAAGAAGGTCCAGCTCAGCCAGCTTCTGTTTCGTAGGTACACCGTCGGGACTCCATCCCCTGAGCTGATAGTAACGGTCCAGCAGCTGCTCCGCGCTCTTTGCGCCAGTGAGTTTGCCTTCTACCGGCCCTGACGGCATTGGCTCTTCGAGGAACCGCGCAGGAGCGCTATCATACTTACGGCCGAAACCTGTGATGTGTTTGATATTAAACAGGCGCGTCAGGTTCCAGATGCGTTCAGAAGCGCGGATGAGGTCTTCCCAACCGTAGTCGATACCTGTGACCAGCGGGAAGATCTCACCGTAATGATGCAGCTCGAATCCTATCTCCACCCATTGCAGACGGCAGAGACCAAGAGCGTCGAACAGAGGCCTTATGTGCTGAAGCTCTATGACCTTCTCTGCCTTTCCTTCCAGTGAGTCTCTGCCCACTGCCACATCGTAGGTGATGGCCCACGCCCTGTTGTGGTGGGCACCGATGTCGGCGGTCATATATGCAAGCAGCATAGCAGGCGCATACCTGGGTTCGTAACCCGAAACTTCAAGACCCTTCACATGGATGGCAAATCGCTCAGAACCTTTTCCGATGCGTTCAGCAGCGACCTTTACGCCCTCTGCGAGCAGTGCACCTATGCCGCTGCGGGCCGCGATCTCTGACAGCAAAAATACCACGCTATCTAGGTCTCCGAATCTGATCTCCCTGTTTACTTCCTCCTTAGTGAGCAATCCTTTCTCATAACACTCCATGGCGAAGGCCACTACGTTGCCCGCGGAGATGGTGTCTAGCCCAAGCTCGTCGCATACGTAGTTGGCATATGCCACGTCCTCTATACTCTCAAGGCAGCAGTTGCCACCAAGCATAGCAATGGTTTCATATTCCGGACCCTCTACCATGACCTCTCTACCCTGCCAACGCGTGCGGGAGTACTTGCCGCAAGGTATTGGGCAGCCAAAGCAGCCCTTGTCGGTGACCAGGATCCGTTCTTTGAGCGCCTGCCCGTTGATTTGGCTGTGGTGTTCGAAGTAGCCGGTGTGGAAGTTCTTGGTGGGGAAACTACCCACCTCGTTCACCCAGTCTGTCACTCCAGCGGTGCCGTAGGGAGTCCAATCGTAAAACCCAGGCTTGGAGAAGCATGACAAGTACATCTGTTTGCCCTTCTCCAGCGCTTCCTTTGGCTTGGCGAGCGGGATGGCCCGTGTGCCGGACACGGCGATTGCCTTCAGGTTTTTGCTACCCATTACCGCACCCACACCACAGCGACCCGCTTGCCTGCCGAAGTCATGGGAGATACAGGCAAACTTCACCAGGTTCTCGCCGGCGGGGCCTATGACTGCGCACTGGAACGCCTCGCCGAGATCATCTTTTAACGCCTTTTCTGTTGCCAAGGCTCCGAGCCCCCAGTAACGGGAACCGTCGCGTATGGACACGCGGTCGTCCTCGATAACCAGCACCGCGGGAGTGTCTGCTTTTCCTTCAACTATGATTACATCATACCCGGCATACTTGATCTCGGGTCCCAGATGTCCTCCCACGTTGGAGTCAGCATACCCGCCGGTCGCGGGGGACTTGCAGGCAAATGTCAGCTTGCCGCTCCCTGGGAGGAACAGTCCTGACAGTGGCCCTGTGGCTACGACCAGTTTGTTCTCAGGTGAGAGAGGTTCGGTGCTTGGATCCAGCTCGTCATAAAGGATCTTGGCTGCGAAACCGCGACCACCGAGAAAGCGTCTTGCCCAGTCCTCCGGGATATCAAATGTAGAGGTTGTGCACGATGTAAGATTCACGCGGAGTCCCTTGCCCATGTACCCTCCTAGCATGCCTGCTCACCTCCCCACTTGACTTCTCCTGTCTCGTCCACGATGGCCTGTCGCGGACAGTAGCGCACGCACTCGCCGCACAGCACGCATTTTACCGGAGCGCCGAGCGCCTGGTTGAACCAGATGGCGCCTTTCGGGCAGGCCTCTATGCAAGCCATGCATGCAATGCACTCTTCAGGTTTGACGCGATACGCTTCTCCGTCTGCATAAATCGCTCCAGTAGGGCAGGCTTTTTCGCACTCCCCACACTGATCGCAAAGCACCACCTCATATTTCCCCGGAACAGGGAAGTGCGCCTTTATCCGGAGTGCAGCGAGCGTGGGGTCTGCCTTCAGGAAGTTCTCCATTGAGCAGACCAAGATGCAGCTTTTGCAGCCCGAACAGAGTTCGTCCCTTTTTGAAAGTCTCAACGTCCTCACCTCCGTGATTATTAGACCACTGCCGGTTCATAAAACAGATTGCCATTCTTGAACCGGTCAAGACCATACACATCTATAGCCACCCTCGGCGTGTTCCCGAGAATAATGTCAGCCATTGATTCAGATACAGCTGGAGCCATCATGAAGCCGTGACCGCTGAAGCCACAAGCAACGTACAAACCCGGGACATCGTCTACAGCTCCAAGAACTGCCTGACGGTCGGGAGACATATTGTACAGGCCGGACCATTGTCTGAGTATGCGTACTCCAGTGATGTCCGGCAAAAGACGCGAGATCTTCTTCGACACCGCGAATAGAAACTGCCACGAGTGCCCCTGGTCCAAGCCCTTGGGTTCGTTAGGATCTCCAAGCCCCATGATAAAACTGCCGTCCGGGGTTTGCTGGCAATACAACCCCTCGTGAAGCGAGATGATCATGGGATCCAGGACCCGTTCCACCTGCTCGGTCACAAGTATTTGGTGGCGCTCTGAATATACCGGTAGATTGACGCCGAGCATGCTTGCCACGTAGCCTGACCAGGCACCTGCCGCGTTGACCAGAACGGGCGCTTCTATTTCTCCCGCGCTTGTAGTCAACTTGAATGTACCTTCGGCACTTTTCGTGACTGACTGCAGCTCGGTGTACTGAAGCAGGGTCGCCCCGAGTCTTGTGGCAGCAAGTGCGTATGCGCGCGTCGTGTGGAACGGGTCGCAATGTCCATCTTTTGAACAGTAGCTGCCTCCCACCACCCCTGTGGTGTCAAGAAGCGGAGCGATACGTTTCATATCCTTTGGGCTGACGATCTCAGACGGAATGCCAAGGCTGTTTTGAAGTTGGACGTTCTTCTGAAACTGTATCAGCTGGGCTTTGGAGTGGGCCAAAAATAGATATCCCTTTTGCTTGAAACCTATTCCATGAGGATAGCTTAGTTCCTGCTCCAAGCCTTCCAGAATGCGAATGCTTTCTTTCATCACCAGGCAGTTGGGTTTTGTACCCCACTGCATCCGCACTCCGGCTCCGCAACGTCCCGTAGCTCCCGAAGCGATGTGCGAACGCTCAAGCACTACGACGCGGCGCATACCGCGGCGCGCTAGATGATACGCGATGGAACAACCCATTATGCCGCCGCCTACTATTATTACATCTGCGCGCGTCACTGCTCCTCCCCGCCTTCGAGGAAAGCGCTGATGGGAATGGACTTGCCCGGCGGTCTGAACCGCCCTGGCTCAAGGTCCTGAACACGGATTCCCCGGTGCCTTGCGATCTCCGCAAGTACCAGTGATCTGCATGTCCTGCCTTGGCAGGGTCCCATTCCGCACCTTGAGAACTTCTTCACCTCGTCGAACGTCGTGAGGCCTGAGTCTAAAAGCCGCCTGATATCTGAGAGCAAAACGTCCTCGCACCTGCAGATGATCGCATCACTGCTCATGGCGTACCCCGCTCCAGCCTGAAACTCCTCACGTCTTGTACCATCTCCTTCGGTATCTTGAGCTTCACCAGCAGCGTTCCGCTGCCCACGCGAGGCCTGCTTACTTGACTCACTTCTCCCTTTCCCAGTTCACGACCTTCGCGGTCAAGCAAGGTCACCTCCTGGCCTGGTTCCGGTACGGGGAGCATCTCATAGGGCAAACCTACCACTGCATGGTCGGAAGGGGTTTCGTCCAGGATGAAGATGGCGAGTCCTGGGCACGCGACCACACACAATCCGCACCCTGTGCACCGCTCAAAGTCCACCTCCGGCACATCACAGATATCCAAAAACTCTTTCACTGCCCCGTGCTTGCACGCATGGTAGCAAGGGTCACATGGTATACGTTCGAAGCACTCGAACATCGCTACGGGTCCTTTGCTTCTGCGTGACGCAGGGGGAGTCACCGCATCCAGTTGTTCTCTTTCTGGAACCCCTGTACTCTTTAGCATGTGCCTGCCTCCATCGAGACGACGACGGAAAGTCCTGCACGCACTTTCTGTCCGGAAGGGCCCGCCCTGAGCGCATCTAGCGCACGCTGGCACTCCGCCCGTTTGTTCTGAAAGTCGGGGCATTTACCAAGGTAAGCGGCTGCTGCGTAGCCTGCCAGCCTGCCTGTTAGCATGGCGGAGGAGCCCTCCTCCACGCCGGAGGCGTCTCCTGCTACGAACACCTCGCTCCGGGTCGTCTGCATGTTCTCATTTCTAATGGGTACGTATCCTCCGAGTTCGGGAACATATTTCATCTTACACCCAATCTGACACAAGAGATCTGTTACAGGTGAAAGTCCCACCGCAAGGCAGATCACATCAACCTCAAACTCAATTTCCGTCCCCGGTACACCCGTGAAAGTCTCGTCAATCTGCCAAACTGTCGCACGCTCAACCTGCTCGTGTCCATGCGCTTCTTTCACAGTGTGGGACGTGAGGATGGGAACGGACAAGCGCCGAAGCTTGGATGCGTGGACCGCGTAACCACCGATGTACCGGGATGCCTCCACCACCGCCGCCACACGCACTCCCGCCTGTAACAGCTGGTACGATACGATGAGGCCGATGTTGCCGGCACCCACGATAAGTACTCGCTCGCCGGGCTTTACACCGTGGACATTCATGAGGGTTTGCACTGCTCCGGCACCATAGACGCCGGGCAGATCATTTCCAGGAAATACCATGTGACGTTCTGCTGCACCTGTAGCGACCACTAATGCGTCGCAGTGCACCGCATGTGCGCGTCCTTCGCGCTCAACCAGCAATACCTGGTCTTCGTAATAGCCGAGCGCAGTGCTTTCACTCCAGTACTCCACTTGAGGGCTTCTTTGCAGTTCACCAGCAAGCAATCGGGCGATATGTATCCCCCTGGTGCCTGCGTGCTCAGCCTTTGACCCGAAAAACTTGTGCGTTTGCTTTACAAGTTGGCCGCCCGGAGTGCTGCCGTTATCTACGATCAGTGTATCGACACCGCACTCGGAAGCAGCAAGCGCTGCCGAAAGCCCGGCCGGACCAGCTCCAACTACCGCCAGCTCAGTCCGAAACATTCAGATCACCTTTCCCCTTCTGGCGCCGAACGTCCATGCCTGCACGAAGCTTTTCCACGCATACCCTGACATTGGGGACTCCGTCGACCACCATGAGGCAGGAGGAACAATTGCCGATAGCACAAAAGAAGCCCCGAGGTCTGTTTCTGACCGGGCTGTGACGAAGACATCTAATTCCTGCAGCGTGGAGCGCAGCTGCGATAGGTTCTCCTTCGTAACCTTCCAATGGCTCACCTTCGAAGTAGAATTGGACCTTCGCCCCCTTCGTGAAGGTTAAAATAGGGTGTCGCTCGATCCTCACCGGCAATCCCTCACTTCACCCTCTTTGTACCTATCATCCTTTTCTACAGAAAAGCTACAAGTACCTGCACGCTCGGCATTCTGGCGCGCTGTGAGTTACTTACAGTCTGAGCACGAACTCGACTTACAACTGCTGCAAGATGAGGTACGCACGGAAGGAGAGGAAAACGTCGAGACTAATTTCACTACTTCCTGACTTTGGCAATGCGGACAGGTGATTTGCTCGCCGTGTTTGCACAGCGTTTCAAATCTTGCATTACAATTCACGCAACGAAATTCGAAAATTGGCATAAGTAAGCCTCCAGGCACATCTCAGGTAGCAGATGTATCAAATCATCCAGCATTCATTTTAGCATATCTCTTTTGAAGTTTAAAAGCTTGGAATTGAGCTGTAAATTTAGACAACCAGTATACTCAAATACTGCTAACATACACAAACGCGCGGAGAGCAACAATATACTCGAGGAGGTGACCTGTTTATGGCTCAATTCAGTCCAACGAGAAAGCTGTTGCCGAAACCTGTATTGGATTCATTTAAATATGAAATTGCTGACGAGCTTGGTTTGAGACAGAAAATAGAATCTGTAGGCTGGCCTGATATGACATCAAGGGAATGTGGACGTATCGGAGGACGCATTGGTGGCAATATGGTAAAGGTCATGATCCGCTACGCAGAGAGACTGCTTGCGAACACCAATCCTGTTCAATAATTACTTTACAACCTGAAGATGAGCCGTACTCTGGCACGGCTCATCGTATACATAAGTCGCGTGGGGCTAATTTCCAAGAGTCAGCACGGTTTCAAGATTGGTGACGCGCAGACCCTTTTCTGCCAGTCCCCAAAGGATGGCATCGAGCATGGAAACGGTTGACTCAAGGCCGTCATGAAGCATGATCACAGAACCATTTACACATGACTCTACCAGTCTCTTCACAAAATAGTCGGGGTTTTGTGGTGCGGGATAATCCCTTACAGCTACGTTAGACCACAGCACCATCTCTACCCCCTCAGATTTTAAGAACTCTACAACTCCTGGCGGCGGCAGGTCAAAGGGTGGGCGAAATAGTCGTGTTCTTATGCCCGTAATTTGCTCAATAGCCCGCGCCCCTTCCCTTATTTCTTTCCTAATCTCATTTATACTCAGTCCTTCCCAGGACCTGTGTGACCAGGTGTGGTTGGCGAGAGCGTGACCTTCCTTAACCATCCTCTCTCCGATCTGGGGTAGTTCCTTGAGATTCTTTCCCACTACAAAGAAGGTCGCAGGCACACCATGCGCTTTCAGTATATCAAGAATACGTGCGGTCGTGGAAGCATAGGGCCCATCGTTAAACGTCAACGCAACCATGCCGGTGGTCTTTGGACTTGTTACCCTGGGCTCTACGGTGGGCTCTGCTGCGGGCTCTGCCGGAGCAGGTGGTGTGTGTGAGTCGGGCGTCGGCTCATTGCCGGGGAGTATTAATGTTTGTCCGGCGAGAATACGATCTGGGTTTATTAAGTTATTCGCACGGACGAGTGCGTCCATATCAATCCCGAGCTTCACGGCAATACCTGCAAGAGTCTCTCCCTTTTTTACTACATACACCCCTCTTTGAACCAGGTCCCGTCTTCGGAGTTCATCGAGCGCGCGCATGGTCTCTGCTCCGACCAACCCATCTGCTGCAAGACCCGAGTTCTTTTGAAACTCCTTCACCGCCTGATGTGTACGAGGGCCGAATATGCCATCGACCGAACCTGTGTAATACCCGAACTCTTTTAGCCAGGACTGAAGTTCACGTACTGAGTCACCGCGCGAACCGGGTCCAAGGACCACCGAAGCGCTCGCCGAAGCTGGCAACAGGAGGTATATAACAAATACGAGTAGGAGTTTTTTCATGGAAAACCTCCAGGTTCCATTTTCCCTTAGGTTTTCCTGAAACTATGATGTTATTCACAGGCGGCCGAGCCGTTCAAGTATCTTCGGGATCATAGAGGCAGTTGCTACTGCGCCTCTGCCCACGAATTCGCGGCAACGTTCAAGATCCATAAGTCCCATGCCCTGAAGGTTCGGCTGGATGACCAGATCAGCGTATGCCAGTTCTTTCTGTGCATTTGCCCGCTGCATGATGTGGATGGAGTTTACGATGATGTGGAAAATATTCGTAGGCTCCTTTCTGGCCAGCTCGTGATGGTTTACGTCAACCGCTATCACCAGATCTGCCCCCATACGACGTACCACGCTCGCAGGTACATTGTTGACCACTCCCCCGTCCACGAGGAGCCTGTCCCCTATGCGTACAGGCGTAAAAATTCCCGGTATCGCTGAGGACGCCAGAACAGCTTTGGCGACATTACCGCTATCCAGCACCACTTCTTCACCTGTCGTGACATCCGTGGCAACTGCAGCGAACGGAATCTTGAGATCAGTAAACTCGGAGGCTGACATGAGCTCAGTAAGGTGCTTTTCCAGACCAGCCGGCTTTATCAATCCTTCTTTATGCATGGCCAGCCGGACGAGATCACGCCACCGCGTCTTCGCCGCCTCTTCAAAGATCCTGGATAGCGGCACTCCAGACGCAAAAAGTGCCCCGACAATCGCGCCTGCGCTGGTGCCGGCCACGCAGTCGACGGGCACACGGTAACGTTCCAGTACTGATAGGACACCGATGTGGGCAAGACCTCTTGCCACACCGCCTCCGAGGGCCAAACCTACCTTCATGCCTAACCACCTCTAGATATTTACCCCAACAACCCCCCCTATGGCTCCGACTGCGAATGCCACCGCGGCCCGGCGTACGGCCAGCGCCAGGGGAATTCCAGGGAACAGTACAGATCCTACTATCAATGTCACAATGATGAACATTACCCCTGTAATGCCGCCATGCAGCCAGCCCTTGGACTCTGACAGCCTGGCGGCGTATGCCCCGCCAATCGCGACGCTGATCAGCCCCCCAGCGTTTGCCATCAGCGGAAGATGCTTCTCTGTTACTGAACTGAAGGTCAGCACCAAGGAGAGGATTACTGCGAATATCAGGGTCAAGCCAATAGCAAGCACTGTACCTGACACAACGCCAGACAGTGCGAATGAACGTTCAGGATGTGAGTCCCTGCCCCGCCATCTCGCAGTCTTCACGACGCAATTCACCTCCAGGCGGCGTTTATCTTCGGTACTAAATCTATTCGCCGAGGAGGTCATTATGACTAGGCATAGTGAAGCGACGTGATTGTGCACGGCGGTGAGACTGTATTCAAACTATCAGGCCTTTCTGGTTTGTCATTTCCTGAACCGCTTCATGCACCCCCAGTGGGCCGCCTGTGCCATGGCGACCTCTTCAGTTCTCCTTACCACTTCATCGCTGAGCGGAACGGAAGGAGAAGGAAATACGTCCTGTGTTTCCAGGCCGAGCCCGCCCAGCGCGCTCAGCACAGCCAGGTTGCTCGTGGCAAGCGCCTCAGGATTGTACCCGCCTTCAAGTACAGCCACCACTTTGCCAGGGCACCTGCAAGCAGCGACTTTCAGTACCAGGTGCGTCATCGCCGAAAACCCCAGGCTCGTAACTTCCATCCCGCCCAGATAGTCCGCGAAGTGGCAGTCCTGCCCGGCCGATACGAGGATCAATTGCGGCCCAAATTCAAGAGCTATGGGCAAGAACAGCTTCTTCATAACATACAGATAACCTTCGTCACCCACACCATACGGGAGCGGTACATTCACATTAAACCCTTCGCCTGCTCCAACGCCCCGGTCTGATACCCAGCCAGTCCCAGGATAGGCCGGGCTTTGGTGGATTGAAAGGTATAAGACGCGAGGATCCTGGTAGAAGATCACTTCAGTGCCGTTACCATGATGCACGTCCCAGTCCAGAATCAGCACTCTTGTCAACCCGCGCCGCTCCAGTGCGTATCGTGCAGCCAGCGCTACGTTGTTAAATATGCAGAAACCCGAACCACGAGCCGAGTCCGCATGGTGGCCGGGCGGTCGCACCAGACAAAATGCATTCGCCGCAGCTCCGTCCAACACCAAGTCCACCGCCGTACGGCAAGCGCCCGCTGCCAGCTTCGCCACCTCGTACGACTGCTGACTGATGATGGTGTCGACTCCCATGAACCCCCCTCCTGCCATGGCAAAGCGTTGTACCTGGTTTATGTACGGCCTTGTGTGAACCATTTCAAGGAATTTCTCATCTGCAGGGCTGAACTGGGGCCGTTCGACAAGGTCCATCACACCGCGGCTCCGAAACAATTCCACGGTCCTTTTCAGTCGAACAGCGTTTTCCGGGTGCGCCCCGGTATCGTGAAGCAGGAAACGGTCGTCGTACAAAAGTGCAGCCTTAGGCATTTCTTACCCCTTCATTCAAGATTCCAGCCTTTTAGTTCTTCCACAAATTCCCAAGCTGTGAGATCGATCTTCACAGGTGTCAAGGATATATAACCGCACAGCGTTGCAGCTACGTCTGTGTCTTCGCTCTCCTCTTCATCGCAGGCGTCTCCTGCCATCCAGTAGTACACTCTTCCCCTTGGGTCAACCCTTCGGTCAAACACGTTCTGGTACCTGCGCGTGCCCAGGCAAGTGACCCTCACACCGCGAATCCGGTCCGCAGGGATGCCCGGCACATTCACATTCAGGAGCGTGGACGGTGGCAGTCCATTGGCTGCGACCTGTCTTGCAAGCCTGACTCCGAATGCAGCCGCCACACGAAAATCCCCTGAGTCCCGCGAGCATAGCGATATGGCGACTGACGGTATGGAAAGCAGCGTACCTTCAATGGCTGCGGAAACCGTCCCTGAGTAAAGGATATCGTTTCCGAGGTTGGCGCCCCGGTTGATGCCAGAAATGACCAGTGCTGGCTTTTTAGGCAGCAGCGCTTCTACGGCCAGTTTAACGCAGTCTGCCGGGGTGCCTGAGACTACCCAGGTGGCGCAGCCCTCCTTGCAAAGTTCATTTACTATCAGGGGCTTGTGCATGGTGATAGCGTGGCTCGTGGCGCTACGCTCCCTGTCAGGCGCGACTACGTAGGGAGAGAAGTCTGCAGCCTCGGCAAAGGCTTCTGTAAGCGCCCTTAGACCTTCTGCTTGATAGCCATCGTCATTCGTTAACAGTACAATCATCCTTCGTCAACTCCTTAGCCACTCAAGAAGCGTCGAAATGCTCTGCCGGGCAGACACCCGGATACACATCGGCCCAGGGAGGGAGGAGACAAACACACGGCTGTACTTCGCCCTCGTCATTCTCGGATCCAGCACGACCACTGCACCTTTATCCGAAGCTGTACGTATGAGCCGCCCGAATCCTTGCTTGAACCGAATGACCGCTTCAGGAAGCGCATACTCCCAGAACGGGTCGCCCCCGCGTTTCGCGATGGCTTCCATCCTCGCCTGCACCACCGGTACATCGGGCGGCCAGAAAGGCAAGCGAACCAGTACGACACATATCAGTTCTTCGCCTGGCAGGTCCACCCCTTCCCAGAACGAGGCTGACCCAAACAGTATGGAGGAGGAGTTGGCCCTGAACTGCTCTGTGAGGTGTCCTCGTGCTCCGTCAACTCCCTGTGCGAGCAATTCTATACCAAGATCAGCATAGTCCGCGCGAATCTTTTGCGCCACGTCCTTTAGCATCCGATTCGAGGTGAATAACACCAGGGTCCTTCCTCCCAGGGCCTTGCCGAGGTCCAGCAGGAATGTGGCTACAGCGGCCGAGAACTCCCTTGTCAAGTTTGGGTCTGGCAGATCTTCGACGACTAAAAGAAGCGCCTGTTCTTTGTAAGAGAAGGTGCTTGGGACTTGATGAAAATCAAAGCGTTCGCATTGATCAAGGCCAAGTCTTGACGCGGCGTAGGAAAACCGCCCGTCAACGCTCAAGGTTGCAGATGTAAGGATTACAGTCTTCAAGTTATCGAACAACAGCCGCCGCAACAGCGGACCCACTTCGACCGGGGCAGCGTGCAGGCATATACCGAGAGCACCCCGGGCAGGGTACCAATCGGCCCAGTACACGCAAGCAGGGTCCTCGGCGCTGATCAGCTCAGGAAGAAGTGCGTACCACTGCGAGATCAGCTGGGACAGGTTTGTTATTTCCGCCTGTATGCACCCGGCATCATCGTCATCAGTGTCTTCGAGGGCCAGTGCGGCTTCCTTCATTTGTTGAAATACTTGCTGAAGCCAGTAACGCGTGTTCTCCAAAGCCACACCTGCGGCTTCTGGCATCTTTGTGAAGGTCTCAGCCAAGATCCTCCTGGTACGCACGTCTTCCTGCTGGTTGCCGAAGCAGATGCTCACAAGCGCTGAACCCAGGTCAGTAAGCGCCGCCACCGCAGATTTGGCAGCTTTGTGCCCGCTGTCCATCGCTTCCAGCAGGGCCGCCTTGGCTTTCGAGGAAAACGCACGGCTTGTTGATATTCGCCCCTTCAGCGAGAGCAGATAGCCGTCGGTCGATAGCGTACTGGCGATATGGTAAAAGTCCAATTCGGTGCCAAGATGCCTGGTAGCAGCCTCCTCAAGGTGATGGGCTTCATCCACAATCAGTCTGCTGTACTTCGGCAATACCTGGTTGTCGGTCTTGAAGTCTGAAAAGAGCAGTGAATGATTGGTAATCACGAGGTGGGAAGCTGCGGCCTGGGCTCGTGCAGCGGCCACAAAACATGATTTTCTGGCCGGGCACCTGGCGCCCGCGCAGCTAGACGTATCGGCGGCCAGCTCCAGCCAGAGGTTCTCAGCGGACGGGGGGAGGTTTATTTCCTGCCGGTCACCTGTCTTTGTGCGCGACCCCCAGGAGAATAACCATGCAAGCAGCCTTGCCCGCTCCCTCTCCCGTACGAGCGCGGCTTCCGTCACTGCGCTTGCCCACTTCCTCCGGCACAGGTAGTTGTTTCTTCCCTTGATGCACGCAGCCCGGAAGTCCTTTGACGTGACCTGACTTAGCATCGGGATGTCCTTTTTGAACAGCTGCTCCTGAAGGTTCAGCGTATGGGTGGAGACCACCACTCTCTCCCCTGTGGCGAGAGCATGAAGGACGCCAGGTACCAGGTAGGCCAGGGACTTCCCGGTACCGGTACCTGCCTCCACCATGATGTGGCGCTGTTCTCTGAATGCCCGACAGATGAGCCGCGCCATGGCAAGTTGTCCTGGGCGCATTTCAAAACACGGGATGCTGGCAGCTATCGGACCTCCTGCCTGAAGCAGCGCCGTGCAGTCTTCGGGCTCCACCTCCGAAGGGTTATCCTGCGGTCTTAAGGGTTCGGGCCTTGACTCACCGTCAGGGCGGGGACACCCTCTGGCCTCTCCGGCCAGTTCAACCAGCAGCCTGCCGGCGGCCAACCCGCCAGACTCAAGCAGATGTCCCGCACCTCTCAGCATGCTGGCTTCACACGCGCGAAGCATGTCCAGAAGACCAAGAAACGCCTGGCCGCATGCCCGTGCATCCTCGAGAACATTGTGGGAGCGGTGCTGACTCATACCCAACATACTCAAAATGGACTGTAGGCTGTAACTCGCCAGGTCCGGTACAGCCACTCGGGCAAGGTCAATCACGTCCACAACGGTTGCCTCGGAAAGCCAGTTGTCGACGATATCAAAGTGGGTACTGTGGGTCACAATCGGGTCGGAGCCAATGAATCGGCAGAGCGCGTCCGTGGTGCTCACGTCGCTTGGCGCGACGTTGATCCGGGTCCGTGGCACCACTTGCTCAGGCTGTTCGCCAGCTGGGTCGAAAAGCAGCACCATTTCGTCCACGCTCTCTCCGTGCTCGAAACGAACTGCTCCAACCCGGGTGACCTGAGCGTCTTTCGGCGAAAGTTCAGAACTGTTGAGGGTCAAAGCGACGAACCGATCAAACGTTTTCAAGAATCTACCACCTTGTTATACGATGTGAGGCGTCTTTACCATCTATTCTTCCCAACCTTTTCCCGTACCTGCCTTGAAGTGGACCAGGATATTAAACAGCGCGACGGACAAGGCACAGGGTAAGACGGCCACGACCAAGTCCGGATACAGCCGGAGGACTATTTCACTGAGCGGCCTTCCGGGCGTCAGAGAGCGGGCGAAGTATAACGTGGTGATAAGCGAACTCACGCTCCCTCCAGTAAACCCCGTAACGAAGTGCAGCGGAAGCACTCCGCTGAGGACTTGAGCCAATAATATGCCGCCGGCAGCGGATATCCCGATAAGCCAAACGGATTCGGGTTGCAAAAAAATGTCTAACACAGCCGCGACTTCGGGTACACGTTGTGCCCAGACAAGATAGAGCGCGGAAAACAGCACCGCTTGAAGCGCAACGGTGCAAACCGCAAGAAGGAGCACCAGTCCCACCCTTAGCATGCCGCATCACCTCACAAGAATCATATTCTACGTGAGGTGGCAGGTGTCATTGAGCAGTATGAGATGGGCAGTGCCGTCATTTACTCGGAGGGTCGTAAGCGAAGCGTTGTCTGCCCAGAACCGGTCTTTAAATGACAGATCAATGCCTAGCATGAGACAGAGAAACACCTTAATGGCGTGACCGTGCGTAACAACGGCGTACATGTCATTTCCTTCCCAAGAGTGCTCGGCAATGAACGCCCGGATCCTCTCCGCCATGTCAAGGATGGTCTCTCCCCCGTGCGGACTTACATCCAATGGTTTTCGTTTCCAATCAGCCAGCTCCTGAGGGAATTGCTCTCTTACTTCATTCAAGGTAAGACCAGACCACTTCGACACATCAAGTTCGCGGAGGCGGCTGTCGACAATGAGATTGGCACCTGTTGCATCAGCAATGCGGACAGCGGTGAGTCGCGCTCTCATGAGGTCGCTGGAGAACACCGTATGGATTCGGTGGGACCCCAGACGCTTCGCCAGCCTGTCCGCCTGCGCCAACCCTTCGGCCGACAGCGGCACATCCAGTTGGCCCTGGAACCGGCCCTGCCGGTTGTAGGCCGTTTCGCCATGCCTCACGATATGGATCAGCCCCAAGTGCGTCACCCCTTTTGTCATGGAAAAGAGGAAAAGCCTTCATGTGGTCGAAATTTTATCAGCCAGAGAGAAGAGGTGCAGAAATGGCCGAAACGCTAGGCGTAGCTTTTGCATTTGTCGTCATCATCGTACTCGTCACCAAGAAGGTACACATGGGCCCCGCAATGCTCGCGGGTGCTTGCATCGTAGCCATTTCATCCCGCTATAGTATGTCAAAGTTGCTTTATATAACGAGCAGCGCTCTTGCGTCCTACACCACTTGGGAGCTGGCTTTGTCTGTTGTATTCATTAGTTTGATCGGAAATTGTATGAAGAAAACCAGCCGGCTTGATGCAATGGTCAACTCTTTGCGGGATATCGTGAGGAGCGATAGGTCAGCCCTCGTACTAACGCCCGCGCTCATCGGCACCATGCCCGTACTCGGGGGAGCTGCGCTTTCCGCTCCCATGGTGGACGCACTCGGAAACAGGATGGGTCTTGATCCGGAGACCAAATCCGCGGCAAACCTGGTCTTCAGGCACGCGTGTTTCCTGGTATTCCCGTTTATGCCGGGACTTATCCTTGCCTCAAGGCTCTGGGAGTTGGAATTGTACAGGCTGGTACTCCTGAATATGCCCGCAGCACTGGCGGCCATCATCACAGCATATTTTACCCTACTTGGCAGCAGCAAGAGCCCTGAAAGTGAGCCTTCAAAGCCCTTAAAACACACTGCGCGCTCCTTTGTATCAAGCGCTGCACCCATCCTGGTGGCGCTTCTGACTTTCGGAGCGCTGTCTACCCCATTGCCCCTGAGCCTTGGCATAGGAGCAGCGGTAGCGCTTGTCCAGGCGCGTAAACAGATCTCCATCCGCAGCGCGTTGGGTTTGGTTGACTGGTGGACGTCCCTTTCCATGCTGGCCATCATGATCTTTAGGGGCATGGTACAAGAAGCACCGGCGGTCAGTTCCATAATCGGTGCGCTAGTCGACTCTGGAGTCAGCAAGTCTTTGTTGTTCTTCCTCATACCGCTGCTCCTTGGGTTCGTCACAGGCTCCGTTTCAGTTACCGTGGCAGTTTCCTTCCCCATCCTCCGGCCATTTGCCGGAAGCACTCCAGCAACCTATGCCATGCTCGCGTATGCGGCGTCTTTCGTCTCTTACATGACGTCTCCGATCCATTTATGCCAGCTGCTCACATGCCAGTATTTCAGTGTGCGCCCTTGGAAAGTGTTTCTACGATACCTTCCCTCCATGCTGGCGCTGCTCGCTGCAGTTGCCGTCGTTTCGGTGATAACAGTTTAAGATCTCGGGGAGCGCCGAAATAACCCGCTGCCTGGCGCGGCGCCTGAGGTCTTCTGCGCTCAAGGCTCCTGTGGACACGAGCCGGAACTCAACGCCCGCGGCAAGAGCTGTGTCCATGTCGATGTACGAGTCGCCCACGTAAAGGCATTGCGCGGCGCTCTTGCCCAGGCGGCTCAGACAGAGGAAAAGCCCTTCGGGGTCCGGTTTGGGTCGGCTCACCTCATCCAAACCGACCACAGCTCCAAAGAACGGTCCAATCTCCACATGCCTCAGCACTCTCAGCGCTACATCAACTGGCTTATTCGTCACTATGCCCATCCGCACGCCCATCTTGGAGAGTTCCTGGAGAGTCAGGAACACACCATCCAGTACGCGTGTGTGCTCCAGGATGATGCCGGCCTGGTATGTTCTGTAAAGATGGACAGCCTCCTCTATACGCTCTTTTGGTAAGTAAAGTCTGAAGATATCCTTCAGCGCAACTCCCATCACAGGTAGCAGCTCGTCGTGCGTGACTTTGGGTCTTCCCATGCTCTCCATAGCATAATTAAATGCCAACAGAATAGCCTCAAACGAGTCCACCAGCGTACCGTCCATGTCAAAGATTACCGGGTCGAACATATGGGTCACCTGCCAACGAACAGTGAACGCGTTGCCCGTTTCACACCACCGATGATGTCATCTATGTCTGCATATGTGAGCATCCGGTCTTTTACCAGTTGTTGACCCTCTACAAACACGTGCTTTACGTTTTCCGTCGTCGCCGAATACACCACAGTGGATACTGGATCGTGTACCGGCTGAGTCCACGGGGTATTAAGGTCAATTACTACCAGGTCGGCGAGTTTTCCTTCACTGATTGACCCCGTGAGGTGGTCAATGCCGAGCGCCCTCGCACCCCCGGAGGTAGCTGCGGCCAGTAATTCCGGCGCGCTGGCCTTTCGCGGATCCATAGAGGCCAGCTTTTCGCCAGAGGATGCAGCCCGCATGGCATCAAAAAGATCGAGTCTACCTGCTGAACCGGCACCGTCGGTACCAAGGCCCACCCCGGTCCCGGAATCCAGCCAGGCGCTCACCGGGGGAAATCCCGCTGCCAATTTGGCGTTGCTCACAGGGCACATCGCTATGCCCGCCCCCGCCTCCGCAAGCCGACGGATTTCCTCTTTGTCCACGTGGACGCAGTGCGCGCACAAGACTCCGGCTTGAGTGATGCCCGAGTCTACCAGGATCTCTGCCGGTCGCCGCCCGTACTTCTCCTTCATCTCCTCTATTTCTGCCCAGGTTTCAGCAAGATGAATATGTACACGTGCGCCGAGCCTCCGAGCCTCTTTCCCCACCTCCACTAAGAAGTCCGGAGGACAGGTGTATGGCGCATGAGGCCCCAGCATCACCTGGATACGGTGCTTGCCATGGTATTTCAGAAACAACTCCACGGCTTCGTTCATACCGCTCTCTGCACTGTCCGCGATGATGCCCCTTGACAGCACCGCTCTGATACCCGACTCACGTACAGCCTGTGCTACTGCTTCCATCTCAAAATACATGTCAGCAAAGCAGGTGATTCCCGAAAGCAGCATTTCCGCAATGGCCAGTCGCGTTCCGTGGTAGACATGCTCGGCAGTGAGGCGGGCCTCCACAGGCCAGATCCGTTCACGAAGCCAGGCAAAAAGCGGCAGATCATCGGCATAGCCACGAAAGAGAGTCATGGCGGCATGGGTATGTGCGTTTATGAGCCCGGGTATCACAGCACATCCACTTGCGTCAATATTTACGTCAGCTGAAACTGTAGAGCCTTCCGCTAGCACTTGGGTAATGGTGCCGTCTTCGATAATCACCGTGCCACGATCCACTACTCCGGTCCGAGGGTCCTGCGTGATAAGCGTTCCCCCAATAATCGCTGTTTTCATTTGTCCTCACCACCTGCACCATCATAGTATCGTTGTTGTTCCTCGCTTAGCGTATCAATCCGAACCGATCGCGCCTTCAGAAAAGCCAAAGCCACTCGTTGATCCACCCATTCCGGAACAGGCAGTACCCGCGGCGGCATGTGCTTTGCTTCCGTCGCGAGGTAAGCGACTGATAACATCTGAACGGCAAAACTCAGGTCCATGATCTCTACCGGGTGGCCGTCTCCGGAGGCAAGATTGACCAGCCGCCCCTCTGCGAGCACGTACAGCCGCTTGCCGTCGGGTAGCGTGTACTCGTCCACATTAGGTCTGACCCGGCACCTGGCTTTGGCAATCCGGTCCAAGGACGAAAGGTCGATCTCCACGTTAAAGTGCCCAGCGTTGGCCAGCAGGGCACCGTCCTTCATCCTGGCAAAATGTGGTTTGGAAAACACGTTCGCGCAGCCCGTAACGGTGATGAAGATATCACCCACCTCCGCAGCCTCGAGAGAATGCATGGGTAGGAATCCCTCCATGTAAGCCTCGGCAGCTTTGACAGGGTCAACCTCGGTGATCACCACGCGCGCCCCGAGACCCCGGGCCCTGTTGGCTACGCCCTTTCCACACCAACCATAGCCTGCCACTACCACCGTTTTTCCTGCCACAACAAGGTTCGTCGTGCGCATAATACCGTCCCACACGGATTGTCCGGTACCATATCTATTGTCAAACAGGAACTTAGTCTTGGCATCATTCACTGCGACCATGGGAAACGCAAGCTCGCCACGCCTTTCCATAGCCCTCAGGCGACGAAGGCCGGTGGTAGTCTCCTCGCAACCGCCGATCACTTTTCCTATGAGCTCACGCCTCTCTGTATGGATAGTGCTCACCAGATCCCCCCCGTCGTCTATGACGATATCCGGAGATAGATCAAGCACATCATGAATGAATGCCAGGTACTGAGTCTTGTCAGGGTTATGCCAGGCAAATACCTCAACACCGCTTGAAGCAAGGGCCGCAGCCACGTCGTCCTGGGTTGAGAGAGGGTTGCTGCCACATATACCCACCCGCGCCCCTGCGTCCTGGAGTGCCAGCGCAAGGCATGCGGTCTTGGCTTCAAGGTGGAGGCATATGCCTACTGTCAGGCCTTCCAGCACCTTCTCCCGGGCAAATTCTTCTGCGAGGATGGACAGTACCGGCATGTGCGCCTTTGCCCATCCGACCTTCATCAGCCCGGCAGCGGGGTCCGCTCCCTGTCTGATTCTGCTCACAGCTTTTCACTCCCTTTCGCAAGGCCAGAGGTTTTGGAAATGGACTCCCGAAACCCTGCAGATACAGCCCTTTTCCTCAGGGAAATGCTTGATGCACTCTGCGAGAAGTTTTTGAAGCGCTGTTTGATTACTGTTCATCACGTTGAGCACTTCCTCATGAGTGAGAGGCTCCGTTGAAATGCCGGCCGCATAATTCGTGACCATAGCGACAAGACCATAGCACAGCCCTGCTTCACGCGCCAGCACTACTTCAGGCACGTTTGTCATGCCCACAAGATCCGCTCCAAGGATACGGTACGCACGTATTTCCGCAGGGGTTTCAAATCGCGGACCGTTGGTGCACACGTAGGTTCCACCCTCGTGGTAACGGATGTTCAGCTCGTCAAGGCTTCTTGCCAGGAGAGCACGAAGCGAGGGGCAGTACGGGTCGGTGAAGTCCGTATGGACTACTCCCGTTTCGCCCCCTTCAAAGAAAGTGGATGGTCTGCCCGATGTCATGTCTATGAACTGGTCTACCACAACAAAGCAGCCTGGAGGCATGTCCGGGTTCAGCGAACCTACTGCGGCTGTGGCAAACACCGCTTGTACACCAAGGCTTGCCAGCGCCCAGATATTCGCACGGTAGTTGATCAAGTGTGGGGGGACTGTGTGTGCGTAGCCGTGTCTGGCAACAAACACACATTCTTTGCCGTGGTATACGCCTGTTTTTACGCGCGTTTCGCCAAACGGCGTGTTGATCACGCGCTCCCTGACTTCATGAAGCAGCTTGGCGTCATAGACACCCGTTCCGCCTATAATCGCGATCATGTGGGTATCCCCCTTTCGATATGCCTTGGTTCTTTGAGCCGTCTGCCCCAGAACACCGCGGCACACAATAGCGCTGCAGTTATGGCAAACAGTGAGATATAGCCAAACCGACGAACAATGACGCCTCCCACAATAGGGAGAAGCGTAGTCGGAGCAATAATGGTATTAACTGCTCCAAGGTAAGTAGGCCGCCTATCCTCCGGGGTGCAATCAATGATGTAGTTCACAAAACCCATCCAGGATCCTGACCCAAACACGCCGAGACAGGAGAACACGAGCAGAAACAGCACCACCCGCAAGGGCCCACCAAAGAAGGTGGCAAGCAGGCACAAGACGGGAGCGAGCATGGTGCAACTAAGCGTAATAAGGATTACCAGTCTGTTTCCTTTCGTGTCGCTTATTCTCCCCAGAATGGCACCTCCCAGTGTACTGCCAAGCATTTGCGCAGATACAAACGCACCAAGGTACGCCGCTGAGACTCCGAGATTTCTTGCGTGCACCGCATAAAAAGGCATGGACAAGAAGATGGATGCTCCCATGATTCGGGTGATCACCGCGTCCTTGTACATGGCGTTTCCGGTCAAGAGGCCGGGCACGCTCCTCACGTACGTCATCACCGGTTCCCGCTGTTTCCGCGCCTTGCCTGGCGGCTCAATCACAAAGAAAAATGCAACTGCACACAAGCTGGTGATGACTGCAGCGACGAGAAACAGCAGTGCATAATTGTAGGGAAACTCGAGAGCGTCGCTTGACAAAATGCGTGAAACGATGATCCCTGAAACGAACGCCCCGACGCCTCCAATACACTGCATGGTCCCGATGAGCGAGCCGCGCCGGCGGGGATCGGTGGCTCTACCCAGCACATCTGTCCAAGGGACGGAAGTGATCCCTTCCCCTAGCCAGACGACGATGTATAACGCAAAGAATACAACTGTCAAAAGCTGAGCATTGGGCCAAAGTACGTAGGTGGCTATGGCAATCAAAAGGATAGCCGGTCTGTTTACAGCCAAGGCGCCCAGCGCCACACCCTTCTTGTACGGGAGCCTCTCCACATAGTGCGCGACAAGGAGTTGAGGTCCGAGCCATAGGCCGTACCTCACTGCGCTAACAAGACCCACCATCAGCTCCGAACCGGTCAGAGCCGCCACAAACGCCGGGACTACCGACGTGGGTTCCCAAAATGCCTGACCAATGTAGAAGAAAATTCCATCTAGTATGAGGAGGTAGTAATTTCGTCTTGTAGCCTTGCCCAGGAGCTCGTTGCTTGCCGTCTGGTTGGACATCGTCGCGTGTTCTTCCGCCTTTCCATTAAAGACATAAAGGAGACGGTCTCCTCCACATCACAATCATACATGCCATTTTGGGAGGAGTAAAGGGCCACACTATGCTCTAATTTTGAGTCGCGTCTTCCGGGCGACTTGCAACTATTGTCCACTTGAGCGAAAATGGTCGGAGCTTCAGGACGTGCCGGCCTCAAGAAGCAATTTCATGTCCAACGCGTTCCTGGGAGCCGAGCCGTGGTGGCAGTTGTTGAATATGACGTAAGTGAGACCTGCCTGGCGGTCGAGCTCCCTGATCCTGTCGACCCACTCCATAAGTTCCTCGCGTGAATAAAGGTAGTCGTAGCGCTCGGAAACGGTGATGTGGTTATACCATTTCTCCTTGTTCCGTCCGTGAAACCTCACATACCCGGGAGTTGCAGTCGCTAAAGCGACTCGGGGCATTAAACCTTTGATGTTCGGCTCGTCAACCGAGCAAAATGCGAGTTGCGCCTCCTTCATCATGGTGAACACCCAAGGTGCATACCACGAAGCGTTCCTGTACTCCACTATCACAGCAGCTCCAGGAATACGTTCAGGCAATGACTTGAGGTAACTGACATTCGCAGGGGTTGGGCGGAAGGCAAACGGGAATTGGTAAAGTACTCCTCCGAGCTTTCCTGCGTCCATAAGCGGTGTTATCGAGCCGGCGAATGCACCAAACGCCTCTTTTACTGAGGACGCATCGCCTATTTCATGAGTCATCTTCCTGTTCGCTTTGATAATGAAAGAAAAGTCGTCAGGCGCCTTCTTTACGAGTCCCTCTATGGTCCTTCTCGCAGGCATCTGGTAGTAAGTGAAGTCTATCTCAACGCAGGGGAAGTGCCTGCAGTAAAAAGTGAGCATATCCCCTGCTTTTATTGTCTCAGGGTAGAACATCCCTCGCCAGTCAGCATAGGAGAATCCCGCTGTTCCTACCAGTATCATTCATTCAGCCTCCACTTCTGATTCTTTCCGGCCTTCTGCATGTCTTCACCGAATCCCCGCTGTTTTCCTCTCCGGACGAAGTACGATAACCCACAACTCGGGACGGCACAAGAATCTGAAGGGCAGAAGACTCGCTCCGATACCAGCAGTCACGATGAGCCTGACTCCCCTAACGACGCTGCATCCACGGGCAGTATGCTTCGGCAGCACGCTATTGGTGAACAGCGCGCCGAAAAATGGCAAACAAATTTGGCCGCCATGGGTGTGACCCGCCAGCACCGCACTGACTGTCTGCACAGAGGGGTGAAGTACAACGTCGGGTGAGTGAGAAATGAGGATGACCGGATGACCAGTTCCGCCAAGAGCCGCGGCAGGGTCTGCCCTGCCGGACTGTTCGTCGTCACATCCCGCCAGCCAGAGAGAGGAACCGTTCTTTTGAAGTCGTATGGACGTGTTCTTGAGTACTGTGGCTCCCCGCGCAAGGTCAGACAGAGCATCCCCGTGGCGCACGTCATGGTTTCCCGGTACCACAACTGTCGGTATCCTGGAGGCAAGAAGCGAGAGCCACCGGGGTGGTACTCCTCCGGAGCGTTTTGCCACAACGTCTCCACCGATCACCACTAGGTCTGGCTGCAGCGAACAGACCAGCTCACAAATGGGCCTTCCTGCTAAAGATCCCCTGCCGTGAAGATCTGATAGGAACACTATCCGGAACCCCTCAAAAGCGTGGCCGAGCCCCTCTATAGCAAGGGTAAACCTGACCACCCGAAGCCAGTTTGGTTCGATGAAAGCGGCATATACAAGCAGCACAAGCGCCAGTACCATCGCAGCACCTACCAGACGCACCGGCATCCCCGCCTTTGCATTTGTAGTCCTGCATGCTCCCAACAAACGAGAAGGCAGACGCCCGCGTTCAGCGGCGCCTGCCGAGAAAAAGCCGTTTCAATATAGCCAGGCGTCAACGGCTCTGTCGTGTTCCAGTACTTCGTCCTTTTTAAAGAATAACGAAATTTCTCGCTCTGCGGCTTCCACTGAATCTGATGCATGAATAATGTTCTTGCCGATATCGAGCGCCAGATCTCCGCGTATAGTACCCGGTTGGGCCTGTTGCGGATCGGTTGCTCCTGTGAGTTTTCTGACAAGCGCAACCGCCCGAGGTCCGCCCCACACCATCGCCACAACGGGGCCTGATGTGATATATGAAAGCAGCGGCTCGTAAAAGGCCTTCCCTTCGTGCTGCCTGTAGTGCTCCGCAGCCAGCTGGCGATCTATCTGAAGGAGCCTAAGCGCGTGCAATTTCAACCCGCAGCGTTCTAGGCGGCCGATAATCTCCCCCACCAATCCGCGCTGCACTCCGTCGGGCTTAATCATCACAAAACTCTTCTCCATCACTTTACTCCACCAGCCATTCCACGGTTTTACTATCAAGCTTCTTTATTGTAGCCACCATCAGGCGTACAGTATTCTCAAAATCGTCCAATTGTACTATCCCCTGGTGTGAGTGTATGTATCTTGTAGGTACCCCGATGACAAGACTTGGCACTCCCGCTGAAGTGAGCTGGATCCGCCCAGCGTCGGTGCCCCCGGCCGACATGCTGCCGAACTGAACGCTGATGCCCTCCTCCTGCGCTGTGTCAATCACCAGATCCCTCAGTCGCGCGTTGGGCACTAGACTGGCGTCGTACACCAGGATCGCGGGACCTCCTCCTAGTTTGATCTGTCCTTCATGCTCTGCGACTCCGGGAGTGTCGTTGGCAATTGAGACTTCCAACGCAAAACTGACGTGAGGCTGCACTACGTAAGAGCTGGTTGCTGCACCGCGAAGGCCCACCTCCTCCTGGACCGTTCCCACACCGTACACTGTATTTGGATGATCCTGGCCTAGTCTCTTTATTGTCTCAATGAAAAGCGCGCACCCAACCCTGTCGTCCCACGCCTTCGCAAGCAGGTACTTTGGATTGGTCATCACACTGAAGTCGCTCGCAGGTACCACGGGATCACCCGGGCGGACTCCGAACTGCTGGACTTCTTCCCTGCTGGACGCGCCCACATCAATGTACATGTCCTCTTTCTTCACCATCTTCCGCCGCTCTTCAGCATCCATCAGGTGAGGCGGCTTTGACCCGATGACGCCAAGCACGTCACCTTTCCTTGTCTTCACGATTACCCGTTGGGACATGAGCACCTGATCCCACCAGCCGCCCAGCTGCTGAAACTTGAGGTAGCCTTCCTTGGTAATGTGTGTAACCATAAAACCGATCTCGTCCATGTGCCCCGCCAGCATGATCCTGGGTTCTTCTGACACGCCTTTCTTCATGCAAATGATGCTGCCCAGCCTGTCCTGGGTAATCTCTGTGTACGGGGCTACGTGTTTTCTGATTACCTGGCGCACCTCTACCTCATGTCCCGGCACTCCCGAACACTCGGTAAGTTCCTTCAGCATCGTCAGCAACTCGTTCACAGTATCACTCCTTTTGCATCTAGACAGAAATATCTCTTCTCCCAAATCCTAAAGATCCCTTCTTTACCAAAAACTTAAGCCCTACGGTTTAGTCTCAAGAGACGCTCACCGTAGGGCTTTACGTGTCTGACTGCTCCTTTTTTGCTCTTTGTCGACTGATAAAAATCACCTTCCGTTTGTTTTATCCTGCCAGCGCAGTCTTTGCCTGGGGTTGCATGATGCCTCTTTTCATCTCCGAAGCCGTCACGTTGGTAGCGTCAAACTCCTTCACGATGTGATTGCATGCTACCCAGGGGTCTACCTTCTCGCCGCACGTGAAAACATCCACTGCTGCGTACCCCAGCTCCGGCCATGTGTGTACCGCAAGATGAGATTCGGATATCACAACTACCCCACTTACACCCTGAGGGCTGAATTTGTGAAATGCCACTTCCCTGATTTCCGCCCCAGCTGCCAGCGCTGCGTCTACCATGATCTTTTCGACAGATTCGACGTTATCCAGTACGTGCGGTTTGCACCCATAAACTTCTGCGAGCACATGACGGCCCAAAGCGCTGTTCATTTCATTATCAACCCCCTTTTATGTTTTTGCGGTCTCACGACCTCCCTTTTAACTTCGTGTGGGACAATAAAATTGTAACAGATTCCGGCCTGTTGTCAAGGAAAAACGGATTTTGTTAATCAAGAGACTGCTTGCTCTTCCCACTCTTTGAGGCTCAGGACTATTGCGGCCGCAGAGCCTATGATCATTGTGGTAGCCGCCGCGACCACTCCAGAATCGTTAAGTACAAACGACGCAACCGCTGCCACTGCTACGCTCGCAAATCCCGAAGTCATGTAGTAGTATTTCGCGACAACCGCCCTGTAGATACCTGCAGGACGGTGTACAAGCAGCGCATATGATCCCACGGCAGTTAGTAACGCCCTGGTCCACAACGTGTACCTAATCAGCCTGATATTCATATCCACCTTGCGTGCGACGGTCTGAAGCGCAACCGCAGGCCCTTTCAGTAGCAGAGTAATCATAGAACCGCCGATGTGCGACATCGAACGGGTACTTTCGGAAACGTCAGAAAACACCATGAGCAACGCCACTGAAAGACCAAGCGACGCACAAAGAGCTAACGCGGCCGGGAAACCGATCCGCCTTTTCGCGTGCCTTGTCTCAAGGTATCCCCACGCAATAGCAGCGCTCAGACCACCGCCGAAGTTGGCGCCGAGCGATGGCAGCCCCGTGACCAGCACCGTCATACCCATCTGTGCTGCTGTAAGCCAGCGCACTAGCCCGCTTGTTCCGAAGAGATCTCTGGCGGCGGATACGGCTACTATTGTACCTCCGAGTAACACTCCCATGTACTCGTTTCCGATGCCATAAAACCGGGCCGCGCCGATGGTCGAATACCCAAGTGGGGTATCTCCGAGCAAGTGACCCCCCGACACTACCTGAAGCAACAGCACCGCCTGGGTGAGGCCACCCACGACAAAAAAACACAGCACCCACCTACCGCGCACTGCAAAAGACGTGACCCAGCCTAAAAGGACTGCCAAAACAAACGATATGGCCAGCGCACCTCCGGTGGAACTGATGCGCAGGGCGCCCACGATAAGCATAATGAGAGGCACCAGCGCCAGCGAAACCAGGGCGGGACCCAGCCCGTGAAGCCACCTGCGCTTGAAATATAGGGAGTATGCGCCGGCGGACAGCACGATTACGGAGGCGAGGATGTATGCTTTGAGCAGCGCGGAGCGTATACCATGATTGGCTAGTATCCTCTGCCTCTCCATCGAGAGCTCGCTCCAGCTGCTTTCGGATACGAGCACTTCCATAGGCCTTCCGTACGTCTCATCTGCTTGGAGCCCGAACCGGGACAACACTGTTGCCGCTACGTCCGTGTTGAGTACGATCCCCCGCCTCCTTGTGGACGGGGAGGTGAGTACACCTTCTTTGAACCTGCCACCGTAGGCTGCAAAAGGCACCAGGGTGCTTCCTGCGGCTCGCGAGCTTCTTCCAGGCACGGGAGCCAAAATAAACAGCTCGTCCTCAGGAGCCAGTGATGCGGCCAGCTGTTGAGCGAAGATCCCGATCTCGTGGAGCGCGCGCGCTCGTACCATCGTTCTTGCCTCCGGCAGTATGTCCAGTTCATACTCCTCGGCCCGGTATAGATCGCCCGTCTCCACCACGATCACGGCCGGAGCCTTCACCGACAGCGCCAGTTCAAGTAGCCGCGCGAAATCTGATTTGATGCCGAACGGCCTCGTTTTGTCACGAAGCAACAGTTCCTGTCCAAGCACTCCTTTTTTCACCCGGCCCAGGGTATCCATGATGATAGTGGACGCCGCGCGTTGGATCTGGCCTTCAAGGTCCGCATTTCCAAACACAGCCGTGGTGATCCCATGCTGGCTCAGGATTTCACCAACCAATCCTGGCCGCACAATATGATGTACGCGGGCGTTTTCTGAGACCAGTTGGGCCAGTCCGAGGTGCACCACTTCCCATTCTGACGCGTCTACTTCAGTGTTAGTCTGCAGCGCATACAACGCGCGTACCTCATCATCTGAGGTCTCATGCGCGTTGCCGGCAGCAGGACCCACAGCTCTTGAACCAGCCCCTATCGTCACGTATCCTGACAGGTCTCCCCTCTTTCCGGCTGTGTTTGTGACCATGAGCCCCAGAGCACTGGAGTCTAGCATGTCACCAAACGCGCCGGAACCCAGGTCCTCCCACTCCAGGTATGGTATCACCACGATAAACACTCTGAGGGAGGCCCAGGCTGGGCTTGGAGTCCTCATCGTAAATAGCAACATTGACATGATTAAAAATACCACTGTTGCTGCTTTTCTAACGGCTATCATCGCCCGCTCCTTCATGTCGTCCTATCCAATATGCTCTGGTATAGCGCGAGCGTCTTGTCCGCTACGCCAGCCGGAGAGAACCGCAAAAGTATCGATTCCCTTCCCTTCTGACCAAGCTCGTCTCTCAACTCTTTGTCGGCCAACAGGCGGCTTATAGCCTGGGAAAGAGCTTCTGTGCGACCTGTGGGGAACACGAGCCCGAACTCGCCGTGCCCTGCCAGCTCGGACAACCCTCCTGCATCGGACACGACCACCGGAATACCCATAGCCATCGCTTCTGCACAAGCAAGACCGAAGCCTTCGCTCACCGAAGGCTGAACGTAAACATCAATTCCTGCAAAGAAGCCATACATGTCATCTACGTACCCAAGGAAGGTCACCTTGCTCTCCAAATGGTGTTTCCTGACCCTCTGTTGCAGTTCCTCGCGTGCAGGACCGTCCCCGGCCACCCGCAAGAGGACGGGAGCTGCATCGCCCAGTGCCTTTACTGCATCGATCAGCGTATCAAGACCTTTTTCGCGTACAAGCCTGCCTGATGTACCAATTACCTGGAGAGAACCGGCCGGCCGGGAACCTATTGCTTCGACTGGCGGCACCTCCACAGGGTTGGGTATGACAACGATCTTAGCCTCAGGAAGGCCCACTGATTGCACGAAGTGTTGCTTCAAGGCGTTTGATACGGCGATATAAGCGTCAGTGCGACGTGACTGCCACCGCTCTACCGCTGCCATCAATGGACCTACCCGCTTGTATATTCCGTCACGGAGCATAAAACCGTGAAGCGTGCAGACGGCAGGTATACCATCTACGTTCAGAGACCTGCCAAGGAGCGCTGCCTTAAAGCCATGGTAGTGAACTACATCGGGCCCAAAGTGGGAAATCGCCTCCCTTATTTGCCTACACGCCACAAAATCCGAACCGGGATGTATTCCATCAGTAATGTTACACGGGTATGTTGCCGCTTCGGACGCATCAGGACCAGCAACTGCGATATCTACTCCGCGACTTTTCAGTTCGCAGCGTAACAGCTTAAGATGTCTTCTTATGCCGCCTTCCGCAGGTCTTGACACAAACAGCACCCGCAACTGTCACCACCCCGACTATGTTATGATGTCCAGCGGAGTGGGTGAATAAAAGATTTCCACCCAATTGGCGGAAAACTAGCTGCACGACGCTGGAATACGCAGCAGATGATGCCAAGCGCGGTATCTGTTAAAATCGGCCTTGTTGCAGCAGGAAAAAATAGGATAGGGCGAAAGAATCAGGCGGGCGCCCGTACTGAGAGTTTACGGTGAGTATGAACAAGACCGCGCTTTGTGATTTTTGCCCATAGATGTCCAGGGAGTTAATCGGAAATAAAAAAATAACCCGCCTTAAATATCGAGCGGGATGTTATCTGGTCGGGCCGACTGGATTTGAACCAGCGACCTCTTGAACCCCATTCAAGCGCGCTACCAAGCTGCGCCACGGCCCGACACAACAGTATTATAACCTACACTATAGTTCATTTCAACCTTGTTAAACAAGCATTTTTAGTATGCTCAATATGCCCAGAGTACAAATGGGCTTTTCATGTGCTCTTTTGCTATATCCGACCTGTCGTCATCGCTAGCATCACCGTCAGTGCTGGCGCTACGCTTTCTTCACACCAGAAGTCGCGTTCTTACGACGCGTTCGTACCACGCTCCTCAGCCAAGTTACATATGTACGTCTGGGCGAAACGCTGAACGCCACGGCGAACAGGACAGCTGCTACTAGCACAATGGAGGCACCCGAAGGGATGTCGAGCATATATGACAGCGTGAGACCCCCGACGCTCGATGCGACACCGCTTACTACAGAAATCACAGCCACCGGGCGGTAGTTACTGCTGAGCTCAAGCGCTGTGGCCGCAGGGATCACCAAGAGTGCCGAAGCGAGTACAACGCCCACCACCTTGACCGCCAGTACGACGGTAACAGCGACCGCAGTGAACAGTGCGTAGTAAAGAAGAGCAACCGGAAGCCCTGATGCTTCAGCTGCCTCCTCGTCAAAACAGATAAAAAGCAATGGCTTGTGAAACACAGCCAGGGTGAGAAGCACGATCCCGCCCAGGCTGCCGAGTACAACCAGATCCTGCCCGCTCACTGCGAGGATGTTGCCGAAAAAGTAGCTGAACACATCTGAGTAATACCCCTTCGTAAGCCCAGCCAGAACTATGCCTGCAGCCATCGCAGCGGAGAACAGTATTCCTATGGATGTGTCCTCATCGACCCTCCCTGTTCTTGAAACAAACGCGATGATCCATGAAATGAAGATACTAAACAGCCCGCCAGTGAACACAGGGTCGATTCGTAAGAAGAGGCCGAGGGCCACTCCGCCAAACGCTGCATGAGACAGACCCATCGCCGCAAACGCCATTCTCTTAAGTACTACGAATACTGCGACAACAGAGCACAGAATGCCCACCATTATCCCTGCAAACAGGGCCCTCTGCATGAACGCATACGCCAGCATCTCCACTACCCCGCATGCCTCCCCCTGTGCTCGACAATGGCTTCGTATTCGCACCTGTAGTCCCGGCCGTCGTTTTGAAAGAGTTCGGAAAAGGGCCTTTCGTGCACGTGTGCAGTGCGGTTTACGCATACCACCACGTTGGCGACATATGTAATGGCCGCAATGTCGTGGGATACTGCCAGGATTCCTACCCCCGACGACGACTGGATAGTCTTCAAAAGCCGGTAAAACTGGGCCTGAGTTGGGGGGTCAAGCCCCGCAGTAGGCTCGTCAAGAAGAAGCACGGCAGGTTTAGAAACCAGGGCACGGGCCAAGAGCGCCCTCTGTTGCTGTCCTCCTGACAGCTCACCTATGGGCGTGTGGATTTCCGGCAGAAGCCCCACCGCCTCCGCCGCGTCTTGTACCATCGCCCTGTGCGAGCCTCCGGATACCAAAGCGGTCTTGCCCAGCAGCCCCATGGAAATCACGTCTTTAACGGATAGGGGAAATCTCGAGCTAAGTGAGGGGCGCTGTGGGAGATAGCCGATAGCCCTGCGCACCCGGGGACTGTGTGCGGGGTCCTGCCCAAGCACCCTTACTTCCCCGCGCACCGGACGCAAAAGCCCGATGATGGTCTTCATGAGCGTGGTCTTGCCAGCACCGTTTGGACCCACCACGCCGATGAGTTCTCCCGGTCTGAGCTTAAGACTCACATCTTCCAGCACTACTCGGGAGTTGTATGCGACCCACACCCGATCCAGGCTCACAAGCACTTCGCTCATGATTCCACCTTCTTCAGCGCACGCAAAAGGGACAACGCGTTAGTCCTCATCATTTCGATGTACGTCTGGTATCCCGGCAGACCCGGCCCGCCCAACGGATCGAGGGTGACAACCTGTGCCCCTATCTCCTCTGCGATGGTCTGCGCTGCTTTGGGGCTGAACTGCGGCTCTATCACAACCGCGCTCACGTCCGCGCGTTTTGCCAGGTCCACAACTTGTGCGAGCCACCCGGCAGAAGGCTCCCGCGAGGGGAACTCCTGGACCACAATGGTCCTCAAGTTGTACCGTGCAGCAAGGTATCCCCAGGCTGCGTGCAGACAAATGAAAGACCGTCCTTCGTAGGGTCTGAACATCTCTTCAAGCTCCGCATGCAGCTGCTCTACCTCGGACCGGAACTCAGCAAGGTTATCCCTAATCCGTGCCGCCATCTCCGGTCTCATTTCCATAAGAGCGGCAGCCACCAGCGGAGCGATATGCTCCTTCACGATCAAGGGATCGAGCCACACATGCGGATCAAAATGGCCATGCTCGTGACCATCCGCGTCCAGCTCCTCGTGTTCGTACCGCAGCATATCAAGGTTATCCGTGATAGTCAGTGTCTTCATTGCAGAAGACTGCGCCGTTACCAGTTTTTCCGCAAACGTATCAAGTCCTGCTCCGACTTGAACGAACAGCTCCGCCCGGGCGAAGTCCTTCACTTGCCCTGGGGTGACTTCAAAGGTGTGTGGGCTCGCTCCAGCGGGCACCAGCGTAATAACATGTACCTCGTCCCTTCCTATCGACTGTACTATGCTGGCCAGCGGGTATATACTTGCTACCACTACTGCCCTGGTCGGCCGTACTACAGGCGCGGTCCTCAGAAGGCCACACCCGGGTTCGAGGAATAATATCATCGCCAGCAATACAAACCGCACTAAAAACCCCCTACGCACGCGACATTTCTCTCCTTCAGCCGGTATCGTTACAAGCCGGGCATAACCCGTAAAACTCCAGGTGGTGGCCGAGCACTCGAAAACCATGCTGTCTGGCGAGCATTTTCTCCTCAAACGACAGTGGGCAGCATTCGACGCACAGCACCTTACTGCATTTCACACAAACCATGTGATGGTGATGACCCTCCGGTAGTTCGAACAATGACGCGCCTTTGGCTCGGATTTGAACTACAGTACCGGTCTTACACAGCATCTCGAGATTCCGGTAAACGGTATCATGGCTTATGCCTGGCATCGCTTTTGAGGCTTCACGGTGGATCCTGCGCGCGGTCACCGGAGAACCAAACCGGGAGAGGGCTTCGATAATAACCCTTCTCTGCTCCGTCACCTTGCGTCCCGCTGACCTCAACCTCGCCAGCACCTCATCGGTCTCCATGCTGCGACCCTCCAAATAGTAATATTCCTAAAATACTTCATCCACATGCATTTTCCTTCCCAAGGAACGACCTACGCACCCCGGATGATGCGTGCGGTTTGCGCAAGATAAGAGAAGGCGGTCTCCACTGCCGCTTCGCATCCGACGCCAAGGATATTGCACGTGGCGGGAGCGAACACCGACCGTTTCAGGACCTGTTCTCTGCTGTACCCGAGTCTTTCTAGAGCGCTCGCTAGTTTATCAAACATCTCAGCGAGCTGGCGGGGGCTTAACTCTGCGAGAATCTCCGGGTGAGTAGGCACCAGCCCCCAGGCGATAATTCCACCACCGTCCAAGAAGTGGCAGAGACGTTCCCGATACTTGACCACCAGGTGCCCCAGCCGAAACGCGTCGAAGGAAAGAATATCAAGATCAAGACCAAGAAGAAAGTCCCAATCCGGGTTCCCACACAGGTGTATACCTCTCGGGCCTTTTACGCCATCCAGAAACATGGTATACTCCTCCTGCGCCTTCTCGAGGGTAAATCCCGTGAACCCGCTGGATAGAAGTTCAATACCGGGCTCATCGAACCATATGAAGCATCTGGCATTTCGCTCGCTCAACTCATCGTACTGCTCATTGGCCTTGCGTTGTAGAAAATCATAGAGTATCGCCCTGACATCGTCGTAATAGATGATAGGCTTCTTTTGCTCGTCGAGGATTTTCAGCCCCATGCTGAGAGGTCCGACGCTCTGGCCACGCACCATGAGATACGATTCAAGGTCAGCCTCAAGAAACGCGCCATACGTCCTGGAAGACTCGCGCAGGCCGGGGAGTTCGCCGCTAAAATAGCTCTCGAGTTCACCTTCAAACCGTTCCCTGTTAAACACCATCTGCTCCGTCAAACCGGGAAAGCCCCGCCCGGCCTGAACGTACATATCCTCAGTGGCCTCAGCAAGAGGGAGCTGCGGCCAAAAAGGAATGTCCATTGATAGAGCAAGTTCCAGCGCACGCTTGTCGTCCTTGTGGGGCATGATGCCCATGGCAGTGGTCAACCCGGCGGCAGGTAGGATCATGTCTCTTCCCCTCCTCATCATCTCGTGCAGGTACTTGTGCCCGACTCCGTGCAATCCAAAATTATTTAACCTATTTAAGTTTATCATGCTGTTGTGCGAGGGTCCAGAGAACGCTACCTCTTTTGCGGGACTTGGATAGTGTGCTGTCAATTGATCAAAGAGAGGCCGTGCCGGGGCCGGTACTCCTTTGAACCGTAGTTTTGAACAAAAAAAATCCCCGTATATCGGGGTCTGAAATCGCAGGTGCTATAGTATGATGCAGATCAGCCCTCCGCTTCCCTCGTTCACGATACGTTCCACAGTCTCCTGCAGCTTCTGCTGAGCGTTTTCCGGCATACGCATCAGCTTGTTCTGTATACCCTCTTTGACCAGATCGTAGAGGGGCTTACCGAAAATGTCGGAGTTCCAGATCTTCTTTGGGTCATCCTCGAACTGCTCGACCAGGTATTTTACCAATTCCTCGCACTGTTTCTCCGTCCCCATTATTGGTGTGACCTCGGTCTCGATGTCAGCCCTCAAGAAGTGCAGTGATGGAGCACGCGCACTGAGCCTTACTCCAAACCGGTTTCCCTGCCTTATAAGTTCCGGTTCCTCGAAGATCATATCCGCCATCGTAGGCGGCACTACTCCATAACCGAATTCTTTGACCTCTTCAAGCGCAGACGCGATCTTGTCGTACTCGGTTTTTGCCCGGGCGAGCTCCTTTGTGTGCTTTAGTATATCTGCCCGGCTGTTCATGCTGAGGCCGGTCAGCTCGGTGAGCACATCGAAAAACACTTCCTCCTTGATGTTTATCGCCAAACGGGCGCGTCCGGTACCCATTTCCATGTTCTTGAGCGAGACCTCTGCCACAAATTCGTTCTTCCCGAGACTGTCTACAGCTTTCTCCACATCCTTCAAACGTTCTATCTGAGATACGGCAGCGGAAACCGCCTTCTCCATGCCGGCTCTGAACCAGTGCGCAGTGTCCAGAGCCTCCACCCAGTCAGGAAGGTCTATGTCTACTTCTTTGACCGGGAATTCATAGAGCGCCTGTTCGAGGATTAGCGCTATGTCATCCTGAGTAAATTGGTGGCAGTCCACCGGTATCACCGACACGTCATATTTTTCTTCCAGCTCACCCGCTAGTGACATGGTTTCTTCAGCAAACGGGTGAGTACTATTCAACACGATTACGAAGGGCTTACCAATTGCCTTGAGCTCTGAAATCACACGTTCCTCAGGCTCCACATACTTCTCCCGGGGTATTTCAGTGATGCTGCCATCAGTGGTGATGACCAGTCCCAAAGTAGAATGATCTGCGATGACCTTTCTTGTTCCCAGCTCCGCGGCCTCTTCAAACGGCACTTCATAATCGAACCAGGGTGTGATCACCATCCGCGGACCGGTACCATCCTCGTACCCCAGGGCCCCTTCCACGGTGTATCCCACACAGTCGACCATGCGGACGCGCAGCGTGATATTATCCTTGATGGT